>JAHXHR010000159.1 GCA_025656505.1 Candidatus Thiodiazotropha sp. (ex Epidulcina cf. delphinae) | reverse complement strand
GGCACGTTCCAGCAAACGGGAGTGGAGATAGAAGACATCACCCGGATAGGCCTCACGACCCGGTGGACGACGCAACAGCAAGGAAACCTGTCGATAGGCCCAGGCCTGCTTGGTCAGATCATCGTAGATAATCAGCGCATCTTCGCCCTTGTCACGGAAATACTCGCCCATGGTGCAGCCGGAGTAGGGGGCGATAAACTGCATGGCGGCGGAATAGGCCGCCGGCGCTGCGACGATGATGGTGTGCTCCATGGCCCCGTGCTCTTCCAGTTTCCTCGCCACCTGAGCGATAGTCGAGTTCTTCTGGCCTACTGCGACGTAGATACACTTGATGCCGGTGCCCTTCTGACTGATGATCGCATCGATGGCAACGGCGGACTTACCGGTCTGACGGTCGCCTATGATCAATTCACGCTGGCCGCGGCCGATCGGCACCATAGCATCAATGGACTTAATACCGGTCTGCACGGGTTGATCAACCGATTTACGTTCGATAACGCCCGGCGCCACCTTTTCGATCGGCGAGGTCGCCTCCGCGACGATGTCTCCCTTGCCGTCCAGCGGGTTACCCAGCGAATCGACCACCCGGCCGAGCATGCTTTCACCCACCGGCACCTCGAGCACACGGCCGGTGCATTTCACCGCATCGCCTTCACTCAGGTGCTTGTAGTCGCCCAGCACCACAGCGCCGACAGAGTCACGCTCCAGGTTGAGCGCCAGCCCGAAGGTATTACCCGGGAACTCCAGCATCTCATAGGACATGGCGTCCTCGAGGCCGTGAACGCGGGCTATGCCGTCAGTCAGGCTGATGATCGTACCCTCGTTGCGGGCCTCGGTCTTAAGATCGAATTTCTCGATCTTGCTTTTGATCAGTTCGCTGATCTCGGATGGATTGAGTTGCATGATGGCTTCTCGCTTAGATTCCCAATTCGTTCGCCAGTTGCTGCAGTTTTCCACGGACGGAGCCGTCGATTACCATGTCGCCGGCACGGATGTGAAGGCCGCCGATCAATCCGGGGTCTTTTTCACTGGTGATGGCGACATCGCGTCCCAACTTGGCCTTTAATGCTTCGGCAATGAGTTTTTTCTGCGCCGGCTTGAGTGCGTAGGCAGAAGTGACCTGCACCTTCATTACCCGCTCTTTATCTGCCTTGAGCTGCTCGAACAGTGTCTTGATTTCAGGCAGCAGACTGAGGCGACCGTTCTGAATCAGCAGTTTGACCAGATTGCCCCCTTCATCGTTGACCTGCCCGCCGACTATTTCGAGCATTAGCGCTTCGAGCGTGCCCTGATCGATCAGCGGGTTAGCCACAATGGGGAGCATGGCCCGATCCTCGACCACTGACGATAGAAATGTCAGCCCATCGAACCAAGTATCGAGACTGCCGGTCTCATCGGCACGCGCAAACACCGCTTCGGCGTAGGGTCGGGCAATTGTGCTAGCTTCACCTGCCATAATCCTACCCTAGATCTCTTTAGCCAAGGCTGTGACTATGTCCTGGTGGACATCGGCGCCGATCTCCTTCCTGAGGATCTTTTCGGCGCCCGCCACGACCAACCGGCCGATCTTCTCACGTAGCTGCTCACGAGCACGATTGGCCGCTTGCTCGATCTCCGCCTGTGCGGCGGAAAGGATGCGCTCACCTTCCGTACGCGCCGTAGCCTTGGAATCGTCGACGATTTCGGCCGCGCGCTTTTGCGCCTGAGCCACAATCTCAGCCGCCTGCGCCTTGGCTTCGTGTAAAACGTCCTTGGCGCGCTCCTTGGCGAGCTCCTGCTCGTGTTGTCCGCGTTCGGCAGCTGACAGGCCGTCGGCAATCTCTTTTTTGCGGGTCTCCAGAGCACCCATGATCGGGGTCCAGACAAACTTCATGGTGAACCACACGAACACCGCAAATGAGAGCAGCTGACCTATAAGAGTCAGATTGATGTTCATCCCGGAATTACCTCTCGTTGGACGAGATGATAGAGAATTCGCTCAATGGCCTGAATCAGGCGACAGCGAACAGTACGTACATAGCCAGACCCACGGCGATCATGGGCACGGCGTCGACCAGGCCCATCATGATCGCGCCGGCAATGTACAGCAGTGCTTGTTCCATTATTGGTCTCCCGTTTAATGAACTAGATAGTAGTGAAAATGTAATTAGTGTTCATGGTGCGCCATATCCAGATAGACAATGGTCAGGGTCATGAAGATGAACGCCTGCAAAGTGATAATCAGGATATGGAATATCGCCCAACCCAACTGAAGCACGCCACCGAACAAGCCGAGGATGAGACCGGCATTGTACATGATGGCAATCAGAATAAAGATCATTTCGCCGGCGTACATATTACCGAACAGACGCAAGGCGAGAGAGATGGGCTTGGCGGCCAAGCTGACGAATTCCAATATGAAATTGATCGGAATGAAAAGGAGATTGACCACGGGATTCTTGGAGGAGAAGGGCTGTAGGGTCAGTTCGCCGACGAAGCCGCCCACGCCTTTGATCTTGATACTGTAAAAGAGAACCAGGAGAAATACACCGATGGCCATGCCGAAAGTGGCGTTGGGATCGGTGGAGGGCACGACCTTCATGAAATGGATACCCAACAATTTGCTGATCTCGGGGATCACGTCCACGGGAACCAGATCCATCAGATTCTGCAGAAAGATCCATACGAAAATGGTCAGCGCAAGCGGTGCAACCAGCGTGTTGCGTGCGGAAAAGGAGCCTCGCACGCTGGAATCGATGAATTCCACGATCCATTCGACAAAATTCTGCACGCCGCCGGGGATACCCCGGGTAGCGCTCTTGGCCGTCTTACTGAAGAAATAGAGGAACAGTGCGCCCAGCAACAAGGACCAAAACATCGTGTCCAAATGGATCGCCCAGAATCCCATCTCCTTGGCCTCTGCGGCGCTGTGCGCAATGCCCCAACCGCCATCTGCATGTTTGCCGAATGTCAGGTTGGTCAGATGGTGTTTGATGTACTCACCAGAGGTAAGGGTCTCGCCGGACATGTTTCCTAATAACCTTATGACTTCTGTCTATCTTGAAAAACCAAAACGATGAGCGGGACCGCCACCTGCACACACAGATAACCACCCAACAGCGCACCGATACTCAACGGACTGATGGCGACAATCGCCATCGTAAACATCAGCCCCGTCAATACCAGCTTCTGGATCTCGGCGCCGAGCATGCGACTGGCGATCTTTCCCGGATCCTGGGCACGGTAATGTACGAAGGATCTGAGGGCAAAAAAGCCATTCGCCAATGCAGCTATAAGACCACCGGTCAATCCCGAGCATGCGGCTGTCTTACCCAACACCAGGAGTACCAAACCGATGGCGATCGCCGCCCCTGCCTGGAGCTCCACGATGACGCGTATCTGACTGTTTCCGGTAAGCTGCATGCTGGTTTACCGGTCCCCTATTGAGAGCCTCACCAGCAAAGTCGGGGCAGTATAAGGGCTCCGGCTTATAAGGTCAAAGGATAGATACATAAAATTTTTCAAGAAGGGCGTTTTTAGCTAGGGGGCGTTCTCAATTAAGGTTAATATAATTCGATAATACGCTGTATCATATGATTTTTTCTTGGAAGAAAATATGACTCGCACTAT
>JAHXHR010000158.1 GCA_025656505.1 Candidatus Thiodiazotropha sp. (ex Epidulcina cf. delphinae) | reverse complement strand
ACGCCATCTCGCACAGCTCATCGTAGAATGCCAGCTCCTTATTGGGCAGGTCGCGCTGCACCAGGCCGGCCAGACTCGCCGTATTGCGGTGGTTCATGAACATCTTGTCGGTCAGCCGGCAGGCGGGTTTGCCTTCGAAGAAGACATCGAAGGAGTGGCTGATCCATTCCGCCTCGGCCTTGCTCGTGCCCGACACCACCCCGCCCATGGCGCCGGGTTCGTCGAATACGGAGACGGCGAATTTGCTGCCGAGGTTGGCGATCATGTGGCCGCCGTCGGCGAAGCAGCTTGTTGTGCCGTTGATCAAATCTTTTGAGTAGGCCTCGTTCTGATAAGGGACGGGAACGCCCTTGTCGGGGGTCTTGCAGACATCGGGCAGGGTGTTGTGGATAATCCTAAAAACCGCAGTTGACCGCTCCATTCTGATACTAAGCTATTGATAGGCAAACGATTGACTTCGATTTGCCTATTCACCTGCCGGGTGAATCACGCTACGGGGTGAATTGCACGCTTGCGGGGGCGCGTGGCTGCGTTGCAACGCCTTGGAATAGCATGACTATTCCGCGTTGTTGCGCCTTGCCCCGCACCCCCGCAAGCGCACACTTCACCCCGTCCAACTGCGGTTTTTAGGATGATGCCGCCGCTGCCCTGGTGGCACAGGGTCAGGCCGTTGATGGTGATGGTGACCGCCATGGTTTCTTCGTCTCCTTTGCCGGTCTTCCGGCATAACAATCCTTCTCCTCGTTCGGGTGGTCGAACTTGAGGTCATGCAGCTTGCTCGTTGCGCTCACCGTCCCGGTCGGTATCGGCCATACCGGGGCGGTGGCGTCGGCTCGGCCGGGGACATCATAGGCGGAACGGATGCGGTTGGCAAAGGAGGATGCGTTTCAGCATCGCCGCGTTGGGCATGACCTTGCGCCCGGCGGCCCCTGCTTTATCCGCAGGGTCAGGGTCGGTTCAACCCAGGATTAACACTACGAAGCGGCTGAGGGTCTGGATCTGCCCCCGCCTGCCGTATCATAGACATCCCAGGCGGTGCTCAGGCGTAGGGTGCGGCCCTGCCGCACCATGCCGGGTTGCGTGCTTGTTGGCTATGACGGGTTTCTTCATTTTGTGCCCCCCTGACCGATACCTTGGCTTCCAGGGCTGCAAGTTACGGTGCGGCAGGGCCGCACCCTACGAAGCTCGTAGAATATGGGAACAAGACGAACGCCGAAACTTGGGGTACTAGGGGGTGTTCTCAATCATCGTTCGCGGCGTGATTCCGGCCCTTTTCCGCGCTGGCGGCGTTGCGATTCGTTGCAATAGAATGACTATTGCGCCTCATCGCGCCTTGCCGGCACGAAAAATGACTCAGAATCACGCTCACTCAGCTAATTGAGAACGCCCCCTAAAACGGGCTCAGGCGCGCCACAGCCCGCCGTTAAGCCATTGGCAGAAATTGGTGCCCATTGGCGGCCTATTCCGGCCTGACCGGGTAACACTTTGCACTTTGCTAATACTCCAGAAATTACATGTTAAATCAAAAGGTTAATTCATATCGTCAGGGGTCGGGTGAAACCTCCGGGCCGGCTTTTTTTGCCGCCGAAAAAACGCTAATCCCAGCAATATCAATGCAAACAGCGAACTACTGCCGCCACCGCCACCGCTTTTCCCATCGTCCGTCGATTGCGGGAGCTGTTGCGCGACGCCGCCGGGATCGTCGATGTTGGTGTCAGCGGCCTCGTCGGCATCGTTGGGTCCGCCGTCTTGTATCGTCAATTGAACACACCAGTCCCCTTGCGTAAGGCCGGTGGTATATGAAACATCCCCCGGCGGCGGACAGTAACCGTCGCTGCCGGCGACTGAGGCGACATGGTTGTAGTCGTCGATGACAAAGTCCTGCCAGCCTGAGGGCGTCAGTTTACGGTAGACGGCATCGGCAGGAATCGGCGCAAGCTGCGGCAGCACCACAGCAACGCTTTGACCGGTGACGGGCAAGCCTTCCAGGCGGAAGTCGAACAGGCCGCCGTTGTAGACATAAAGCGTAGCGTCGGCCTCGGCGCCGGCGCCGTCATTGCCGTGGTTTTCGATATCGGTGCCGGTCACACTGGTGCTGTGTCCGTGTGCGCGGAAGGCGATATCCCCTAACAGGAATACCAGCCCCGGCTCGGTCTCCATCAGATAGGCTGAGGCGGTGGCCTGTTGTTCCTGGATGACGTTGAGGGCCGTACCGGCGTGATCCAGGTAGTTGGGAATACCGTCGCCGTCGTCGTCGCCCGATCCTTCTGAGGCATCGCTGATTCCGTCGTCGTCGCTATCCTCATCGGACAGTACCGGCAAGGCGGCGTCGAGCTTGAGCAACAGTTCGGCTCTACCGCCGGCAACGCCGTCACTGACGGCCAGCTTCAGCCGGTAGGCCCCAGTATCCAGATTAGCGGGATCAAAGGTGAATGTCGCTGGGTCTGCATCGGTGTCGATCAAGCGGTTGTCGCTGCCGCTCCAGTCGTGGCTATGGAGGTCTCCCCGGTTGGGGTCGGTAACGATGGCCGTGACCGCTACGGGGCCGTCCGTCTGGCCGATGACGCGGGTGATGGCGCCAGCCTGGTCCGCGATCAGCTCGACGGTCGGGGCGACATTGCCTTCCCGGACTTCGATACGGTGGGATGAGACCGGTCCGATTACCGCATTGCCGGGTGAACCCATGGTGATCACCAGGGTTTCCGTGCCCTCGTTGGCGCCGTCATCGACAAAGCTGACGCTGACGGAGGCCTCCAGGGCCGGGTGGTCGATGGTCACACTGGCGTCGCTCAGGTTGTGGTCGCTGCCGTCGTTCAACATGGTGCCCGAGACGGTGTACGGCACCGTGACCGGGTAGTTGACCGCGGGACCGTTGAGGATCGCCTTGAAGCCGGCGGTCTCGCCCTCGGCGCTGACCTGGTCTTTGCTGAACGAGACCATGGGCACGACATGCACGGTCTGGGTGTCCAAGCCGGTATTGTCGTCCGAGTCAGTCGCCGTCCAGCTCAGCAGGTGGATGCCGGGACTGAAAAACACCGGGTTGCCGGTGAGTGTTACGGGAGCCGCGCTATTACTCACGATCTGTGTCACGGCAGGCGTTAAGTCGCCGTCTTCGGTATCCGTGGCCGTGGCCGTGCCGATATCGATCTCGGTAAACAGGCCGGTGGCGTCTACCGTGATATCTGCGGGCGCCGCCACCACCGGTACGTCGCTTGCCGCCGCAGCGACCTCGGTGGTGGCATTGCTGGTCACGCTCTCTAGCGTACCCTGGCCGTCGGTGTAGCTTACAGATACCGTTATCCGGTTGCCGACATCGCTGGCGGTAAGGGTGTAGGCGCCGCTGTTTTCTATGACCTCTGCCGTGCCGGACTGCCAGCGATAGCTGAAGACGCCCAATCCGTCACGATCGGCCAGACCACTGGCATCGGCGGTCAGCGTTTGCCCTTGGGTGGTTTCGCCGCTGATCGTGACCGAGCCGGTCGGGCTGTCATTGATGTTGGCCACCGCGGCGGTGGCGCTTGAGGTGACACGCTCGAGCGTGCCGCCGCCGTCGGTATAGCCGGCCGTCACAGAGATGGTATGTCCCACATCGTCATCGCCCAAGGTATACGTCGTGCTGGTGGCGCCGCTGACGGCGCTGCCGTCACGGTTCCACTGATAG
>JAHXHR010000157.1 GCA_025656505.1 Candidatus Thiodiazotropha sp. (ex Epidulcina cf. delphinae) | reverse complement strand
ACTCAGGCCAGCCTTCTTAGAGGGCTGGCTTATAGGCCCCCTTCTAGGGGGCACTAGGCAAGTCTGCGTTCTTAGAACGCAGATTTTTAGTTTGAACGACCTCTGTCCCCGATTGAAATATGCCATCGTATCGGACCAACCGGCAAAGACCAGTGAAAAAGTCACAGATGTCATGTGCGCCATTCGATACTGCCGGACGGTGATTATTTGAAATCATATCTCCCATACCAGGCATTCCGAACCGTTGATACAGGGAGCCACCCCTTTTGTACCGATCAGCGACGCCATGGATGACTTGTCTGGCGACACATCCGTGCAGCGGGTGGTCAGTGGTGGTGGATCACTAGTGCATACAAATTAAAGATACGGGAGAGAGGAACATGGCTATTGGTAGAGATCACGAGCTGGTCGCTCATCGCTATGAAACGGATTATGAGCCGGACCGGATCGAAGCGAGCGATTCACTTGCTGCAATCAATCCGTCGAGCACGATTGCCGGTTCCTTCATATTCAATCGCCTAACCCTATCCCGGCGAGAGCCGGTCCAAGGTGTCGGTAAGCGCCGGCTGGATATCCTGATGAGTCTGCTGATTCTGATTGCCGTCAGTCCGGTCATGCTCGGCGTGATGCTGTTGATCTGGCTCAGCAGCCTTGGCCGCGATCCCGTGTTTTACCGCCAAGTGCGAGTCGGTTTGAAAGGGAAATACTTTTCGGTGTTGAAGTTTCGAAGCATGAGGATGGATGCCGAAAAGTCAGGCGCCCGGATGGCGGCCCGGAATGATGTCAGGGTGACCCGCATCGGCAGGTTTATCCGCAACACCCGGATTGACGAATTACCACAGTTATTCAATGTCTTGAAGGGAGAGATGAGTTTGGTCGGGCCGCGACCGGAGAGACCGGAGTTCGTCTCCGAGTTTGAACGCCGGATCAAGGGTTATTCACTCAGACATCAGGTAAAGCCGGGAATTACCGGCTGGGCGCAGGTGCGGTACCCTTATGGCGAGACGGCCGAAGATGCGGCCAACAAGCTTTATTACGATCTGAATTACATTCGCAGCAACAGCCTGCTGCTGGATATCGTCATCCTCTTTCAGACCATTCCCGTTGTGCTGACGGGGCATGGGGCCAGATAGGGATCCGTCGTAGAGTGACAAACTGACCCTGGTCCAGGGACGAGGGATGCACCGGGTCGCCCTGGAACCTTATAACGATGACTTCGGACGCTTCATCGCCGCCGCCCCGGATAGCGGCGTCGGTTGCATGCTGTGTTCCCATCGATCCCGGATCCCGGCCGGCGATGGTTGTCCTGGCGGCATTGGAGCCCGGTGGCGCCCCCCCCTTCCACAATCCCCCGCATTTCGCTAGGATAGAGCCCGATCTCAGGCGGTCGTAGCGCCCGGCGACAAGGCCGGGCGGGGGCGTAATAGCACATCCGTGACACCCATGGGGAATAAACCCGCCGCACCTGATAGGACGAAGTACGCGCATCGTCGTGCCGGAAAGGGCGCGCGCACGTACATGGAACGACTGTCAGGAGATAACGCCATGATGGAGTACAGCTATAAGGATACAAGGGGCCCCGCGGCCTGGTACAGAATGAAGACACGCCCCAAACACTTGCCGCCGCGCAAGCAATACGAACTGAAAAAAATCGTCGAAGCCGTGTGCGCCCGGCATGACGTAGAGATGATCATCCTCTTCGGTTCCCACGCCCGAGGCGACTGGGTGGAAGACCGATACGAAGAGGACCACATCACCTACGAATACCGCTCCGATTTCGACATTCTCATCGTCACCGCCGACAAGGGCGACGAGCGCGACATCGCCTACGACAACGACCTCAAAGCGGCCCTGCAACCCGGCCGACACGGCACCCGCGTCAACTACATCGTCCACACCATCCAGCACGTCAACCAGATGCTCGCCGAGCGCCGCTTTTTCTTCATGGACATTCTGAAGGAGGGTTACATGCTCCACAACACCAAGCGCTACAAACTGGCCCGGCCGCCCAAGGAGCTGCCGCCCGAGGTCATGTTGCGCCATGCGCGGGAGTATTTTGAGGAGTGGATGGAGAGTGCCGATCGCTTTATGCGAGGCGCGGAATTCCAAATATCCGACGGTGGATTAAAGATCGCAGCATTCGATCTTCACCAATCCGCCGAACGCTACATCACTTGCCTGCTGCTCGTACATACCGGCTACCGGCCAAAAGAGCACGACATGGAAAAACTGTTCCAACAAGCCGCCGGTTTTGACCACCGCTTCGCCGCCATTTTTCCCAACGACAGCAAAGCGGAAAAACACCTCTTCGAGCTGTTGCGCCGCGCCTACGTCGATGCGCGCTACAGCAAGCGCTACCGCATCACGGAAGCGGAATTAACCACCCTCGCAGCGCGGATCGAAACCCTCAAATCCGTTTCCCGGGAAGCATGCATGAAAAAGATTGAAGGATTGCAAAATACAGCATCGTAAATCAGGTTGGCACGGAACGACTACCTGGTAAGCTTACGCGCCCAAGGCAGCCTTTCAGACACTGGGCGACCGGCGCATTCCCAAGCTTTTTGCTTGCCGACGATGGTTCGCGTAGCAAAACATCATTACAAGAGCCGGTACCTGTGTTCTTAACTTGCTAATATTCTAGAAATTACATGTTAAATCAAAAGGTTAATTCAGATTATCAGCAGCCGGGTGAAACATCCGGGCTAGATCCGGTTCGGAACAGTCATTTGGGAGCCTGTCGCAGTGGAAACGAAGGAATCGACTAATCCAACCAAGGTAACGCTTCTTGCTATTTATGGAATAGTCCGGCATTTTTATGGCAACCATGAATTTACGGTAAATATCCGGAAATTGCTTTGCCAAAAGATTGTTATTTTTTTCAATGGCTTGGTCGATCATTTATTCTACGAGCTTCGTAGGGTGCGGCCCTGCCGCACCGTAACTTGAAGCCCTGGAATCCAAGGTATTGGTCAGGGGATCGCAAAGTGAAAAAACCTCTCCTAGCAAACAGGAGCGCAACCCGGCATGGTGCGGCAGGGCCGCACTCTACGCCCGGTTCACATCATGCGTTTCCACATAGAACATGGAAACGAGTTGAACTTGAACTCCGAAACTTGAGTTACAGTATTTGTGTGTGTTGCATATCCCAATATTCGAGCGTGTTACATAATCACCTGTTAGCAGTCTATAGGAAAAGTCAGTGAAAATAAGAGAATCAGTAGAAAACGATAAAAAGGCTATCAGAAAGGTTCACCAAAATGCGTTTGATCAACCTGAGGGAAAAATTATCTCCCAACTAGCTATTGATCTTTTAGAGGACAAAACAGCACTACCAATTCTTTCTCTTGTAGCAGAACAAGATAACGAGATTATTGGCAATGTTATTTTTAGTTCAGTAAACATTGAATGTGTTGAGCGAGTTTCAGCTTATATTCTTGCTCCCTTAGCAGTTACAAGGTTTGCGCAAAGAAGCGGGATAGGAACACAGTTAATTAATAAGGGGCTTGAAACGCTAAAAGAGCGTGGTGCTGAGATAGTGCTTGTATATGGTGATCCAAATTATTACATACGCACTGGCTTCAAAGGAGATCATAATCTTAAGCCACCTCATAAATTGAAATACCCTGAAGAAGCTTGGATGGCTCAAGAGCTTGTAGAAGGCATCCTTACCAAAAAGCAAGGTATGGTTCAGTGTGCATTATCTTTAAATTCGCCTGAGTATTGGTAAAGCTGCTAATAATTACATCAACGGCAGCAAAAAGCAGAGCGAAAAACGAGCGGCACTTTTTGCTGCCGTTGATGTGAGGTGTTATCGCGCCGCGCAAAGCGTGGCGCATCCGGCCGGGTGAAAGTCCCGGCATGGTAAGGGTTGACGTGGTCTAATGGAATTGTACAACCCAGTTAAGCATAATTAACTTAACTGAGGTAGAGAATAATGACAACCAGAAAGAAATATACAAA
>JAHXHR010000156.1 GCA_025656505.1 Candidatus Thiodiazotropha sp. (ex Epidulcina cf. delphinae) | reverse complement strand
GACTATGTGAGTCCAAACGACTTTGAGCAACAATGGCTAGAGTGGAAAAAAGTAGCTTAACTGGGGTGTAACAAAACCCTTGACCAGGTCAATGATCAATAAGGGCAGAATGCACTTATAGAGCTGTCTGAAAATTGGGGTCCACTACTGTGTTTAGGTTCAAGTACGTAAACCATGATATGCAATCCCATCGGGTACGGTCGCCTTTTGCGTCGAGCATCTGAACCCTGTTTCCATAAGTTCAGCGATGCTGTTTCGCATCGCTCCCACTTTACGAACCTCCCGGAAGACCGCCTTCTGGTGAAATCTCGCCTAACACCGGTTTCCTGCCGCCGCCGAACTGCCGGCCTACCGCTTTCCCTGCCCGACGAATCATCATTTGACGATATCGCTTGGCCATGCGTCTGATTACGAGGACAACAGCCAGCACGACCGACATCAGCATCAGCAAGACAATCCCAATCAGCGCGGGGTACCAGAACAGCGCCGGAAGGGGCGACTCAAACACTGCCTCCAGGGTCGTCATGGAGAGAGACACCATTATCATGGTGAGCAATATCATTGTGATGCTTCTTAATAAGCCATCGTAGTTGTGCATATCATCATCCTAAGGTCCAAGGTCTATCCGATAATCGTTAATCCCAACAGATATCAGCGCCGGGAAGATGGGGAGGCGGAACCATTTCATCCGCATCTCATACCGAACACGCCCTCTATTGAGCATTCCAGACTGATTGTGTCTACATCTTTTTCGTCACCTTGAAAGAGTACTGGGGTGGTGTATATGTAACCAAGCTGAACGCAGCCGCTATGCTCTACCCTGACATCCGTTCGCTCTATCGATATCGTCACAAAAACCTGCGTCTTCTCTGCCGATATTACTCAGATTGCAGGGTTCGACACAGAAATGGACTTCTCAAGGCGTAGGGACCACGCACTGAACCTTACAGGCAGAGTCGGCCCGGCACGAAAACATCACTCAGACTATCGGAGGCGGTATTTCGGAAGGGCCTGTCTCTCGCGTTCTATGGCGAGCCGGCTGGAATCCCGTATATGACGACAAGACAGGACAAGTCTTAAAAAAAGAGCAGCGTGGATAATAAAAAACGGCCCGGGAAAAGTGTCGGTAATGACAATTTTCTCGAGCCGTCTATAGCATTGGTAGCGGGGGCTGGATTTGAACCAACGACCTTCGGGTTATGAGCCCGACGAGCTACCAGACTGCTCCACCCCGCATCAAGGAAGGGAATACTACCTGTCTGGTAACCGGATGACAAGACCCTTGCGAAAAAAAACTCAGCTACCGATGGCGCTGCGGCAGAGGGAGAGCAGACCTGCCGGAAACAGGCCGAGAAAAAGCATCGCCAGACCGTTCAGTGAGAGCACTAACCGGGTATCCATCCCCACTGTCAGCGGGGTCTCGTCGGTCGGCTGATCGAAGTACATCAACTTGACGACACGGATGTAGTAGAAGACGCCGATGATGGAGAAGAACACAGCAACCAAGGCCAGCCAGGTCAACTCCACGGAGACCACGGCATCAAGTACGAACAGCTTGGCAAAGAAACCGACGGTGGGCGGCACCCCGGCCATGGAGAACATCAGCAACAGCATCATACCGGCGAACCAGGGGTTGCGTTGATTGAGTCCCCTGAAATCATCCAGATTCTCCGCTTCGAAGCCTTTGCGGCTGAGGGCGATGACGATACCGAAGCCGCCTGCGGACATCAGTGCATAGACCAGGGTATAGAACATCGCTGCTGTATAGCCTTCCTTGGTGCCCGCCAGTATGCCCAGCAGGATAAAGCCCACATGGGAGATGGTGGAGTAGGCGAGCATGCGCTTGATGTTGGTCTGGGCAATGGCGATCAGGTTGCCGACGGCCATGGAGAGTATCGCCAGGATTATCAGCATCCCTTGCCATCCCTCCCAGCCGCCGTGCAGATCGGCAAGGCCGTCCACCAACAACCGCATGGCCAATGCGAACGCGGCGATCTTCGGCGCGCTGCCGAGAAACAGGGTGACCGGCGTGGGTGCGCCGTGGTAGACGTCCGGCACCCACATGTGGAATGGAACCGCTCCCAGCTTGAAGGCCAGACCGATAACCAGGAAGACGATACCGAAAACCATTACCAGCCGGTTCAGATCGCCTTTGGTCACCAGCTGCGCCAATTCATCGAAACGCAGGGTGCCGGTGGCGCCGTAGATCATTGAGATGCCATACAGCAGCATGCCCGAGGCCAGGGCTCCCAGGACAAAATATTTCATCGCCGCCTCGGCGCCCTGTGGTGAATCTTTGTTGAAGGCCACCAGGGCATAGAGACAGAGCGCCAGCAGCTCCAACCCCAGGTAGATGGTCAGGAAGCTGTTGGCGGAGGTCATGATCAACATGCCCAAAACGGCGAACAACCCCAGGGTATAGAATTCACCTTTAAACAGATCCCGCTCACGCAAATAGTCCTTGGCATAGAGGAATGCGAGGAAGGTGATCGACAGGATACCCAGCTTCAGCAGGTCACTCATCGGATCTCTGACATAGCTGCCGTCGAACAGGATCTGAGTGCCGGGCTGTGAGACGAGAATGGTAATCACCAGGGTCAGGATCAGGCCTACCTGGCTGATGCCGTAGCTGACGATGCGTTGCTCATCACGGATAAACAGATCGACCAAGAGTACCACACAGGCCAGGGTCAGGAGGAAGATTTCCGGCAATACCGGGATCAGTTGTGTTGAATCGAATTGCATTTGAACGCTACCGAGTCGGACTCCGTCAGTTAAAGTTTTGACACTGCAACATGTTGCAGCAGGTTGTTGACGGAGGCATCCATTACCTCAACCAGGGGCGCCGGCCACAGCCCCAGCAGCAGGACTGCCGCCGCCAGGGTGCCGAGCACGATAAATTCACGATTGTTCATGTCCTGCAGTGCCGCCACACCATCGTTGGCGACATCGCCGAAGATGACCCGCTTGACCATCCACAGGGTATAGGCCGCACCGATGATCAAGGTGGTGGCGGCCAGGAAAGCGTACCAGAAATCGGCGCGGAAGCTGGCCAGGATGACCATGAACTCACCCACGAAACCTGACGTGCCGGGCAGTCCCGCATTGGCCATGGCGAAAAAGACCATGAAGGCGGCGAAGACCGGCATGGTGTTCACCACTCCGCCGTAGTCGTTGATCTGTCGACTGTGCAGGCGGTCGTATAGCACCCCGACACAGAGGAACAGCGCGGCCGAGATGAAGCCATGGGAGACCATCTGCACCATACCGCCCTGCACGCCCAACGCGGCGCCGCTGCCGCCATTGTTCTGGCTGATGATGAAGATGATAAAGAAACCCAGGGTAACGAACCCCATATGGGCGATCGACGAATAGGCGATCAGCTTCTTCATGTCCTGCTGAACCAGGGCGACGAAACCGATATAGACCACGGCGATCAGCGACATGCCGATAATCAGCCAGTCCAGGGTATGGCTGGCATCCGGGGTGATCGGCAGACTGAAACGGAGAAAGCCGTAACCGCCGATCTTCAGCATGATCGCCGCCAGAATGACCGAGCCGCCGGTGGGCGCCTCGACGTGGGCGTCGGGCAACCAGGTGTGTACCGGCCACATCGGCACCTTGACCGCAAAGGCCATGAGAAAAGCGACAAAGATCAGGATCTGTTCGGTCAGGCCCAGTTTGAGGGTATGGAAGCCGAGGATATCGAAACTGCCCGACTGAAAATACATGTAGATCAAGGCGACCAACATGAACACCGAGCCGAAGAAGGTATAGAGGAAGAACTTGATCGTGGCGTAGACCCGGTTCGCCCCGCCCCAGACACCGATGATAAGGAACATCGGAATCAGCATCGCTTCCCAGAAGACGTAGAAAAGCATGGCGTCCAGGGCTGAGAAGACACCGACCATCACCCCTTCCATGATGAGGAAGGCGGCCATGTATTGAGAGGGACGATACTTGATCACTTCCCAACCGGCGATC
>JAHXHR010000155.1:2986-4182 GCA_025656505.1 Candidatus Thiodiazotropha sp. (ex Epidulcina cf. delphinae) | reverse complement strand
AATAGAATGACTATTATGCCTCATCGCGCCTTGCCGGCACGAAAAATGACTCAGAATCACGCTCACTCAGGTAATTGAGAACGCCCCCTAGGTGTGCGTAAGGCGACTAACGCTTCGATTCGCAGACGACTCCTGATTAGTCTGATTTTGACTATCGTTATCCTGTGGCTGATAGCCGCGTCCTTTGTCTATCGCGTCGCGTATCACGAGGTCGAGGAGATATATGACGCTACCCTGGCGCCTATCTCGCCGCAAGGCGTTCCTCTCGAGGTGGTGCCGATGGTGGAGTCCTGAACCGTCTGTTCAGTTGGTTGCGAGGCGCCTCGGAGAACGAGCGACGCTTTACCGCCGACGCCGCCCATGAATTGAGAACCCCGCTGGCTGCACTCAAGACATTGGTGCAGGCAAAATCGCTGGTCGAAGAAACCAACGGGCATCGCAGTTTCCTGGATCAGATCATTTGTGGCGTTGATCACACTACCCATTTGCTGGAGCAGTTATTGACCCTGGCGCGCATGGATAGTCGTTCGATCGACAAATTCCCGTCACAGAAAGTCGATCTCCACGCCGAGACCATCAATATTCTCTCATCCATCGGGACAATGGCGCTTGAAAAGGATATTGATCCGTCTTATGACGGCGTGGCGCAGTCTGTTGCGGTGCCAGGCTATATGCCTGGGGTACAGATACTACTGAGGAATCTCATCGACAACTCGATCCGTTATACGCCTGATAAAGGGCAGGTCAGCGTGAGCCTGGAAGAGATAGACGGCGGCGTGCGATTTGAGGTGGAGGATTCGGGACCAGGCATTCCTGAGGAACAATGGGAAGGTCTTTATCAGCGTTTTCGACGTGGCGAAGGCGCCGGCACGGAAGGGAGCGGTTTGGGCCTGTCCATCGTCAAACGCATCGTGGATCTGCATCACGCCTCCATCAAAATGTGTAATCGTACGGACCAGGCCGGATTGCTGGTATCGGTAATCTTTCCAACCACTATTAACCCGAATACAGGATTAAGCGATATTCAGCATTCTTCCTTATCTCGATGGTGAAGGATCCCGGATCAGTCTGGTTGCCGTTGTTTTGTACAGTGCTTTTGCACTGTGGCGAGCAGGTGTTCCAGATACCTCATACGCCACGAATGAAAAAAGGCCGCGTCCTATGGTATAATTGCTGTTTAATCAAGAAGTTATGAT
>JAHXHR010000155.1:0-2976 GCA_025656505.1 Candidatus Thiodiazotropha sp. (ex Epidulcina cf. delphinae) | reverse complement strand
AGGAGCGGCCTCATGAAAGCGGAGTGTAATACGGATCATAGGGCATTTCATGTGCGTTGTTGCGTTGCTTGGAAGGGGCCTGCCATTCCCGGCTTATGCACCCCAAGGGCACTTCCTGCGGGGCGTTCTGGCGCATTTGGGTGGCTCTGAATGTTACATCTATGGCGAGGCGCACTAGCGTCTCGCTGATTGGTATGACGTGGTCACTTACATAAAGTCATTACGAAACTATACTTCAACACGGCGTTTCATCCTGGTTTTCGCTACTCGCCATATCTTGCGGTTTTTTTCGGGCTCGAGCGATGAGATGCCGGATGGCGTTCATTTTTAGGAGACTCGGCATGACCAACATTGTTTCCCTGCTTGGTGAGGAGGCGGAGGGCTTGCTCACGCACACCTGCACGACGATAGACAAAGGGATGATTCATCTCCCCGGGAGCGACTATGTGGACAGGGTTTTAGCCCACAAAGACCTTAAACCCGGTGTGCTGCGAGCGATGCAGACGCTTTTCAATACAGGACGCCTGGACGGTAGCGGTTATCTCTCGATTCTGCCGGTTGATCAAGGGGTGGAACATTCGGGGGGGGCATCGTTCGCCCCAAACCCGATCTATTTCGATCCGGCCATGATCGTCGAACTGGCCATCGAAGGGGGGTGTAATGCCGTTGCCTCCACACTGGGTGTATTGGGTTCGGTCTCCCGCCTGTATGCCCACAAGATCCCTTTCCTGGTCAAGATCAACCACAACGAAATACTCAGCTATCCCAACTTTTACGACCAGACCTTGTTTGCCTCGGTAGACCAGGCATTCGACATGGGGGCGGTTGCCGTGGGCGCTACCATCTATTATGGGTCGGTGGAATCCAGACGCCAGATTCAGGAGATTTCAGAGGCATTTATGCATGCCCATGAGCTGGGTATGGTCACGGTGCTGTGGGCTTACTTACGAAATGTCTCCTTTAAGGTAGATGGTGTCGATTATCATACGGCGGCGGACTTAACCGGACAGGCCAACCACTTGGCGGCGACGATCGAGGCCGATATCGTCAAGCAGAAACAGGCTGTGGGTAACGGTGGGTACATGGCGGTTAAGTTCGGTAAGACAAATGAAAAGGTCTATACGGATCTCACCACCGATCACCCGATCGATCTGGTGCGTTATCAGGTGGCCAACTGTTTCATGGGTCGGGCGGGTCTGATCAACTCGGGGGGCGCTTCATCGGGTGAAGGCGACTTGGCGCAAGCAGTGCGCACCGCAGTCATCAACAAGCGGGCCGGTGGCATGGGTATGATCTCCGGTCGCAAGGCATTCCAACGGCCGATGGCGGAGGGTGTTGAACTGTTGCGCGCCATCCAGGAGGTTTATCTCAGTGATGAAGTCACTATCGCCTGATTCGCGGAAAGTTGTGATTTAAGAACCTCTTCAACCTGAAAACCGCAGTTGGGCGGGGTGAAGTGTGCGCTTGCGGGGGTGCAGGGCAAGGGTTGCTGGTGGGGCTTGGTGTGTCTGGGTTTGCTATAGTTGGGCAATATGAGAGGGACGGAATATGTGGGTGTTCATCAAGGGAATTCCCGGAGAGTACAAGGCTGGAGATTTGCTTAAGCTGGTCAACCGTTATTTCAAGCCGGCCTGGTCTGAATTGCCTGTCAAGGGCGCCAGGATATCGGGCAGTAAAATCCTCGAGATCGTGGATACCGGGTCCGAATTGCGAGAGTGCCATGGCTTGGTCTATATCAAACCCCCGAGAATGGTTCATTCAACCATCGGCAGATTGAATGCAACCACTATCAAGAGAAGACGTTTACATGCGCATCCTTACGTCAGGCGCTATACGGGACGGGACCGTCGCAGGGAGCAGTTGGATAAGACGGTCGCTTTCCCTGGAGAACGCAGGAGAAAAGACCGTAGACGGGAGAACTTGGTGAGCCGGATTGCCGATAGCGCCGATAGCTTACTTTTTTAAAAAAACCATGACTTTTTGCGGGACACCACGCTAGGTGATCCGGCGAATCAAAGGGAGAGGGTTGAACCTGAAAACCGCAGTTGACCGCTCCATTCTGATACTAAACTACTTCACCGGTTGGGTGAACCAGGCTACTGCTGATGCTCGTCCCCTTCGCTTTTACGAAACAGGTTTGAAAAGAGGCATATTACCATCATTCTTTTATAATCAATAGGATAAATGTGACAAAGTAGAATTAGGGTGCCGGATTAATATCACACCGGTTGCCTCGCCAACTGACTCAGCCCAAACAGCGAGGCGGCAGCCACCACCACGGAAGGTCCGGCCGGTGTATCCCAATGCCATGATCCGGCCAGGCCCAATACCACCGCCAATGCCCCCATCCCGGCAGCCGTCACCGCCATCTGCTCCGGTGTGCGGCTGAAGCGCCGCGCTGCGGCGGCGGGGATGATCATCATTGAGGTGATGAGTAGCACGCCGACGATCTTCATCGAGACCGCGATCACCAGGGCGATCAGCAGCATGAAGACCAGACGCATGGCGCCGACCGGCACCCCCTCAACCTGGGCCAACTCTTCGTGGACCGTCAACGAAAGCAGGGGATGCCAGATCAGCAGCAGCACCAGCAACGCCAGCAATCCGCCGCCCCAGACCCAGAGCAGGTCGGTGGCCGTTACGGCAAGGATGTCGCCGAACAGATAGCCCATCAGATCGACCCGCACCGAGGTTTGAAACGCCATCACCACCAACCCCAGGGAGAGTGCGCTGTGCGCCAGAATGCCGAGCTGGGTGTCGCTGGATAGCTGGCGGTTTCTGCTCATTCCCACCAGCAGCAATGCCAGTGCGATGCCGAGCAGCACCACCGAGAGATTGAGGTTTATGCCGAGCAGGAAACCCAGGGCCACGCCGAGCAGGGCGGAGTGGGCCAGGGTGTCGCCGAAATAGGCCATCCGCCGCCAGACCACGAATACCCCCAGGGGTCCTGCCACCAGGGCGACCCCCAGTCCGGCT
>JAHXHR010000154.1 GCA_025656505.1 Candidatus Thiodiazotropha sp. (ex Epidulcina cf. delphinae) | reverse complement strand
GACCATCATGTCCCAGGCTTCGCCTGGAACGGCGGCCTGTGCGTCATGCCAGGCACACGTCAAAACCACGTTCTTAGAACGTGGATTTTTACTTTGCAGGCTATGTGCGAGGGATTCCTGCTTCTTAATGACCGACGTTCTCATGCATCTGCTTATGGGTAAAAGGCAGGGGTAGCCGGTGGGAGGATCGAGTTCCCGTTGTATCATCCAGGACCAGAACGGCGGATCAACATATCGAAGTAGAAAAATGACTGCGATAAGCAATAGACTGCCGCTAGCGAGCAGTAGAGCAAGCCCTCTCAGCAAACGTCTTGTCACGCCCCCTCTCTGTCGATCGAACAACATTGGACCTCCGCCGTGTGGGGATCATCGTAGTGAAGCACTTCACCGCTGACCGGATTAGGTCTATATGCCGTGCATCCTTTGAGTCCGAGCGCATGGGCCTCTTCATAGAGTGAACTGAACTGACCGAAGCCCGTGTCGCGGGACAGATTCACGGTCTTGGATATTGCGTTATCCACGTATGGCTGGATCCTTGCCTGCATCGCAAGGTGGGTTTCGCCATCCAGTTCACGGGCCGTCACGAAGCAGTCCGGAACGGTGTCCCCCCCCTGCATACGCCACTGCCGCCAGGCGTAATCAATGACCTCGACCATGACTTCACCACCTGACGGCTGTCGAATCTTACGTTGATAGCGATCACCGAATACCGGCTCCAAACCACTGGATACGTTGTTCGCCAACAGGCTGATGGTGCCGGTCGGCGCCATCGCCAGCAGATGACTGTTGCGTATGCCGGTGGCGCCGATCCGTGTTTGAATATCCTTGGGCAATCGGCGGATGAAAGCCCCTTTCAGGTATGGCCTTGTCCGCAGGCCGGGGAAGGCGCCTTTCTCCTGCGCGAGGGCACAGGAGGTACGGTATGCGCTATTCCGCAACTGGCAAAACAATCGATCGACGAAGACGAACGATGACTGATCGCCGTAGCGCAGACCCAACATCATCAGCATGTCGGCAAGCCCCGTCACCCCCAGTCCGATACGCCTTGTGGCTGTTGCCTGCTCTCGCTGGGCGGGCAGTGGAAAGTGTGACAAAGTAATCACGTCATCCATGAAGCGTACCGAAGTCGCTATCCATGACTTGAATGCCGACCAAGCGAATTCCGCCTGTTCGCTGAAGGCCCTGGTTACGAATTGTGTCAGGTTGATCGATCCGAGATCGCAGGCGCCGTAGGGGGGCAGGGGTATTTCACCGCAAGGATTGGTTGCACTGATCCGCTCACGGTAGTAAAGGTTGTTGTTGTCGTTGATGCGGTCGATGAACAGCACCCCGGGCTCCGCCGTATCATAGGCGGCGCGCATCAGCCGTTGCCAAAGATCCCTGGCGCGCATCCTGCGATGGATGCGGCATGCAACGGGCTTGGTGTAACCGGACCAAACCGCGTCTATCCTATCACCCAGGTTCTTCTCACCCTTTACAGGAAAGATCAAGGGCCATTCGTCATCGCTCCTTACCGCCTGCATGAAGGCATCAGTCACCAGCACGGATAGATTGAAGTTTCGCAGTTCCCGAAAATCCCGCTTGGCATTGATGAACTCCTCGATATCCGGGTGATTGCATCGCAAGATCCCCATCATCGCTCCCCGGCGATTGCCGGTGGAGCGCAGCGTCTCGCACATGGCGTCCCAGATGCGCATGAATGAGACGGGACCGGATGAGAGGGCGCCGGCCTGAGCCGCCGACGCGCCCCTGGGACGCAGGCTCGAGAAATCGTAGCCGACACCGCCTCCTTGCTGCATGGTGACGGCTCCCTCCTTCAGTGCCTCGAAAATCCCATCCACGGAATCAGCTATCTCACCCATCACGAAGCAGTTGAACAGGGTTACCCGGTGTCTCGTCCCGGCGCCCGCCAGGATGCGTCCCCCGGGAAGAAAGCGGAAACCCCGCAACAGTTCATGAAAGCGGGCTTCCCAGGTTGGGGCCTGTTCGCCCTCAGTGGATGCGACTGCCCGCGCCACCCGACGCCAGGTGTCGTCGATGCTTTGATCATGGAACTTCGCGCCATCCCGGTAGCGGTATTTGCTCTCCCAGATCGTCTGCGAAAGCTCATTGTCGAAGGGTTCTCTGTACATGTTCGGTAGACAGGTTTGGGAATCCTTTGCGGGCTTGGCGATCTTTGCAAGAGTCTCTTTTCGTCGTATCGATCCGCTTAAAGCAGGTGTTTCCCGTCGAACACCTCGGCATCCAACGAGAAGGGATCGATTCCCTCGATACAACCCAGGTTGGCGCGAAAGTGGCCCGGCATTCTGGCGGTCTCATGGAAAGGATAGATACCACACTGTTTGCAGAAATAGTGTTTTGCGGTCTTGGCGCCGAACTGGTAGAGTTCCAATGTCCCCTCCTCCGCCTCTATCGTGAATTGCGCCGGGGGAATGGCCTGAAGCGTCATCATCGCCCCCTTGCGCGAGCAAATCGAACAGTTACAGCGTATTCCTCTGTCTATCTCATCACCTTCAAAGGAAAAACGAACGGCGCCGCAATGGCAACTGCCCTGATAGTGTTCTGTCATGACCATCTCCTCGCTAGATTGTATGTCTGCATAGATTCACTGCTTGTCCCCCCTCCCTCCGGGAGAGGGCTAGGGTGAGGGGAGTAAACCGAATCAATAATTAACCCGGCAACCTAATATGTTACGTTCAGCCGTTGTGTGCCTGCCTACAGCAAGGCATCAAACGCCACTGTAGCACCACTCCTACTGTAAGTTTTGATAATGCAGCCTGTAGGCAGGCACACAACGGCTTTTAGAAATACCTCAGCCAGTTCATAATGATCGACCATAGCTTTCCATATAACGCGGCTAGAAATGCATCATGAATGAGCATCCCAAGGAGCGCCATGATAAGCGCGAACCAGATAATGGCCTGGATTGGCAACCAGACGCCATCCAACAGGAGAAACCCGTTGAGTATGAACCAAACAAAAAAACCTGTCGGCAACCCGATCAAGCCGTTCAGCAGGCCCAACGCAAACCTATCACCGATTGAGGTATCCTTTTCCAACAGCATCTGTATAACACCACCTATCGCACTATGGTTGATTTAAGGTTGCACCCACCGGCTCTGGATAAATTGCGCTATAAATCATAGGCTTATTACTTTTCTATCACAAGGGGAACAGCCCGGAACCCAGCGTGTCTACTCTGACACACAACACATTGCGGAGCCGATCCATGAGTAAAATGATAATCAGATCGCTGGTTGTCCTGGCATGCCTAAGCGCCACCCTCTTTTTCGTCCGGTCAGCGCTGATGACGGATACCGAGGCCAGGCCGATCCCCGATAACCTCGCAATTGCCACATTCGCCGGCGGATGTTTCTGGTGCATCGAATCGGATTTCGAGAAGTCGGCCGGTGTCGCCAAGGCGATCTCGGGCTATAGCGGAGGTAAGAAAAAGGATCCAAGCTACCGGCAGGTATCGAGTGGCGCCACGGAACATCTGGAGAGCGTGGAGGTCCATTATGATCCGGCGATCCTCAGTTATGAGGCGCTCCTTCAAGCCTTCTGGCGCATGATCGATCCGACCGACCCGGGCGGTCAGTTCTCCGATCGGGGATATCAATACAGCACGGCTATTTTTTACCACACTGAAGAACAGCGAATCGCGGCCGAGAAGTCGCTCAAGTCGTTGGATGCCAGTGGTCGATATGACAAGCCGATCGTCACACAGATCCGGCGGGTCGGCATCTTCTATCCGGCCGAATCCCATCATCAGGATTATTACCGCCATAACCCGCTGAGATATCGCGTCTATCGCTGGAATTCAGGCCGGGATCAGTTTCTTAAAACGGCCTGGGGCGAAGAGACACTACACAAATAATATCTCAGCATTTCGCCATTCCCTCACCGCCGAATGGTTAAAACACCCAAATACCCTGCTATAAATCAAGTATTGATTCCAGCGTGGCTTAGGAAATATGATCCCACTACCCAGTGGAACCGTTGTCGGCATCACCGGTATCAGGGCAAGATACCATGCATTGCGCCTGAATCTTACCGTGAAACCGGAAACACCCCATCAGGAATTATTTGGGTTAGTGGATATCGTGGTCGGTCCGGACGATCAACAATGCCTGCCCGGCAATCCCCGCTTCCTATTCACCGGGCATACCCTGGCGGAGCTGCCTGCCATCTCATACTGGTCACGGGATGACCGAGAGGCGTTCGCCGTCTGGTTGCAACGGCAGACACAGGTCCGGGAAATCGAACAGACCAGAAAACGGATCGTTAGCGACGAATTCCCACTGATCGCACAAGAGTACCCCTATCCGCAACGACTCTACAGCACATTACGACAGTGGATTGAGCG
>JAHXHR010000153.1 GCA_025656505.1 Candidatus Thiodiazotropha sp. (ex Epidulcina cf. delphinae) | reverse complement strand
ATAGAATGACTATTGCGCCTCATCGCGCCTTGCCGGCACGAAAAATGACTCAGAATCACGCTCACTCAGGTAATTGAGAACACCCCCTAGTGTAGTGTCCTAAGCACCCAATCGATCCCTGACCCAGGGTTCGACCAAGGAGAGGGCCTGAGGGAGCGCATCCGGGTTGTTACCGCCCGCTTGAGCCATGTCAGGCCGGCCACCGCCTTTGCCGCCGACCTGCTCAGCGGCCAGCTTGACCAGGTCGCCCGCTTTCATGCGATCGGTGAGGTTCTTGGTTACGCCCGCCACCAGAGAAACCTTTCCGCCCGTCACCGCCGCCAGCAGGATAACTGCGGAACCCAGCTTGTTTTTCAACTGATCCATAGTCTCTCTCAATGCCTTGGGATCGGCCCCGTCCAGGTTTGCCGCCAATACCTTCACCTCGCCCACCGCAATGGCGCCGGAGGCCAAATCACTGCCGGCGGCGCTGGCGAGTCTCCCCTTCAACTGCTCCAACGCCTTTTCCAGTTTACGATTGCGCTCCAGGATCTGCTCCAGCTTCTCCTCAATCCCGTCACGGCCCGACTTGATCATCTCGGCGATTCGCTGCACCCGCTCCTCGTCGGCCTCTATCCACTCAATGGCGTGCTGACCGGTGACGGCCTCGATACGCCGGACACCGGCTGCAATGCCGCTTTCCCCGGTGATCTTGCAAAGACCGATATCACCCACCGCATTGACGTGGGTGCCGCCACACAACTCAGTGGAGAACTCTCCCATGCTCAACACCCGTACCTGTTGCGCATACTTTTCGCCGAACAGAGCCATGGCGCCGGAGGCCTTGGCCTGCTCGAGGGACATGATATCGGTATCGACAGCGTGGTTGCAGCGGATCTGTTCATTGACCATTTGCTCAATGATCTGCAACTGTTCGCGGGAGATGGGTTCGAAGTGGGAGAAGTCGAAGCGCAGGCGATCCGCATCAACCAGGGAGCCTTTTTGCGCCACATGGTCGCCCAATACGCGGCGCAGGGCCGCATGCAGCAGGTGGGTGGCGGAGTGGTTGAGGGCGGTCGCCCGACGGGTGTAGGCGTTCACCTGCGCGGTAACGGTATCGCCGACCGCCAGGTTTCCCTGCTCCAGTCTGCCGATGTGGACGAACAGCTCACCTGCCTGTTTGCGGGTATCCCCGACCTCGAACAAGATACCTTTACCCTCAAGGGTTCCCATATCACCGACCTGTCCGCCGGATTCCGCGTAAAACGGCGTATGATCGAGAAAGACCATCCCTGACTCGCCCTGTTGCAAGGTATCGACCGCTTCCCCATCGCGCAGGATAGCGACAATCCGGGCTTGATCCTCGATACGTTCGTAACCGGAAAACCCGGTCTCCTCTTCCAGTTCCAGATCGACCGTTTCGGCAACGCCGAACCGGCTCGCGGCTTGGGCGCGTTTGCGCTGTGCCGCCATGGCCTGCTCGAAACCGGGTTGATCGATGCTCAATCCACGTTCACGGGCGATATCCGCCGTCAGATCCTTGGGAAAGCCGTAGGTGTCGTAGAGTTTGAAGACCGTCTCACCGGGAATGACCTTACCATCCAGTTCAGCAATGGCTTCCTCAAGGATTTTCATACCCTGCTCCAGGGTCTGGGCAAACCGCTCCTCTTCGAGGCGCAACACCTTTTCGACCCGGGATCGCTGCTCAAGCAGCTCCGGGTAGGCCTCACCCATCTCAGCACAGAGCCGCTCCACCAGTTTATGAAAAAAGGCATCCTTCACCCCAAGCCTGTAGCCGTGGCGAATAGCGCGGCGGATGATCCGGCGCAATACATAGCCACGGCCTTCGTTGGAGGGCAGCACCCCGTCGACGATCAGAAAGGCGCAGGAACGGATGTGGTCGGCGATCACCCTCAGGGATTTCTCCTCAAGGTTAGCGCAGCCGGTCAGCCTCGCGGCGGCCTCGATCAGACGGGCAAAGAGATCGATCTCATAGTTGCTATGCACCCCTTGCAGCACGGCGGCCAGACGCTCAAGACCCATGCCGGTATCCACTGAAGGCTTGGGCAGCGGTGTCAAGGCGCCGCCGGCATCCCGGTTGTACTGCATGAAGACTAGGTTCCAGATCTCGATGTAGCGATCACCCTCCTCTTCCGCTGTGCCCGGAGGGCCTCCCCGGACACCCTCGCCATGATCGTAGAAGATTTCCGAACAGGGGCCGCAGGGTCCGGTATCGCCCATGGCCCAGAAGTTGTCGCTCTCATACCGCCTGCCCCCGGGCTTGTCGCCGATCCGGATAAATCGGGCGGCATCGACACCGACCTCCTTGAGCCAGATATCCGCCGCCTCTTGATCCTCGTCATAAACCGTCACCCAGAGTTTTTCCGCAGGCAGACCGATCGTCCCGGTCAGAAACTCCCAGGCATATTTGATGGCGTCGCTTTTGAAATAGTCGCCGAAGCTGAAATTGCCCAGCATTTCAAAGAAGGTGTGGTGACGCGCCGTATAGCCGACGTTTTCCAGGTCGTTGTGCTTCCCCCCCGCGCGCACGCAACGTTGCGAACTGGTCGCACGGCGGCAGTTGCGCCTCTCCCGGCCGAGAAAGACATCCTTGAACTGCACCATACCGGCGTTAGTGAAGAGCAGGGTGGGGTCGTTCTGCGACACCAACGGACTGCCGGCCACCACCTCGTGTCCGTGGTCGGCGAAATAGTTCAGGAAGGCTTTACGTATATCGGCGCAGGTTTTCATGATTGCAGAACGGAATTACCGTAAAAATAAACAGTGAAAGATAACAGGAACGAGGAAAAAATGCCTGTATCGGTTGTCTCAGGAAGGGATAACTCAATCAATCGAAAAGAAGATCACGAATCAACTCGCCGGGAAAACCCCGATACGTGAGAAACCGCGCCCTTTTAGCCAGCTCCTTCCGATCCCCGGCGCGTTGCTTGCCGTATTTTGCATCGTGCGCCAGCAGCAGCAGTTCCGGCCATGCCTCGGCAAAATCCGCCAGATGCGTCTCGATCAGCGCTTCATCCACGCCTCTTTCATGCAACTCGGCGCGGATACGTAGCGGACCACTCCCTCTGCTCACCCGGCCGGCGATAAAACTTTCGGTGAAACGGTCATCGCTCTGCAAGCCTGATTCACTCAACCCCCGCAGAACGGCGTCGATCGTCTGCTCATCGAAACCGCGGGATTGCAGTTTTTTGCGCAGTTCCCGCCATGAGTGCTCTCTGGCGGTCAGCAGCCGGAGTGCCGCCGCCTCGGTCTCCGGGTAGTCGTCCCTGCTCAGGCTTCCGCCCCGGCCGGCGCTCCCTGACCCTCGTTCGAGGGCAACAACTCGGCGCGAATCCGCGCTTCGATCCCGTCAGTGATTTCGGGATTCTTCTTGAGAAAGTTCCGTACATTCTCCTTGCCTTGACCGATGCGGTCACCGTTATGGCTGTACCAGGCGCCTGATTTATTGATAATGCCCTGCTGCACGCCCAGCTCGATGATCTCACCCTCATGGGAGATGCCCTCGCCATAGAGGATCTCGAACTGCACCTGTTTGAAGGGTGGCGCGACCTTGTTCTTCACCACCTTGACCCGGGTATCGTTGCCGACCACTTCATCGCCCTTCTTGACAGCGCCTATGCGGCGGATATCGAGGCGCACGGAGGCGTAGAACTTCAACGCATTGCCCCCGGTGGTGGTCTCGGGGCTGCCGAACATCACACCGATCTTCATACGGATCTGGTTAATGAAGATCACCAGGCAGTTGGTGCGCTTGATGTTGGCGGTGAGTTTTCGCAAGGCCTGAGACATCAGGCGCGCCTGCAGACCGACATGGGAATCACCCATGTCCCCTTCGATCTCCGCCTTGGGGGTCAGGGCCGCAACGGAATCGATGACGACCACATCCACGGCGCCGGACCTCACCAACATATCGGTGATCTCCAGGGCCTGCTCCCCGGTATCCGGCTGGGAGACCAGCAGTTCGTCCACCTTGACGCCCAGTTTCTTCGCATACTGGGGGTCGAGGGCGTGCTCGGCATCGATGAAGGCGGCAGTGCCTCCCATCTTCTGCGCTTCGGCGACCACTTGCAGGGTCAGGGTGGTCTTACCGGAAGATTCAGGGCCGTAGATCTCCGCCACACGACCTTTCGGAAGTCCGCCGATGCCCAGGGCGATATCCAGCGCCAGAGAACCGGTCGAGATCGCTTCGATATTGCGAATTGCGCTGGTGTCTCCCATACGCATCACGGATCCCTTGCCGAACTGCTTCTCAATCTGCCCCAAGGCGGCGCTCAGCGCCTTTGCACGGTTTTCATCCATTCGGTCAATCCTCATCTGTTAATCGTTAAGCCACACGCCGAACATCCCGGTCCGGCGACCCAGTCGATATCCGGCTGAATTATCACACAGCCACAGGCTCGCGTCATGAGTCTGAACACAGGGTATTTACCCGTTTGCACTCCCGCCCGGCCGCGATGAAGCAGGCTACACTAGGGGGCGTTCTCAATTAAGCCAAATAACAGTGGCTACCAAACTGAGCATGGCTTGATAAGTAATGGCTAAACGCTCATATCGGG
>JAHXHR010000152.1 GCA_025656505.1 Candidatus Thiodiazotropha sp. (ex Epidulcina cf. delphinae) | reverse complement strand
CCCCTAACAGCCAACAAAAATATGAACCTAACGAAAACAACAGGTTATGTCATGTCTGTTCCCATATTTCAGACTTATGGGTAATGGGCAGACTTAGGGGGTGTTCTCAATCATCGTTCGCGGCGTGATTCCGGCCCTTTTCCGCGCTGGCGGCGTTGCGATTCGTTGCAATAGAATGACTATTGCGCCTCATCGCGCCTTGCCGGCACGAAAAATGACTCAGAATCACGCTCACTCAGGTAATTGAGAACGCCCCCTAGTTCACCCTAAAAACCGCAGTTGACCGCTCCATTCTGATACTAACCTACTGATAGACAAACTAGTAACTTCGGTTTGCCTATTCACCGGCCGGGTGAAACATCCGGGCTAACACCCATCCCCCTTGATAAACATCAAGGTGAGCGCTGGGTCAGCGAATTAGGATTCATCTAAATGTAATCCTTCGAGAAACCGCATCATGGGATCCATCCCTCTTGTCGAGCCTCCCGCAACACCCATCCCTCCTAAAGGATGGACCCCCTTCGCCTTAGGTTTTCGGCCCTTCTTCGTGTTGGCCGGGTTATCCGGCGCGCTGTTGATGATCCTGTGGATGGTATTCCGGCACATGAATCTGACGGCTTCCGCCTACTTTGGATCCAGCGAATGGCACAGCCATGAAATGCTGTTCGGATTCACTGTCGCTATCATCGCCGGTTTCCTTCTTACTGCGGTGCGTAACTGGACAGGCATGGATACCCCGACCGGGAGGCCGCTGGCGCTACTCGCCCTGCTGTGGCTGGCAGGCCGGCTCCTGCCCCTGATTCCGGCAATCCCGGACTGGCTCATTGCCATCGTGGACCTGTCGTTTATCCCCGCACTCATATTCGCCCTCTATTCCCCTCTGATGAAAGGGGTAAATCATGTCAACCGCCTCTTCCTCCCCCTCCTAGGCGGCATGGCCCTCGCCAACCTGCTCTATCACCTGCAAGGCTTGGGATTCACATCAACCGGAAGGCAAGGCATTGAACTGATGCTCAACCTGATCTTGCTGCTGCTGATCGTGGTGGGGGGCAGGGTACTGCCCTTTTTCACGGAAAAAGCCGTCAGCGGCGCTGAGCCGAGGTTCAGCAAGCGGCGGGAGCAGTGGGTCTACATCACCATCATCCTTTGGATACTGAGCGAATTACTGCTGTCTGAGGCCTGGCTGATGTTCGTTGCATCGCTAAGTGTCGCCATTACCCAGTTCTGGCGTTTCATCGACTGGCATCACCCCGGCGTATGGCAACGCCCTATCCTCTGGGTGCTGTTTACCGGCCTGGGATGGTTAATCATCGGCTTCCTGTTGAAGGCGCTCGCCGTCATGGGTGCATTTCCCCACAACCTCTCGACCCACGCCCTGACTGCCGGCGCCATCGGCGTATTCGCCATGGGGATGATGGCGCGGGTCTCCCTCGGTCATACCGGCAGGGAACTCCAGGTAAGCCGAATGATGACATTCGGTTTTGTCCTGATCAATCTTGCCGTGGCCGTTCGGGTCTTCCTGCCGCTAACCGAAATCCTCACCTACCAGGCATGCGTCTGGCTCTCAGGCTCCCTCTGGGTGGTCTGTTATCTCGCGTTCTGCCTGAGCTACTTCCCGATCCTGATACGGCCACGACCCGACGGACGTCCGGGCTAGCCCTGCCCATTACCCATAAGCCTGAAATATGGGAACAGACATGACATAACCTGTTGTTTTCGTTAGGTTCATATTTTTGTTGGCTGTTAGGGGCATGGTTTGTAACTCGTTGTTTTTAAAGGGTGGAAATATTTGTGGGTAATGGGCAGCCCTAGGGGGCGTTCTCAATTAGCTGAGTGAGCGTGATTCTGAGTCATTTTTCGTGCCGGCAAGGCGCGATGAGGCGTAATAGTCATTCTATTGCAACGAATCGCAACGCCGCCGGCGCGGAAAAGGGCCGGAATCACGCCGCGAACGATGATTGAGAACACCCCCTAGTGTACTGTATCAAATAGATTGACGTTATCAGCGAGGCGCTAAGCGGCCAGGCGCTAGGCGCACGAGCGCAGGACTAGCCGTAGCTAATTCAAGCGAGTGCAACAACGCGGATGGCCGCTTAGCGCCTCGCCCGAAGGGAGCGCCCCAAATGACTCAATGCGGCGTTGCATTGCTTGAAAAGGGCATGCCATTCCCTGCGCAATGCGCCTTGCCTTGAGTCATTTGGGGCGCTCTGATAACGTCAATCTATTTGATACAGTACACTAGCTCTTTGGCTTCTATGCCAAAGGGCGCCAAGTATTCCTGCGGCCATTAGTAAAACGTCCGGTAAAAGGTCAGCGCTGCGAGAATCAGCCCGGCGATGGCACAGAGACTGGCGGCGAGGGAGAGGGCTCGGTCAATAGCGGCAGCGTTTGCCGGCGCGTTTGCGGATGGGTTGTCTGACGTGGAAGCTGTCGTGAGTGTTCAGGTTGAGCTTATGGCCACTGACGCTATTCGCACTGTACTATAGATAGACGTCAATGTCCGTTACCGCTTGCAAGGCATCGATTTTCAAGCCGGGGCGCGTGTTTTCACGGGTTACGGATCGCTGCGGAGTTCGCGGGCCGGGTGTGACCACCCTCACCTCCCGGTCCAATAGGCCGTTCCATGACGGTGTTCGTCCTGTCAGATCCTCTCTTTACCGCCCATATAGGGGCGCAGTGCCCGGGGAATGGCGATCGAGCCGTCCCCCTGCTGATAATTCTCCATCACTGCAACCAATGTCCGTCCTACGGCCAACCCGGAGCCATTCAAGGTATGCACCAGTTCCGGTTTGCCCGTGTCGGGATTGCGCCAACGCGCCTGCAGCCGGCGGGCCTGAAAATCACCGAAATTGGAACAGGAGGAAATCTCCCTAAATTTATCCTGTCCAGGCAACCAAACTTCCAGGTCGTAGGTCTTGGTGGATGAAAAGCCGGTATCCCCGGCGCACAGGGTCACGACGCGATAGGGTAAATCAAGCTTTCGCAGGATCGCTTCGGCGTGCCCCGTGAGTTCCTCAAGCGCTTGAAACGATTGACCGGCAGGCACTGCCTGCACCAGCTCTACCTTTTCGAACTGATGTTGACGAATCATGCCCCGGGTATCCTTGCCGTAGGAGCCGGCTTCGGAGCGGAAACAGGGGGTATGGGCCACCCATTTACGCGGCATGTAGTCGGCATCGACGATCTGCTCCCGTATCAGGTTGGTAACCGGCACCTCGGCGGTGGGAATCAGGTAGTACTCAGACTCGCCGCAGAGTTTGAACAGATCCGCCTCAAACTTGGGCAACTGGCCTGTGCCGCGCAGGCTGTCCGCATTCACCAGGTAGGGAACGTAGGCCTCGGTATAACCGTGTTCGGCGGTATGGGTATCGAGCATGAACTGGATCAGCGCCCGGTGCAGCCTGGCCAACGGACCGGCCATCACCGCAAATCGGGAGCCGGTAATACGCGCCGCCGCCTCGAAATCGAGCAGGCCGCCGGCCTCTCCGAGATCCACATGGTCCTTGGGTTCAAAATCGAATCTCTGCGGTTCACCCCAGCGCCGCTCTTCACGATTATCCGTCTCATCCCGGCCGTCAGGCACTGACTCATGAGGCACATTCGGTATCCCGAGGGTGATTTCGGCGAGTTCTCCCTGAACTCCGCTGAGCTGCTCCTGCAAAGCCTTCAGTTTGTCGCCCAATTCCGCCACATCAGCCAGCAGTGGTTGAATATCCTCCCCTGCCGCCTTCGCCTTACCGATCGACTTGGATCGACTGTTACGTTCATTTTGCAACTCCTCCGCATCGATCTGCAGCCGCTTGCGCCGCTCTTCCAGTTCGCCGATTTGCCCGGTATCCAGCCGATAGCCCCGGCGAGCCAACTGCCTGGCGACCTCGCCCAGGTTGTTTCTTAACAATCGCGGATCCAACATTGATCATTCACCCATATTGACGTGTGCGGACCAGCTCACCACATGGCCCGGTTCTACCCATTGATTCAAATCGCGCAACACCTTCTCCACCCGCTCGGGCAGATCGAAGAACTCGATCACCAGGGGCAGATCCATGGAGACATCCAGCAACGATGCTTCATGGGCCTTGCCGGAACGACCGAAACCGGCAATGCCGCGGAATGCCGTCACGCCCCGGACCTGCTCGTCTCGGTGCAAAAAATCGAGCAGCTTGCGTAATTGATGGTCGCCTTCGGTCAAATAGATCCGCACCAGAATCACTTCCGTCTGTCTCATAACTGCCTCCCAAGCGCCAGGCCGAACCAGCATGCCGATACGCAAGCGCTAACGCTGAGCAGGATATTCAATCCGGCCTTGAACAGTTCTGCCTGTTCGATCAAATTGAGTGTTTCAATCGAGAAGGTGGAAAAGGTGGTAAAGGCGCCGAGAAACCCGATCAACAAGGCGCCGCGCAGTTCCGGTGGAACAGTGGTGCGCTCCAATAACAGGACATACAGAAACCCCATCGCCAACGACCCCAGGACATTGACGGTCAGGGTGCCATAGGGGAATCCACGGCCCAGCAGGCCATGCACGCCGTTGGCTACCCAAAAGCGGAACAGTGCTCCGGCAGCGCCACCCGACGCAATGGCTATTAGCTGATTCAATCTCGATTCCTACTGTTTAGAAACCCGTAGGTCACGTTGCGCAGCTACGTGACGCCCCCATTGAGTCAGGTAGCCGCTCCGCGTC
>JAHXHR010000151.1 GCA_025656505.1 Candidatus Thiodiazotropha sp. (ex Epidulcina cf. delphinae) | reverse complement strand
CTAATTCCATGGAAAGTGATTTTTGTGTAGAGGCGCTGGAAGAGGCACTAGCCAAGCATGGGAGTCCTGAAATCTTCAATACTGATCAGGGTGCTCAGTTTACCAGCGATGCCTTTACAGGCGTTCTCAAGAAGGCTGGTGTTGATATCAGTATGGACGGCAAGGGCCGTTGGGTAGACAATGTTTTTGTTGAACGTTTATGGCGTAGTGTAAAATACGAGGATGTATACCTTAAAGCCTATGAAACAGTGTCCGAGGCACGGGATGGAATTGGCATTTATCTGAAGTTCTACAACAGTGAACGCCGGCACCAGCGTTTGGATCGGCGAACACCGGACCAGGTTTATCTGGAATGGCCACAACCAGCATGATCAGGTGATGATCAATAAGGGCGGAATGCACTTATAGGGCTGTCTGAAAATTGGGGTCCACTACTGGGCTCGGTAAGCGTATTTCCACGTTCTTATGAGGGAACGCATCATGTGGACAGGGCGTAGGGTGCGGCTCTGCCGCACCGTACGAAGCTATTCTATGCTCAGGCGCTCGATGCCCGGCTTATGCTGATGGATATAGCGGGCCAGGCAGAGCAGGGCCTCGAAACCGGCGAGATCGCCGATATAATCGGGCAGGTCGAACTGCACCAGGTTCGGCAACAGCCGCCGCATATTTCCCTGGTCGCCCAGTTCTTCCTCCTCATCGCTGAAGGTCAGGTCGAATCCTCCCAGCATCACCAGATCGCCCCAGCAGTAGAGCGCCTCTGCCAGCCGGTGGTATTGTTCCTCGTCCAGCGCCTCGGTGAACGTCCACTCGATGGTGAGATTGCGGCGCTTGTCGATGCCGTCGCTGTCGTATGCGAAGGGCAGTGCGTCGGGATCGGGCAGGTCCCGCTCAGACAGGCGCGCCAGCGTGTCAACGTCGAGCGGGGTGTCAACGCCTTCGCCGACGACGTGCATGCGCTCCAGTGTTTCGAGCGCCAGATGAGTTTGGTTGAGCAGCGCCGCCAGGATCAGCCAGGCGTAGGCGGGGACGTTTTTCGCCTCTCCCACCATTTCGCAACGTTTCTCCCGCTCCAGCCAGGCGACGGACTGCACCTGCATCGCCACCGCCGGGCCGGCGGGGTCGTCACGGAACAGTTGCGCCGCCACACCGCGGGCAAACAGCTTCAGCACATCCAGCGCACCGGCGTAGTCCAGTGCTTCCAGGGTCTCGCCGGGCTCCTCCGGGGTGGGGACGAGGGTCACCCGGAAAGGGCCGCTGTAGTCGCCTTCCGGCAGATACAGCTCAAGCGCAAAGGGGGGCTGGGCGTTCATGGGGCGCTCCCGAAGAAACGGTGGCCCCATTCGGTGGCTTCGGCCCGGCTTCCGCGTATCCCGGATTCCAATTCGGACCTGGTCCTGACCGGGGCCAGCATCTCGCCGACCCGGTAGTAGGGCGCGAGGGACTCCTGCGCATTGACATCCCCCAGCAGGGGCCTGGGTCCGGCCTGCACCGCCACGCCGTGCCTGAGGGGATGCACCACCACGCCGTCGCCTTCCTGGGACTTGAGTTTCGCCAGGCCCCCCAGCCGCTCCACCAGCTCGCTGCGCACCAGGGTCAACCAGTTGACCGTCGGCAGACCGTCGCTGATGCCTCGGTAGAACCCGGCATGCACAACATTGACGCCGGGAAAGCGGCCGATGATCGGGTCCGCCAAGTGTTCGTTGCCGTTGATATAAATATCTTCATAATTCATCGAAAAACCGGCCATGCCAAGCTGAAAAGGGAGTTCGGCGGCGGCATCGAGGCACAGCGCCAGGTAATCCTCCGGATTGGCCATGACCTCCTCGATCGGCAGGCCCAGACGGATATAACCGTCGTCAGAATCGTACCAGTCGAAAAACAGATCCGATTGATCATCTTCATTTTCACCCCGCAACAGGGTGATTTGAGTGATCCCATCGAGCGTCCCGTCTGAATGGCTATGCTCCAGTGAATAGGGCGCCAGCTCGAAGGCGCTTTGCTTGATCTTCTTTCGCCTTACCGATTCCTCGATGGAATAGTAATTGACCCGGTCCCGGATCGGCTCGACCATCACATCATAGGCATGGCGCAAGCCCTCGCTCGAGTCCGATAGGGCCACCCTCGATTCATAGATCAGCATCAGCTCGATGCAGGCCGTGAAAAGCTGTCTGCCATCACTATGGACATGATTGAATTGGCGTAGTTTCCCGTAGTCGTCTTGCATCGTGGTTCCTATTTGGATTTGCAGTCGCAGCGTTCGTTATCTATTTCTTTGACATTGTCCTTACCGACCATGTCGTTATACAATTCCTCTTGGCCTTTCTGCCATTTGTCCTGATATTTCCCCAACTTATTCCCATTACCATCGGTCATGGCGGGCCGGTCGAACTTGTAGTCATAGATCTTTGTCGGCTTGCCGGTGGCGGGATCGACATTCACCAAGTCGGGTTGGGCGCGGAAGGTCGTCGCCTTGGCCGGGTCATAGACGGGGAGTCTGGCGCCCACCTCTTTCAACGCCTTATAGCCTGTGGACAGCATGTCATAGGTATCCCAGGCGGTGCTGAGCACGTTCACCACCGGGATGAATTTGAGCAGGGCCTTTTTCTTGAGGCGGTTAATGACCTGTGCCCCGGCGTTTTTCATCGCTTCCGTGACCAGGCGGCTTTTGATCGCCTTGAAAGGTACGACTTTACGGCTGGAATCCTTAAGCACTTTAATAACGTCGGCCTTTTTGTTGTCCACCGCATGGAGGAATCGCTTCTCGCTGGAGAGTTTTTTCAACCCGGGGTGTTGTGCCCTCAGCTCTTCGGCGCGCTTGGAGTAGTTGAAGCGTTTGTCGGGCGACTTTTCGGCCTTGGCGTCCATGCCCTCCCGGCGCACGGTGCAAAAGACCTCGCAGACGGCCTCGATGATCAGGTCCCGGCCCGTGTAGCCCGACAGGTGGGGCTGCACCAGGCCGGCCAGACTCGCCGTATTGCGGTGGTTCATGAACATCTTGTCGGTCAACCGGCAGGCGGGCTTGCCTTCGAAGAAGACATCGAAGGAGTGGCTGATCCATTCCGCCTCGGCCTTGTTCGTGCCCGACACCACCCCGCCCATGGCGCCGGGTTCGTCGAATACGGAGACGGCGAATTTGCTGCCGAGGTTGGCGATCATGTGGCCGCCGTCGGCGAAGCAGCTTGTTGTGCCGTTGATCAGATCTTTTGAGTAGGCCTCGTTCTGATAAGGGACGGGAACGCCCTTGTCGGGGGTCTTGCAGACATCGGGCAGGGTGTTGTGGATAGTGCCGCCGCTGCCCTGGTGGCACAGGGTCAGGCCGTTGATGGTGATGGTGACCGCCATGGTTTCTTCGTCTCCTTTGCCGGTCTTCCGGCATAACAATCCTTCTCCTCGTTCGGGTGGTCGAACTTGAGGTCATGCAGCTTGTTGCGCTTACCGTCCCGGTCGGTATCGGCCATACCGGGGCGGCGGCGTCGGCTCGGCCGGGGACATCATAGGCGGAACGGATGCGGTTGGCAAAGGAGGATGCGTTTCGGCATCGCCTTTTTCGCCGCGGCCCCGTCCAGCGCGCCCGGCTTTATCCGCCTGGTCAGGGCCGGTTCACCCCGGGATCAACTCGATGACCGCCTTGCCGCCGAAATAGGGTGTAGATAGGCTGTTCCAATGAAAGCCATTAGGCTCTAAAATGACTTGCATTGGAACAGCGTATCTACGTTTTAATAGGTTCAAGCATTTTGCCTACTCCTGACCATCGTCTCCGCCACCTCGATCGCGTATACCAGACTGCCTGGGTCCGCCTGATCGGTGCCCGCCAAGGATAGCGCCGTTCCATGGTCGACGGAGGTGCGGATGATCGGTAATCCCAGGGTGATATTGGCCGCGTTGCCGAATCCCAGATGCTTCAGCACCGGCAATCCCTGGTCGTGATACATGGCCAGAATCGCATCGGCCTGTCGCAGGTGTGTGGGCATGAACAGGGTATCGGCCGGCAGAGGTCCGATCAGCATCATACCGCTGTCGTTGAGCTCCGCCAGCACTGGTTGGATGATCTCGATCTCTTCCCTGCCCAGGTGTCCTTGTTCGCCGGCATGGGGATTGAGTCCGCTGACCATGATGTGCGGCTGCCGGATGCCGAAGCGCCGCTGCAGATCGTGGTGGAGGATGCCGGCGACCCGGTGCAGTCGCTCCTTGGTAATCGCCCGGCTGACCTCGGACAGGGGGAGGTGGGTGGTGACAAGCGCCACCCGCAGGCCGGGGGTGGCGAGCATCATCACCGGATGGACGTTGTTACAGAGTGCTGACAGGTACTCGGTATGACCGGTGAAAGGCAGACCGGCATCGTTAATCACCCCTTTGTGCACCGGACCGGTTACCAGGCCGTCGAAGCGATTGGCAAGACAACCCTCGGTGGCGAGCCGTAGTGTCTCGAGCACATAACCGGCATTGGCCGGATTCAGCCGGCCGCAGCTCACCTCGTTCTGCAGTGCTACGGGCAGGTATCTGAGTTGTCCCGGATGGAGAGGGGCAGGCGGTTTATCGCTCTCGAAAGGCAATAGTTGCAGGGCCAGGCCCAGGCGTTCAGCGCGTTGTTGCAGTAAGGCAGGGTCTGCGACTGCGACGATCTCGGTTGCCGGGTAGGGTCGCTGGGCCAACATGACACACAGATCAGGACCGATCCCGGCCGGCTCGCCGGGGGTGAATGCAAGGCGTGAAATCAACCTAAAAACCGCAGTTGGACGGGGTGAAGTGTGCGCTTGCGGGGGTGCAGGGCAAGGGTCGCTCCTGCGCATCCCTGTGCTTGCGACACT
>JAHXHR010000150.1 GCA_025656505.1 Candidatus Thiodiazotropha sp. (ex Epidulcina cf. delphinae) | reverse complement strand
TAGAACAACTATTCCGCGTCGTTGTGCGCCGTGCAGGGATGCACAAGTGTCGCAAGCACAGGGATGTGCAGGAGCGACCCTTGCCCTGCATCACCACAAATGCACTCTTCACGGCGTTCAACTGAGGATTCTAGGTTGAAGGGTAATATCGAAATGCGTGAAAAAAAGCCTGCCGATGAGCAGCGAAAACGACCATTGACACCCAAGCGCAAGCAACAGAGTCGCCGGGAATTCCTGCGCGCAACGGCGTTGACCGCCGGTGTGGTGGGTGTCTCGTTATTGGGATTCGTCCCCGTTATGCAGGGAAACGCCCTGCGTCTGCGTCCGCCGGGCGCCTTGAAGACACCTGAAGACGAACAGCAGTTCTTCGCCGCCTGTATCAAGTGCGGCCAGTGCGTGCAGGTCTGTCCCGTGGAGGCGATCGAGTTGGCGGATCTCCCCGACGGTTTTGGTATTGGTCTTCCCTATATCGATGCCCGGGAACAGGCCTGCGATTTTTCTTGTGACGGTCTGCAATGTGTGCTGGCCTGTCCGACGGGCGCCCTGACCCATGACCTGGATTATCCCGCAGACACGCGGATGGGTTTCGCACGTCTTGCGCGTCCCAAGGCCTGTCTGGCGATGCAGGGGAAAGGTTTCAAAGGGCAGGCGAGGGGACCGGACTACAAAGGGCTGCTGCGTTACGAGGAGATCGATCGCTGGACACCCATACCCGTCTCCGAACATCCCTATGATTTGGCAATCTGTGATCTCTGCGTGCGTCAATGTCCGATTGAGATCCGCATCATCCAGTGTGAGGCGGCCGCATCGGAGAAGCGCCGGCAGCAGGTTGACCGGGTGGCGCAAAAGGTCGGCAACGAATGTCCGCCCAAGCATGCCATCACCCTTGCGCCTGTGGATCTCGGTGACGGCATTCAGCGCATGAAACCGATTGTGCAGGAGGGCTGTGTGGGCTGCGGCGTGTGTGAAATGATCTGTCCGGTCGAAAGCGCCGCTATCCTGGTCGACCTGGATGAGAATGCCGACACGGTGAAAGGGGGTTGAGATGCGCTATATCAGAGACTCCCTGGTACAAGTTTTCGGCTATAAGATCTCCAGGCCCGGCAAGGATCGACAGAGCCCTGAAGTCCGGGCGATCTATGAAGGTAAAAAGGGCAAGCTCTCCAAGGCGGATGTGGAAGCGGTTCGCCATGCACACAAGGGCACCTTCCTTAATAAATGGCAGAAGCGCCGTTGGGCGACCCTGATCTTGGTCAATCTGCTGTTTGTCGCCTCCTTCTATTATGACGTTCAATTGGTGGAGGGATCGCTCACGGGGGCGCGTGTCATCGGCTTCCATTTTGCGGATCTCAATGCCGCCCTGCAGATTGCCCTGGCCTATAAACATATCGTGCTTAATCTGGTGATCGGGACGGTGACGGTTTTCCTGATGTGGTTGCTGCTCGGCGGGCGCACTTTCTGTTCATGGGTCTGCCCCTATCATCTGTTGTCTGAGTGGGGTGAATACCTGCACCTCTGGTTGGTGAAAAAGAAGTTCATCAAAAACCACACCTTCAGCCGCAAGGTGCGCAGTGTTTTCTATGTGATTTTTGCGTTGCTCGCACTATTGACCGGGTACACGGTGTTCGAGACCATCTCACCCACCGGCATCCTCAGTCGCGCCTTGATCTACGGTCCGGGTATCGCGTTGGTCTGGGTCGGGTTGCTGCTGCTGTTCGAGGTCTTCTACTCGCGCCGGGCCTGGTGCCGTTATGTCTGTCCCATCGGCGTCACTTATGGCATGGTGGGGGTATTTTCACCGGTAAGGGTCAAGTACAATGCCGAGGCCTGTCACCATGAGGGCGATTGCCGCAAGGCCTGTCTGGTGCCTCATGTGCTGGACCTGACCATCCGTGGCGGTGCTGTGGATGTCAATCAAGATGTGACCTCAGACTGCACCCGTTGTGGTATGTGCGTGGATGTCTGTCCCACGGATTCGCTCACCTACGAGATCAAAGGTCTTAGCAAGATGCTCAAGTAGATGCTATCGACATGATCCAATTTGAAAACATCATCAAGCGCTTTCGCCGGCATCAGGTGTTGAAGGGTATCAACCTGACCATTGAGCGTGGTCACCGGGTTGCCCTGGTCGGTTCGAACGGGGCGGGGAAGACCACCCTCATTCGCTGTCTCCTGGGGGAATACACCTGCGAGGGCAGGGTAAGGGTGGACGGTATGGATCCCAGGCGGTTTCGCCGCGAGGTGCTGTCAAAGGTCGGTTTTGTACCCCAGTTGCCTCCTCCCTTGCGGATGCCGGTCGGGCAGCTCATTCGCTTTTCCGCCGGCCTCTGCGAGACCGATCCGGGGAGGATGACGGCGCTGGCGGATCAGCTCGGCTTCGATGCGGATCACTTCCACAGCCAGCCCTTCGTGAAACTCTCCGGCGGCCAGAAACAGAAACTGCTGATCGCCATTGCCCTTGGCCGGGAGAGTGAACTGCTGGTGATGGATGAACCGGCCGCCAACCTGGACCCGCAAGCGAGGCGTATCTTTTTTTCCCTGCTGGCGGAGAAGAAAGAGCGGGCTGCGATGCTGATTTCAAGTCATCGTCTCGATGAGGTAGCGACCCTGGTCAACCGGGTGGTTGAGATGGACCAGGGAGAGATCGTGCTGGACGACAGGGTGGCCGATCTGGTGGAACTCTCCTCGCGTCTGTATGGCCGGATTCGTCTGATACAGCCGGAGGAGGCGTTTGCCAGGGCGATCAGCGAATGGGGATTCACCGGCTCGGAAAGCGGACGGGTATGGGAGGGCTTTGTTGCCGGTCCCGACCGCCTGCGTTTTCTCGGCCTGCTCTCACGCTATGCCGCCTTGTTGTCCGGCATGGAGATTGTCGAGGCCGAAGAGAAGGAGTCCTCCGTCCATGTGGTCTAAGCGGTTATTGCAGACGTTCTCCTTGGCCGGACTGTTCTTCCTTGCCGCCTGCTCCGGCGACAGCGGCAGCGGACCCAAGCCGATCAAGTGGGACAGGGATGCCTGTGAGCGTTGTCGTATGCTGGTGAGCGATCGATTTCATGCGGCGCAGGTTCGTTACTTTCCCTCTGAGAAGAAACGATCCGTGGTGGCGCTTTTTGACGATATCGGTTGCGCCACCCTTTGGTTGGCGGACAAACCCTGGGCGGATGATCCGAAGACCGGGATATGGGTCGCCGACCATCGCACCGGGGAGTGGATCGATGCAGCCGGCGCCACTTATGTGAAGGGTAATCTCACGCCTATGGAGTATGGTCTGGGCGCCCAGGCCGAAACAACGTCCGGGGGACTCACTTTCGATCAGGCCAAACGGCATATCACGGAGGTGGAGATGCGCTTCAACGCCCATGGCGCACATCAGTCGGAACCGCTCAAACAGCAGGCGGAACACAGGGAAACCGAGCAACAGACACCGCCTACTCACACACATAACCGACCTGGATTCGAGTGATGATGAAATATCTCTGGCTGGCGGCAAGCACCGATATCATCGAATCCCTGCGGGCGCGCTGGTTCATGGTCTATACCATGGTATTCGGCGGTCTGGTGGTGATTCTGTTCGCCTTTGGCCTCGCTGAGTCGCGCATCATGGGGTTCACCGGGCTGTCACGTTTGCTGATCACCTATATCCAGCTCTCGATGGCGATGCTGCCCATTTTCGTCTTGATCACCACGGTGAGATCGGTGGCCGGTGATCGTGAGGCGGGGATCTTTGAATACCTGCTCTCCCTGCCCATTACCCTCGGCGCCTGGTTCTGGGGGCGTGTCTTCGGCCGCTTCTTCGTGGTCTTTCTGCCGGTATTCATCGCCATGCTCGGCGCTACCGCCTGGGGTATGGTCAAGGGGGTGGAGGCGCCCTGGCAGCTCCTGTTCTACTACACCGGCCTGCTGATGGCCCTGGCCTGGTGCTTTCTGGGAATCGGCATGCTGATCTCCAGCTTGGCGCGCAGCGCCGATGTGGCCCAGGGCGCCGCCTTTGTAGTCTGGCTGACCCTGCTGCTGTTCCTCGATCTGATTCTGCTCGGTGTCCTGATTCAGGAACACCTGCCGGCGGAAACGGCGGTGGCCATTGCCTTGGCGAATCCGATGCAGGTATTCCGCACCGCCACCATGATGTTGTTCGATCCGCAACTGGTGCTGCTCGGCCCCACCGCCTATATCATACTGGATAACTTCGGCCGGATCGGCTATATCGCTTATGCATTGCTCTATCCCACTGCCTTGGGAAGTGCTTGCGCCGGTTTGGGATACCTGCATTTCAAACGCAGTGATCTGCCTTAATGCCGCTATATGATTGAGTTGAACAAAGGCAATCGGCTGCTGTGGATGGTTACCGGCCTGCTGCTGGCGGTTGTCTGTGCGGTGGCGGTCTACAAGGCCTGGCCGGTGCTGTTTCCCGAAATCAGCCGGTCCGCAGCCGTCGATCCCGACTGTGATCTGCGCGCCGGGTCTTGTGTTACGCGTCTCAACGACGGCGGTCGCGTCAGCTTCTCCATCGAGCCGCGTGAGATTCCCACCCTGAAACCCCTGCGGTTGCAGGTCGCTCTCCATGGGGTGGAGGCCGACAAGGTTGAAATCGATTTTGCCGGAGTGGCGATGAATATGGGATTCAACCGGGTGAAAATGGAACGGGCCGCCGAGGGTGGATTCACAGGCAACGGCATCCTGCCGGTCTGTGTCCGGGATGCCATGGAGTGGGAGGCCAGGGTATTGGTCTCCACCCGGCAAGGGTTGCTCTCAGTCCCTTATCGTTTTATCACGGTTCGGCCCGGGGCGCCTTTGCCCGGTGCGGAGTAGGTTCGTGGGTTAACCCGCATTTCTCACCAGGCTTTGGATTTTTGGGGCAAGCCGGCGAAGCAGGTTGGGCGATTAGCCGCCGAAGCATAGCCGTCGCTATGGTTCAAGGCTAATCGTTCAAGATTCGCCCCGCAGGAAGTACCCTTGGGGTGCGAAGCCGGCTTGTTCCAAAAACCAAATAGGACAGAGTGTAAAGGCACCACCATCATTTTTTGATGCTAAGGGCCTCGGAAAAAAAGATTTAACCCAAACGACTTGTCTTCTTGCCCGCCTTCTTTGTTGTAGCTTCGGTTACGTAGGCCCGGCTACGCGCCCTTCGCTACGCCTCGAAGGCAGGCAACAA
>JAHXHR010000149.1 GCA_025656505.1 Candidatus Thiodiazotropha sp. (ex Epidulcina cf. delphinae) | reverse complement strand
TTGTCGGATTCATCGACTATGGGACCATCCTCGCCCATAGCGACTGGAGCGTCCATACAATCAGCGCGGGATTGCGGATGGAGTTCTAAGCCTAAGAACCGCAGTTGACCGCTCCACCATGATGCTAAACCACTGACATTAAACCATTAATTTCGATTTGCCCATTCACCGGCCGGGTGAACCACACTATGGTGCGGCAGGGCCGCACCCTACGCTACCCAGCAAGCTTTTCAAGAAAGCGTTTCAGCAAATCCACGGCCGGTTCAGGGGATGGCTGACCCTCACGTAGCGACGGTTCTCTTGTCAGCAGTTGGGTCAGCGGCAGGAAACCCTTTCCCGGTTGTTTTTTCTGGTGGCTCATGGTGTAGACAATCGGCGAAATCCGTTTCGGCAATACCACGCTCTCCACTCTCTCAGGATCCGACCGCGCGCAATGCAGGGGATCGGATGCCACCAGGAATTCACGGCAGCTCAGGGGACGGTAAGGGTGAATGGAACAGGATTGATTTTCCAGAAAAGGACACGGCATGTTTAATTTGAAGTAGTCAATACCGATCGCTCTGAGTCTCTCTCTGTCGTTGTCGAGCACCGCCCGGTCCAGATTCTCCAATAACCCCGCTTGCCGTAGAGCCGCCATGTTCCGCGAAAAACGCGCTCGAATCTCAGTCTGCCCGGCAGTAGGCATGGCACCTATAAGATCCGATAAAGCGATCCCTTCCGCCTCACTGATGGGAACCAGTTGTGAGCAACAGGCGCCGCACCCACTGCGACAGGATATCCGCATTCCCTTCGCTTCCGCCTCCTTGATTCCAATCTCGACTACCTTGTTGGTAAGATGCTGAAATAGCGGAAGCATCTCGTGTAAATGTACGGGGTCATTGGAAATCCGGGCCGAGAGGCGTACGCTTTCACTCCCGATACGGATCTCCGCTTCGATTGTCTCGGCCTGTGGTCTGTTCTGTTCAGTCAATGTCTCTATTCCGACATTTGATAATATTAACCCGTGGCAAGAAGGATAAGGTTAACATGGCAAATAACGACATGCTTATCAAGCTATATGAGTTGGATTTCGATTGGGGCTCTATTCATGAACAGATCGGAAACGATGTCACGATTCGCAAGCCTATCGGTCCCGATCGGCCGCAGCTCCTCTCCTGGGCTGAAATGCACTTTCCTGCTTTGTGGGTGGGAGAACTTCAGCATGCGCTTGCCAATACGCCTTGCTCCTGTTTCGTTGCTCAACGTGATTCATCACTGCTTGGATTCGCCTGTTACGATGCAACCGCCTTGGGCTATTTCGGACCGCTCGGCGTGGTTGAGAACTCACGGGGGATGGGTATCGGCCGGTCGCTGACGAAGGCGTGCCTGTTGGACATGCGCCTGAAAGGCTACGGCTATGCCGTTGTAGGCATGGCCGGATCAGCGGACCTCTATCGTAAAATCGCCGGTGCCGTCGAGATACCGGACTCCTATCCAGGCATCTACCAAGCCACGTTGAAACTCGCTAAAAACCCCGACGACCGCCAAGGGTAAATCAACCTAAAAACCGCGGTTGACCGCTCCATCCTGATACTAACCCGCATTTCTCACCAGACGGACCCTACTAACAGGAAAACTTATGGAAGTTGAACAGGTAGCATCTCTCACCGTATGGCATTCATCGGACAGTCTGTCCTATTTGGTTTTTGGAACAATCAGGCCGAGCCTCTTGAGGCGATCGGGCTTGAACCATAGGCCCGGCTATGCTTCTGCGCCCGATCGTCCAACCTGCTTCGGCCTGGTTGCACCAAAAATCCAAATCCTGGTGAGAAATGCGGGCTAAACTACTGATAGGCAAACTATTGGCTTCGATTTGCCTATTCACCTGCTGGGTGAACCACGCTAGCATAGCCCCTAAAGGCAGTGATTTACCTACATTGAACCATCACTCTCCGACACACCAATGATCACCTCCGGTAGCGCCTGCTGAAACTCGATACGCTGCCCCATCTCGGGGGTTAGATAGACCCTGCCCTTCTCATCCACCAGCATCACCTGGGTAAGCCCCATCCGTGCAGCGGTCTTTTCCCATGCCCCAGGTCCGGCCACGCTGAGGGCCGTGGCGGCGGCATCCGCCAATGCACCCTCATGACTGATTGCGGTTGCAGAGGCTACATGTTCCACCGGATAGCCGCTGCGCGGATCGAGAATATGAGCATAGCGGATCCCATCATACTCACGGTAGCGCTCATAATTTCCAGAAGTAAGCACACACTCACCATCCGTAATGCCTACCGAAGCGATCACCCCCTCTCCCTGGGGATGGCGGATACCGATTATCCAGGGGCGATCCCCATGGCTTCCCGAGACACAGAGATCTCCCCCCGCGTTGACGATGGCATTGTCGATGCCGAACTCCCTCAACCGCTGAATGGCAAGATTCAAGGCATAGCCCTTGGCGAAGGCACCCAGGTCGATCGCCACCGACGGATTCGCGGATGAGAGACGGTTACCGCTGAACCGAATATCCTCCATCGAGGGGGCGGTATCCAACAAGCCCTGAATCTGATTCATAGCCGGCGGCGGACCGCCCGGGGGTTCGTCACTATGAAATCCCCAAAGTCCTATCAAACGGCCGATGGCCGGATTAAACAGCCCGTCACTCAGCTTGGCATAGTGTTGCGACTGACGCAGAAGTTCGACCAGCTCGGTCGAAATCAGCAATGCCTCCCCTGCGGCAAAGGCCCGGTTGAGCCGCACCAACTCCCCTTCGCCTTTCCAAGCGTGCCACTGCCGATGCATGCGCTGAAAGGTCTGATCAAGATCAGTGACGGCGCGATGAAATTCGTCCGGTTTATCGGTAAAGGCCTTGACCTCCAGCAGGGTGCCGAACACCAACAATGTCTGCTGATAGTCAGCGGGACCTCGTGCACAGGCAGCCAGGGTGAGAGTGGCGGTGAGAAACACCCACCGGAACAAAGACCTTCGCCTCATGCAACTACCACCTCATTCGCCATATGGAAACCGAACACCAGCCGTTGGATCGGTGAGTTATTCATCCGCCAACACAAAGTTGATTCTCCACCAATGAACGAAAATGCGAATCACCCATCCTGCTGGATGGCGAATTTGCGTTTATTCGCGTTCAAGGCCGACTCAATGACATCGACGAACCGGTCTGCCGCATTGAATAGCGATAACGCCCTATTCAACTCGCTGATTCGTTCTACGAATCGCCGCTCAGTCAACAGCCTCTCCACCGCAGCGCTGATGCCGCGTTTGCTGACATGGGTCGAGCGGATGTACAACCCGGCTCCCTGTCTTGTCAACGCATCGATAACATAGTACTGATCCGCGTTGGTGGGTATGCCGAGTATCGGCGTTTCACCGGCAATCGCCTGATACACGGTTCCCGCACCTCCGTTGCAGATCACCAGGCTGCTACGTTCGCACGCCTCCATGCCGGGCAAATAGTCGGTTGTGTAGAAGTTGGAGGGATAGTCTTTGTCACTCAATCTCCCTGAAGTGGAGAGCATGACCGTCACCGGCATCTCCCCCAGTACTGCGATGAGACTATCCACAACTCCCACCCTGCCCGTCGACCCCATCGCCACATAGATCAGTGGCTTATCGGAGGGAAGTTGATCCCACCAGGGTGGGTGCTCCGAGGTCGGCGACCACTGCACCGGCCCCAAATATCGATGATTGTCCGGTCGATTTTCAGTAGGCGCAAGCGCCGGCAGGTCCGGGTAGACGACCCAATCGGCATGTGTCGTCACCTCCCGATACTCGGCAAGTTCCTTTAGACCATACTCTCTTCTCACCGCATTAAAGGGCTTGGCCAGTTGTTTGAAGATAGTGGGTGCGAGCAAAGGCATCAGCAATGAACTCAGCTTCACCCCCAGCACCTTGACAAAAGGAAATTCAGGTGTTGGCGGAGGCAGCGTGCAATAGGGTCCCCAATAGGCATCAATCAGAGAAACATAGGGGGTCTTGGTCAACTCTGCACTGACGCCCAGCGACCACCTGAGATCCCCGATAATCAGATCCGGGGACAACTCCTCGATCAACGCCAACTCATCCTTCACTTGGCGGGATATCTCCTCCGCCAACCATCCGTCCCGCCCCTTGCTCAAGCGCTCCATGAAGGTATCAGTAGAGAGGGTCCATGTCGTACGCGGCGTCAACCCATAGCCTTCCACCAAATGGGCATATCTTTCGCCCGTGACGAATATGATCTCATACTTGTCACGGACGGCATCGGCAAGCGCCAGGGGACGCACCACATGAGAGAGCGCCAGATCTTCTCCCCAAAAGAGCAAACGCGCCTTTTTATCATCGACTTCGGATAATGTATCCATATTCACAGCACCTCCCATCCCCTTAACCCATCCACTTCTATGCGCAGTCTAACGATTCCGTAAACACAATAAAACAACCGGTTACCTGGAATAGCGTGCCGATAATTCGGCTTTCCTGATCAGGTTCCGATGCAGATAAAAGCCTACCATCGCTGCCGATGTATTTTCGTCAAGCGGGAGTTTTTCCGTCTTTAACGCATATATCGTAATCTTGTAGCGATGCGGATTATCTCCCTGAGGCGGGCAGGAACCCCCATAGCCCGGCTTACCGAAGTCGGTGCGGCCCTGAATACTGCCTGCGGGCAATTCATCGGCATCAGTGCCGGCGCCTTTCGCAAGGTTCGAAACATCGGCGGGGATATTGAACACAACCCAATGCCACCAGCCACTGCCGGTAGGCGCATCAGGGTCGTACATGGTTAGGAATGGGCACGTAATAACTTCCCGATTTATGTGACTGGATTTACGGAATAATTCAAGTGGCCCGGTTTTTCATCAAATAGTATATTAGCCCATTCATAAAAATTGTCGGCGACTTTCTTTCCTTTTTCATACACTTTCTTTGATATTTTCGCAAAAACTTTAAGCCCCGATTTTGTCGTTGTTTGCTCAATTAATGTTTTAGCAAGATCAATACTTTTCAACACAACACCAGACATGGCGCGCGTGATATGTGGAAAAACTCGGTGCTCAACAGGATTCCACTTAGACGTATAAGGCGGGTAATGCGCTACCCTTAATTCAATATCCAGCGTGTTTGATAAGTGTTGCAAGCTTTCCTTGAATACAGGATGCCGACAAGCGTTGCTGCCGCCTGAATCCGCTAAACAGAGAATAGTTGACGCATAGCCATTCATTGAGTAGAATAGCCGGGCAGTAAAATCAGCAAAAAACCTTGGGGAAACCCGGATAGACCCTTTTTATTTCATACCCACAGGGAGTGGATCAATAGTAGTGGACCCCAATTTTCAGACAGCCCTATAAGTGCATTCCGCCCTTATTGATCATCACCTGATCATGCTGGTTGTGGCCATTCCAGAT
>JAHXHR010000148.1 GCA_025656505.1 Candidatus Thiodiazotropha sp. (ex Epidulcina cf. delphinae) | reverse complement strand
GGTGGCTCACTTTACGCGGCCGGTGCGATTCGAGCATTATCGATCCTCACTGTTTCGCGTCTTTCCGCCGTTGGATGGGCCGACCGAGGCTCTCTCTTGGGTACGACGTTTCGACTAACAGCCTTGGACAACAAAAAGACCGGCCTTCTTTAAAGACACTAAAAAGGGCACCGGCCGTAAAGCGGTGCCTTTCAAGGCGATCAAAAGCCGTCTGGTCACGGAAGCGATGAAAAACGCCGGGGAACAGGTCATTAAACGCACCGCGAAAAAGGCCCTGCTCAAATGCATCCCGGTGGTGAACGTACTGAGCACCGCCTGGGATGTCTATGATCCTAAAAACCGCAGTTGACCACTCCATTCTGCTACCAACCTACTGATAGGTAAACGAGTAACTTCGATTTTCCTATTCACCGGTTGGGTGAACCAGGCTACGGGGTGAATGGCATGCTTGCGGTGGCGCATGGCTGCGTTGCAACGCCTTGGCATAGCATGACGACGCCTGGCATGACAAATGTATCCATTGCCCTAACGATATCTCGGAGTGAGCAGGTTTTTGACTTCAAAAATCAATAGCGTAATCAAGACCACCAGATTGAACGCCATGATGACGGCCATCCACTGCGGCATGCTGAGCCCTAGGAACTGCCACTGGATGTCACCGCAAAACCCGGTAGGTTGAAAGACCGACGGCAGCCACTGATCCAGCTTCAACCAGGCGGGGAATTTCGCATTCGCGTCACAGCTCAGGGAGGGTGCGATCAAACCAAGCTGCATGCCGGAGAGTTTGAGCGACAGATAGAGCGCCCACAGCGCAGACGCACCCCAGCCCGCATAGCCGATCAACCTCACCGGAAGAAAGCGCGGGGCGCTCATGCCGATCAGGGCTGCGGCAGCGATGCCGAGCACGGCTGTCCGCTGATAGATGCAGAGCACGCAAGGATCGAGACCCAACCCGTGCTGGAAGTAGAGTCCTGCAGATTCCAGGGAGATGGCGCTAATCGCCAATACAAGCCAGGGCATGGGTCGATGAGATATCATCCGGTAGTCCTTATGATTGATGCTGATAGGGGTATGAAACCGTCGCTGGTCATCGTTTATCGAGAGGCCTATTTAACCTGTTTAGCTGAGCCCGGTAAACCCGATCGCCTGTCAACGAAGAAGCGATGAGGGCTGTCTTGCAAACAATAGAGGAAAAAGGAGTATCCGTAGATGATTGAAGACCACCAAAGAGAAGTCCATTGAAATCCGTATTTAATAACTCAAGTTTCGGCGTTCAAATTCAACTCGTTTCCATGTTCTATGTGGGAACGCATGATGTGAACAGGGCGTAGGGTGCGGCCTTGCCGCACCATGCTGGGTTGCGCTCCTGTTTGCTATGGCGGGTTTTTTCACTTTGCGACCCCCTGACCCATACCTTGGGTTCCAGGGCTTCAAGTTATGGTGCGGCAGGGCCACACCCTACGAAGCTCGTAGAATATGGGAACGGGACGAACTCCGAAACTTGAGTAATAATTGATACACAAAGGCAGGCAGTCTATTATAAACCGTATTTGGTGATTGATGAGGCTACTATAATGATAGAGGCTGCTGAGCTTGTTCAGACCGAATACCTAAACACAAAATCCGGTGTTGAACGTAAGGAGCTAGGGCAGTACTTCACAGGCAGCGCCGTGGCCGACTATATGGCCTCCATGATCGGTCCGGTTGATACACCGGTGGTTCGCATCATAGATGCCGGAGCAGGAGTGGGTATCCTCACGGTTTCGGCAGCGCTTCGCTGCCTTGAGATGGGCAACAACCAGGTGCATGCGGTTCTTTATGAGATAGATGGAAACGCCGTCGCGCACCTGGAAGTGAATATGAAGCATGTAGCCCGGCAATTCCGCAAGCAGGCCGGCAAGTTCACCTTTGAGATTCGCCACGAGGACTTTGTGCTGTCCAGGCCGGACAAAACCGAAGCACCGTTTCATGTCTCCTCGATCAACCCGCCTTACTTCAAGTACAACGCCAAAACGTCGCCCTATGCCGGGGCCGCTGCCGACCTGTACAAAGGCAATCCCAACATCTACGCCTCATTCATGGCCGTGGTGGCTGCCTGCATGGCTCCCAAGGGCAAAATGGTGGCTATCGTGCCACGCAGCTTTACCAACGGCCTCTACTTCAAGGGCTTTCGCCACTACCTGAACCAGACCATGAGCCTGGACAAGCTGCATATCTTCCGGTCACGGGATAAGGTCTTCAAAGCGTTGTCCGTACTGCAGGAAAATATCATTTGCAGCTACACCAAACATCGCCAAGTGGCGCGCATCGAAGTATGCACGTCCACCGGCTACGAGGATCTGAACCAGGTTGAAACCAGGCGCTACCCGGCCAAGCTACTGATCGACACGACCAATGAGCATGAAATCATCCGCATTCCCGAATCGGCAAAGGATGCCGCCATACTGCAGACTGTGGAAGGGTGGTCCTCCAGCTTCCTGGAAAACGGCTATTTCATATCGACCGGCCCCGTGGTCGAACACCGGACCAGGGAATACATTACGACACCGGACGACAAGGCCGATAGCGTGCCCCTGTTACGAATGCACAATGTAAAGGCTTTTAAGACTGTGTGGACCGGGAGCAACAGGAAAGACGCCCGCTTCCGGTTGCTCGACGGCCACGAAAAGCACACCTTGGAAAATCAGCCCTATGTGCTCCTGAAGCGGTTCAGCTCAAAAGACGAAAAGCGCCGTTTGGTGGCAGGCATTCACGATCCGCAGACCATCAAGGGCAAGCTGACAGCACTGGAAAATCACCTGAACTACATAGGCCGGGAGGATGGCGAGTTGGACCTGGCGGAAGCCTACGGCCTAGCCGTTTTATTTAACTCCACCTTCATGGATAAGTACTTCCGCTGCATTTCCGGCAACACACAGGTCAACGCAACCGAAATCAGGCTGTTAAAGCTGCCGACCAGGGAAGTCATTGACCAGGTGGGGGCCACGTTCCCGGACGGGGCGGAATCGGATCAGCAGCGCATTGACAGCATTGTCAATTTTCATCTGAAAGTGAAGGAATCAGCCGTAGCATGAGTAAAGAACAAAAACTAGAAGAGGCCCGGAACCTGCTCAGGGCATTGGGGTTACCAGAGCGGCAATGCAACAAGCGCTCCGCATGGGTCTTTCCGGCACTTGCCGATATTCGGCCGCAAGATGACTGGAAAAACGCGCAAGCCCCTAGGTTACCCACCGTGGATATCATGCAGTTTATCCGTGAACACTACGGTCAGGACTACAAACCCAATTCGAGGGAAACCATACGGCGCCAGACGCTCCACCAGTTCGAGCAAGCCCGGATCATCGATCGGAACCGGGATGACCCATCCCGCGCCACCAACAGCAAGGATAACAATTACTCTCTGAACCAACCCATCATTGAAATACTGAAGAAATACCCGAACGGAGTGTGGCGGCAGAGGATTAAGGAATACCGGGAAGATCTGCACAACCTTCAGGAGCTATACCAGCGAAAACTTGATATGGAAAAGATCCCGGTACGGCTCCCAAACGGCCGGGAAATCAAGTTATCACCTGGTAAGCACAACCTTCTCCACGCTGACATCGTTCACGAGTTCTGCCCCCGGTTTATCGGGGAATCCGGCCTCGTGCTGTATATCGGTGACACGGCTAGCAGCCGAAATGAAGGCGGCAAGCTCTTGGTGCTGGAAGCTGCGCAACTAGAAGCCTTGGGCGTCCTTCCCATGTCTCACGACAAGCTGCCCGATGTAGTGGTATACGACGAGAAGCGGAAATGGCTATTCCTGATTGAAGCTGTGACGAGTCACGGTCCCGTTTCCCCAAAGCGTTGGATTGAGCTGGAAAAGGCTCTGGAAACCTGCAAGGTTGGTCGAGTATATGTAACTGCCTTTCCAAACGCTGCAGAATTCCGCAAACATGCGGCAGATATTGCTTGGGAGACAGAGGTATGGATCGCGGAAAACCCAGATCACATGATCCACTTCAATGGAGATCGCTTTTTAGGGCCTCATGAGTGAAAAGAGCAATGAGATGCCTGCCGACATACTGAACTTGTCGTCGTATACTGTGACCGGTATCGATGAGAACGAGCATGACTACCGTATTGAAGCGTCTGTAACAAAAACCCTTTCAGGATGTATTCATTGTTTCCAGAACACTATTCGAGGTTTTGGACGCCGCGAGCAGCTAATTAAAGATCTGCCCATGCATGGCAAGCGCGTTGGGATCTATGTGGATACTCGTCGCTATCAATGCCTTAACTGCAATAAGACCTTTTATGAACCGCTACCTGATGTTGACGAAAAGCGGAAGATGACCAAGCGCCTTGTTGATTGGATCGGCAAGCAGGCTATTTCCCGAACATTTGCCAGTCTCGCTGAGGAAGTCGGCATTGTTGAGGGTACTGTGCGCTCTATCTTCCGCGACTGCATCAATGAGTTGGAGAAAACCGTCCGTTTTGAAATCCCGCAATGGATGGGCATTGACGAGATCCACTTGATCAAACCGCGCTGCGTAGTCAGTAATACCCGGAACAACACCATCGTAGAGATCCTGAAAGATCGCAACAAAACCACCGTGACACGCTATCTGTGCCGATTAAAAGGGCTTGACCAGGTGCATTATGTGGCGATGGACATGTGGAGACCCTACCGCGATGCTGTTGAAACAGTTATTCCAGACGCACAGATTGTGATCGATAAGTTTCATGTGGTTCGGATGGCTAATGATGCCCTGGAGCGCGTCAGGAAGTCCCTCAGAGAGCCATTGACACCAAAGCAGCGCCGTGGACTGGTGAATGATCGTTTCGTGCTCCTGAAGCGTGAGCGCGACCTGAGTGATAAGGAGGTATTCCTTCTGGACGGTTGGTGTCGGAATTACCCTGAGCTGGGTTTGGCTTATCGTCAAAAAGAAGATTTCTATGGCATCTATGAAGCCAAGTCACCGGCTGAAGCCAAGGCTAAATTCAATACTTGGCTTCGCGCCCTGACGCCCGAAATAGGCGATGCGTTCAACGACTTGGCTAGCGCGTGGCAGAACTGGGAACCTTACATCTGTAACTACTTCAATCACCCCGTAACCAATGCTTACACGGAATCGCTAAACAACTTGATCCGTGTAATGAACCGACTGGGCCGGGGTTATTCGTTTGAAGCACTGAGAGCCAAGATCCTATTCTCAGAAGGAACATTCAAGACTGAGAAGAAACGGCCTAAGTTCCAGAGGAAGCAGGCCGAGAAAGTGGCGGGGCGATTTATTGGCTATTCATTGATGACTGATGTGCCGGACTTCATGCGCCGATCAACCGATGATCAGTCAACCGAAGGCGTCAAAAACTATGGGGTGGATATATCAATCATCACCGCCATGATCAAGGAAGGGCTGATTTAGTCTTTTTGGCCACGGTATTGTTAACCTAGGGGGCGTTCTCAATTACCTGAGTGAGCGTGATTCTGAGTCATTTTTCGTGCCGGCAAGGCGCGATGAGGCGCAATAGTCATTCTA
>JAHXHR010000147.1 GCA_025656505.1 Candidatus Thiodiazotropha sp. (ex Epidulcina cf. delphinae) | reverse complement strand
GAATGACTATTACGCCTCATCGCGCCTTGCCGGCACGAAAAATGACTCAGAATCACGCTCACTCAGGTAATTGAGAACACCCCCTAGGCCTGCCCATTACCCATAAGTCTGAAATATGGGAACAGACATGACATAACCTGTTGTTTTCGTTAGGTTCATATTTTTGTTGGCTGTTAGGGGCATGGTTTGTAACTCGTTGTTTTTAAAGGGTGGAAATATTTGTGGGTAATGGGCAGCCCTAGGCCGCTCGCCGATCGCTTTGGGCCAGGTTCAGTGCCGAAAGGACCGCCTTGAGCGAGGCGTTCACCGTATCCCTGTCGATGGCGGCCCCGGCGACCCGACGCCCTCCGATATTGAGGTAGACATAGGCGGCGGCTTCCGCGTCGGCGCCTTCGCCGATGGCGTGCTCGACATAGTCGACCACATTGATCCGTTGTCCGCCGGCCCGGGCGATGGCGTCGATGAAGGCCGAGATGGCGCCTTCCCCCCGTCCCTTGACGGTCCTTATTCCGCAGCCGTCGTCGATATGCGCTTCAATCGCCTCCACCTCGTCGTTACGATCGATCCGGTAGCCCTCCAGACGGTTCGGTCCCTGTGCGGCTACGAAGTGTTGCAGAAACAGGGCATGGATGGTCTCGCTGTCGATCTCACCAGGTTGTTGCTCACTTTCGCGTTGTACGATGCGGGCCAGCTCCACCTGTATCCAGCGTGGCAGCATCAAACCATAGTCACGTTCCAGGACATAGGCCACGCCGCCCTTGCCCGACTGGCTGTTGACCCGGATCACCGCCTGGTAATCACGGCCGATATCCTTCGGATCGATGGGCAGATAGGCCACCTGCCAGGGTTCGTCGGGCTGCTGCTGATGCAGGCACTTGCGGATTGCATCCTGATGCGAACCGGAGAAGGCGGTGTAGACCAACTCACCCACCCAGGGGTGTCGGGGATGCACCGGCAGACCGGTGCATTGGTGATAGACCTGGATGATCTCGTCCGGCCGGGAGAGGTCGATCGCCGGATCTATACCCTGGCTGTAGAGGTTCATCGCCAGGGTGACGATGTCCATGTTGCCGGTGCGTTCGCCGTTGCCCATCAGGGTGCCCTCGACTCGGTCCGCGCCGGCGAGGATCGCCAGTTCAGCCGCCGCCACCGCGCAACCTCGGTCGTTATGGGTGTGTACGGAGACGATGACGGCCTTGCGGCGGGACAGGTGGCGGCAGAAATACTCCACCTGGTCGGCGAAGACGTTCGGTGTGCTGCTCTCCACCGTGGCGGGCAGGTTGATGATGCAGGGGCGTTCAGGAGTCGGTTGCCAGATGTCGATCACTGCGTCGCAGACATCCACTGCGTAGTCCCACTCGGTGTTGGAGAAGCTCTCCGGCGAGTACTGAAAGATCCACGCTGTCTCGGGATAATTCGCCGCCTCGCGCCGTAACAATTCGGCGCCATGGACCGCGATCGCCTTGACCCCCTCGCGGTCGCGTTTGAAGACCCGCTCGCGTTGTACGGTGGAGGTGGAGTTATAGACATGCACGATGGCGCGGTGGATGCCTTTCAATGCCTCGAAGGTCTTGCTGATCAGCGCTTCACGGGCCTGCACCAGCACCTGCACGGTCACGTCGGCGGGTATCCTCTCCTCCTCGATCAGCCGGCGTACGAAGTCGTAGTCCGATTGGCTGGCTGAAGGAAAACCGACCTCGATCTCCTTCAGGCCGAGTCCCACCAGCAAGTCCCACATGCGGCGCTTCTGTGCCACATTCATCGGTTCCGGCAGCGCCTGATTGCCGTCACGCAGGTCGACACTGGCCCAGGTCGGCGGCTTCTCGATAGTGTGGTTGGGCCACAGGCGGTCGTGCATGGGCACAACCGGGGTGGGGCGGTACTTACGATGGTCAAAGCGGTTCACGATCAAACTCCTGCCGGCGGCGATGAAAATATCCAATCCTGCATACCTTCGTGAGGCAGCGTGCGTTCACTCGAAGCTTGTGGCCTTGAGCTGAAAAGCGACCGGCTCGTGGCCGATGGTGAAAGATTAGTGCATATCGATCGGCAGTTGTTTGCGAATAGTGGCCTATTTTAAGGGTAATTAGGATTAATATTGCGCTATAATTATAAATATCGATAAAATGTACCTATATAAATCAGAAGAGGACAATCCAATGAAGCTGGGCCGTTATGACAGACGCATCCTCGAAGCGTTGCAAAGCAATGGCCGCATCAGTAACCAGGATCTGGCCGAACGCATCGGCCTCTCGCCCTCACCCTGCCTGCGACGGGTGCGGGCATTGGAGGAGGCGGGGGTCATTGCCGGATACCGGGCACACCTGGACGCCGACAAGCTGGGACTGAGTCTGATGGCCCTGATCCACATCGCCATGGACCGCCATACGCCTGAACGGTTTGCCAATTTCGAAAACAAGGTCAACGATTTGCCTGAAGTGTTGGAGTGCCTGCTGATCACCGGACAGGATGCCGACTACCAGGTGAAGGTGGTGGTGCCTGATATGGAGGCCTACCAGGCATTGCTGCTGAATAAGATCACCCGTATCGAGGGAGTGAGTGGGGTCCATTCAAGCTTTGTTATGCGCCGAGTGGTGGATAAGAGCGCGTTGCCCGTGTAGTGATGCCCAATAGCCCAACACCCGGAGGTTGGCCGGAAGGGCGAATGACAAGGATGTCATGCGTAATATCCGCCCCTGGACCTATTCAAATAGTCTGTGACAGGCTGAATAGCGTCCTTCAAGAACCATCGCGCCATAGCCGATACAGCCGATGGAAGTCCCCGAATTTCCGAGGAGTCGCCTTTCAGCCATACCGTTCATCCGACTATTGTGCTATCTGGCATGCGGCAGCCGATTATCGGTTTCCCGAGCGAAGTCCCCGCATGGGGTTAACGGATGCCGACTCCTAATAACACCTGTTTGGCCCAAAAACGGTAAAAGATACAACGTATGATCAACAAACAAAATGATGACCGGCAGTTGGAGCTCGACGAGTTGCTCGAATGACTGGTCGAAGACGGTCTGATCAATGCGGAATTGGCCCATACGGTCAAGGTGGTGACCCACCCAGGGGTCGAAGCGCACACAACACCCACTGGTGGTCATTGCCGAGCATAAATGGCCCAACGAGAGGCATCAGCAGACCGTTCTCGACCTCAATTCGCTTATCGAGTGGCTGGCCGACAGGGTCGGGCTCCCCCCGGCGCATATCGATCCGCTCAAGGTCAATGTGCCGGCGATCACCTCAGTGATGTCCTATGCCTATGCAAAGCGATTCAATATCATCGCCGTCGAGGTCAAGGTCAATGAGGTGGTAATCGCCACCGCAGAGCCCTTTCTGCGGGAGTGGGAGCGGGAACTGACACGTATCCTCGGCAAGACGATTAGCCGGGTGATGGTTGATCCGGTGCAGATCGAGCGTTATCTGGTCGAGTTCTACAGCCTATCCCACTCGGTTCGCGCCGCCCACGACGATAGCCGGGATGCCGCCTACTCGGGCGTTCAGAACCTGGAACAGTTGATCCTAGAATCCTCAGTTGACCGCTATCTACTATACTAATCGCTTTGAAAACATGAGCTTTACCAGGTTTACCGGCATTCACCTATCGGGTGAGCAGCGCTACACCGTAAACGGCGCGCTTGTGGCGGCGCATGGCTGCGTTACAACGTCTTGCAATAGAACAACTATTCCGCGTCGTTGCGCCTTGCCCTGCACCACCACAAACGCACCTTTCACGGTGTTCAACTGAGGATTCTAGGCTGATGGAGCTGGGACGTAGCGGCATGCTCGATGCGAACGACCAGCATGTGGTCAATATCGTCGACTGGCTACTGCAATATGCCTATAGTCAGCGCGCCAGCGACATCCATATCGAACCCACCGGAAATCAGACCAATATCCGTTTCCGCATCGACGGGGTGATGCAGATGGTCTATCAGATTCCCCCCTCCGTGGGTACCCCGGTGACTTCGCGGATCAAGATTCTCGGCCGCATGGATGTCTCTGAAAAGCGCCGTCCCCAGGATGGTCGTCTGAAGACACGGAGCAAACACGGCAGCGAGGTGGAATTACGTCTCTCCACTATGCCCACCGCCTTTGGCGAAAAGCTGGTGATGCGTATCTTTGATCCAGAGGTGCTGCTCAAGGACTATCGGGCGCTGGGCTTTTCCCAATCAGAGACGGCCCTGTGGGGGGATCTGATCAGCCGCCCGAACGGTATTATCCTGGTCACCGGCCCCACCGGCCCCACCGGCCCCACCGGCCCCACCGGCCCCACCGGCCCCACCGGCCCCACCGGCCCCACCGGCCCCACCGGCCCCACCGGCTCGGGCAAGACCACCACCCTCTACACCACCCTTAAGGAACTAGCCAGGCCCGAAGTCAACGTCTGTACCGTAGAGGATCCCGTCGAGCTGGTTGAGCCGAGTTTCAATCAGATGCAGGTGCAACATAATATCGGCCTCAATTTTGCCGGCGGGGTCTGTACTTTGCTACGCCAGGATCCGGATATCATCATGATCGGCGAAATCCGCGACCGTGAGACCGCTGAAATGGCGGTACAGGCATCGCTGACCGGTCACTTGGTCTTCTCCACACTGCATACCAATGATGCCCCGACGGCCATCACCAGACTGTTGGAGATCGGCGTGCCTCCCTACCTGTTGAAGGCCGCCTTGCTTGCTGTGCTGGGACAGCGCCTGACACGCACGCTCTGCCCCCACTGCAAGGAGAAGGTGGCCCTCAACGAAGAGATGTGGGAGACCATGATCACGCCATTGCGGGCAAAAAAGAGACCGACTACCGTCTATCAGCCCGTTGGCTGCCTCGAGTGCCGCCAAACCGGATTTTTGGGGCGTGTCGGCATCTACGAGATGATGACCCTCTCACCTGCCATCAAGCGTCTGATCACATCAGACAGCGATATCAACCAACTACGCCGCCAGGCGATCAGCGAGGGCATGCAGCCGTTGCGTTTGAGCGGGGCGCAGAAAGTGGCAGCCGGTCTGACCATCATCGAAGAGGTGCTCAAGGTGGCCCCGCCCGAGAGTATTGAAGTGTGATCGGGAGCCGGCAAGCATCATCCTGGCCCGCATTTCTCACCAGGATTTGGATTTTCGGGGCAAGTCGCCGAAGCATAGTCGTCGCTATGGTTCAAGGCTGATCGTTCAAGATCCAAAGCCGCCTTGTTCCAAAAACCAGAAGTGGTGCAGGGATGCACCGTTAACGGACCTAAGGATGGAAATAGGGCGGGGCGTCAATGTACTACCATCATTTTTCGAAGCTAAGTCTGTTGGATTTCATCATGTTATCCGTTCATTCGGTCCGCCTGGTGAGAAATGCGGGCTAGGGCTGCCCATTACCCACAAATATTTCCACCCTTTAAAAACAACGAGTTACAAACCATACCCCTAACAGCCAACAAAAATATGAACCTAACGAAAACAACAGGTTATGTCATGTCTGTTCCCATATTCCAGACTTATGGGTAATGGGCAGCCCTAGGGGGTGTTCTCAATTACCTGAGTGAGCGTGATTCTGAGTCATTTTTCGTGCCGGCAAGGCGCGATGAGGCATAATAGTCATTCTATT
>JAHXHR010000146.1 GCA_025656505.1 Candidatus Thiodiazotropha sp. (ex Epidulcina cf. delphinae) | reverse complement strand
AATAGTCATTCTATTGCAACGAATCGCAACGCCGCCGGCGCGGAAAAGGGCCGGAATCACGCCGCGAACGATGATTGAGAACACCCCCTAATATGAATCAGACGGATTCGAGTTTCCGCTCGGCCGCCGGCGGTTCTTCCATCGACCAGAGCCGCTCCAAGTGGTAAAAGTCGCGCACCTTGGGCTGCATGACATGCACCACCACCCCGTTGAGATCCACCAGCGCCCACTCACCATCATCCATCCCCTCTGTGCCGAGAGGCATTTCACCCGCCTGCTTGGCTTTGAAGGCGAGGCTCTGCGCAATGGATTTGACGTGACGATCCGAGGTGCCGCTGGCAATAATCATGATGTCTGTAATACCGGTCTTTCCCCGCACGTCCAGCACCACGACATCCTTGGCTTTCATGTCGTCCAACGTCTGTAGGACGACGTCTCTGAGTTCTTCTGTCTGCATTGAGCCCTGTGTCTGTTTAAGATAAAGATATCCGGTTTGCCGATAAAACGGCGATTCCACCGAATGCTATGACTAACCCGGCATCATTAATGATCACTTTCGTCATTTCGGCATGCGCCGGAATGACGTGTATTTTGATGCTGGTTCAATCACTAGTGTAGTGTCCTATATTTAAGCATAACTCATTGTGACAAATTGTTTTCACCTAAAAAGAGCCGCTGGACGGGGCGGAGTGTGCGCTTCGATACAAGCGGTTTTCCTCTATCACCTGCAGCACCGCCTCAGGTAACAGATAGCGGGGGGTCTGCCCGGCAGCGATCATGGCGCGGATTCGGCTAGCCGATATTTCCATCTGGGTTACCGGCTGGAAAAAAATACAGCCGGATGGCCGCTCCTTCAGTTGTGACCGCCGCAGGCAGCGGTGCGCCTCAACGATCCCCCGCACCCTCGGATCGGCGGGATCCTCCCGACCCGGGCGCTGCATCACGATCAGATGGGCCAGACGCAGAATCTCATCGGGACGGCGCCACTCGGGAAAACCGTTGAAGGCATCCATCCCCAACAGCAGGCAGAGCGGCTTGTCCGGCCACTCCTGACGTATTTCGCTGAGGGTATCCACGCTGTAGGAGCCCCCCGTGCGCTGCATTTCCCGGTCGTCGGCGACGAAACCCTGTTGTCTGCGGATGGCGATTTGCACCATCTTCAGCCTGAGCCGGGCAGGAACCTCGGGTTGATCGCGGTGAACCGCCTGATACAAGGGAATAAAACGCACCTCTTCCAGGCCCACCCCATGCATCACGTCCAGGGCGGTGCGCAAATGACCGAAGTGAACTGGATCGAAGGTACCGCCGAAAATGCCGATCATATCGATCAGGTGCGGATATGCCCATCACCCAGGACGATGTACTTCACCGATGTCAACCCCTCCAGTCCGACCGGGCCACGGGCATGAAACTTGTCGGTGGATATCCCGATCTCGGCGCCCAGGCCGTATTCGAAGCCGTCAGCGAACCGGGTGGAGGCATTGACCATCACTGAACTGGAATCGACCTCGGTAAGAAAGCGGCGCGCCCGGGTAAAATTCTCGGTCACGATGGCGTCGGTATGTTGAGAGCTGTGGGTATTGATGTGCTCGATCGCCTCCTCCAGTCCGGCTACCACCCTGATGGCGAGAATCGGCGCCAGATATTCTTTATCCCAATCCGCATCAGTCGCTTCGACACAACCGTCGATGATCTCCCGCGTCCGCTCGCACCCGCGGATCTCGACACCCTTCTCGAACAATGGGGCCGCGAGCATCAGCAACATCGCCTCGGCAATCCCTTGCGCCACCAGCAGGGTCTCCATGGTATTGCAGGTGCCGTATCGCTGGGTCTTGGCATTCATCGCCACATCAAAGGCCTTGCCCACTTCGGCCTGGTCATCGATGTAGACATGGCAGATACCGTCCAGATGCTTGATGACCGGCACCCGGGCATCCTCACTGATGCGCTTGATCAGTCCCTTGCCGCCACGCGGGATAATCACATCGACATATTGGGGCATGGCGATCATTCCGCCGACCGCAGATCGATCGGTGGTGGCCACCACCTGCACGGCCGTCTCAGGAAGGCCCGCCTTGCGCAGTCCGGCGCCGATACACCCGGCGATCGCCTGGTTGGAATGGTAGGCCTCTGATCCGCCACGCAAAACCGCCGCATTACCTGATTTCAGGCACAGCGCCGCGGCGTCGGCGGTCACATTGGGACGCGATTCGTAGATGATTCCTACCACCCCCAGGGGCACCCGCATACGACCAACCTGAATCCCGCTCGGACGATAGGTCAAGTCGAAGACCTCTCCGATCGGATCGGACAAGGCGGCAATCTGGCGCAATCCCTCTATCATGGCGTCGATGCGGGCAGGTGTCAGTTCCAGACGGTCCAAAAGGGCGGCTTCCAGCCCCTTCTCCTCACCTGCCTGTAAATCCCCCCGGTTTTCAACCATCAGTGTCTCTCGGGCCAGATCCAGTTCATCGGCAATGGCCTCCAGCGCCCGATCCTTCTGCGCGGTATTGGCGCCGGCCAGGACACGCGAAGCCAGGCGAGCCCTCTGACCCAGCTGCTCCATATAACTTGCAACGTCGGAAATCTTTTCGAACATGGTTTCCATGTATTATCCCTGTTGCCGGTAAATCAAACGATTTACTTTATCAAACTAACGAGGAAAACGCCCCCCTTGGAGATGGCGCTTTTTGACTCTGCTCCCCCCTTTTCAGTGACGCAGGAGGATTATTGACACACCTGAGACCCAAAGCACTTAAGTTCGACCCAACTTGACCGATCTATTGGGTAGACAATTGCAAATGCGTGAGCGGTCCTGACAACCATGATCAAATCAATCCTAGCCACTCTCCTGTTGCTCAGCGTCACCGGACAATTGCGGGCCGATCAGTTTGTGTTTGATGTCCCCATGCATTCAAAGGGAGCGAACACCTATTACATCTCCGGCAGCATAGGCGGCATGCCTCCCAGCGACTTCATGGTCGATACCGGTTCCAGCTATATGACCATCAATGAGACCACCTTGGCGAAATTGCGGCTTGCCGCCCCTCCCCACTACATACGGGATCTGAAAGGGATCTTGGCAAACGGCGCGGAAATGCACGTTCCCGTCTACGCAATCACCAATGTCCGTATTGGAGACGAATGTCTTCTTGAGGAGGTCGAGGTTGCCGTATTCCCCGGCAAGACTCGCCAAATCCTGGGACTCAGCGCCTTATTGAAAGCCTCCCCTTTTATCTTCTCCACCAAACCACCGCAGTTACAATTGAGCAATTGTCATCTGGCGAAGGCGGCAACCGGCAACCGGACTCGGCTGGCCGGCGGCATGCCCCCTCCCTAAAGGAGGGGGATCTAGCCCGGATATTCCAACCCGGGCTAGAGCCTGTAACTACTCACCTTCAGGCATATGGGTCTCGAATGCGCTGAATTCAGCAGCATCGACACTGCCGTCCTGATTCGCGTCTGCGGATTCCCAGCCCTTGTAGAGCACTTCGTTGGCACTGGCCTCTTCAGAAGAGATCACGCCGTCAGCATCGCTGTCGAGTTTGCCGAAGACATCCTCACCCGCCACCACTGCGGTGAAGAACCCGGCAGCCGCCAGTACCGCTGCGGCTTGTTGTAACATTTTCATTTTCATCATGTTCTCCTTAACTGAATGTAATGTGTTTCGACCCAACGATCCAAAGGATCCAAAGTATCCTAAATCCTCTTTAAAGATCCTCCGGCAAATCATGAGACAACGCCGGTGAAAGAAATACGGTGAAGTCAATCACAAAACAACAACCAACCGGGTTTCCAGTCTCATCTGTCATACGATCTTAGATCGAATGCCGGCAGCCCGCCTATTTCGGAGGGTGACTTGCCTGTTCGCCACTCTTGGCCTCGTTCGCCTCGAATGCGCTGAATTCCGCAGCATCTATCTCGCCGTCATCGTTGGCATCGGCAGTCGCCCAGCCCTGGTAGAGTCTCTCGTCAGAGATAGACTCTTCAACCGAGATATGACCGTCGGCATCCGCATCCAGCTTAGTGAAGGCATCCTCGCCGGCCGAGACAACAACGGCAAATCCGGCAGCCGCCAGCGCTACGAGGGTTCTTTTCATCGTGACTTTTTTCATCAGGTTCTCCTTTCATTGATTTTTCAGATCCCAAAGCCCTCAAGAGGACTCCGGCGACAGATGAGACAACGTTGGAAGAAAAAAATGGTTGAAGTAAGTCACAAATACACAGAACGCCATTCCTAGGCGGTTAGTTCCCAATCTCGGGTGTGCAACGCATCACAGGCGTGGCCCGCCGGCCATGCCCTGCGCCAGATTCTGCAGCATCAACCAGGGATCGGCATGGGACAAACCCTTCACCGCTCTATCCACATCGGCACAGCAACACAACAGCCGGCGCCAATGGGCCGCCCGCCGACCTAACGCCTTGCGCATCATCGATTTGCGTTTTTCCCATACTCGATAGGCCCCCATCACCTGATCCGCGCTCTGCCCTTGCTCGACCTCATAGGCCATCTCGGCCAGGGTCCGGATCTCTCTGCTCAAGGCCCAGAGTACGACAGGGGCGGCAACGCCTTCGGCCTTCAGGCCCTGGAGCATACGGATACCTTTGGCCACTTCCCCGACAAGCAAGGTGTCGACCAAACCGAAAATATCGAAACGGGCGCTGTCGGCAACCACCTCGGCAAGCTGTTCGGCGTTGACCACCCCCTCCCCTTGCAGGAGACGTAATTTTTCAATCTCCTGGCCGGCGGCAAGCAGATTGCCCTCCACCCGGTCCGCCAGCATCTCCACCACCCCGGCCTCGGGTATCAGTCCCGCCCGCCTCAGTCGCTGCTCAATCCATGGCGCCAGACGCCCCCCTTCCACAGGCCGGATCTGCACGATCACCCCAAGCCGGTCGATCGCTTTCAGCCACTTGCCGGTTGTTTGCGCCTTTTCCAGTTTCGGCAGGGTGATCAGCAACAGGGTGTCATCGGCCGGCCGTTCACAGTAGGCGGTCAGGGCCTTGCCCCCCTCAACGCCTATCTTCGCATTGCTGAGCCGCAGTTCCAGCAGCCTTCGGTCACCGAACAAAGAGAGGTTTTCGGCTGCGGCGCTGAGGGCGGACCAATCAAATCCGCTGTTCTGATCCAACACCTCGCGTTCGCTGAATCCCTGCCGCCTTGCCGCACTGCGTATTTCGTCCGCCGCCTCCCGCATTTGCAGGGGCTCATCCCCGCTCAACAGGTAGATTGGCGCAAGATCGCGTTGCAAACGGGATGTCAGTTGATCGTTGCGCAGACGCATAAGGCTATTTCAACAAGGCTTCGAGGCGGCGGATGATCTGCCCGGCCATGTCCTGACGCATGTCCTGGACCATCAAGGCGGCCTCGTTCCTTTGGCCCAGCTCGTCGCTGCCGCTGTAACTAAGCTGGCGGACAAGCTCCAGGCGTTGCACCGGCGGCGTTGCACCGGCCTGGGCCTGATGTAGACGAAAGGCCGCCTCCAGTCGCATCTCATTGTCGAGGGCCTTGCCGTTGGCATCCACCGAGAGAACCCGGCTGTGGAAGCTCTCCTCGGTTATCTGCAGGCGATACCGGGCCGACGCCGCATCGGAGTCCAGCACCACCCCTCCACTCAGCAGAATGTCCCGCAAAACACCGGCCAGACCCTCTCGCTCATCACCACCCATGATAAACAGTCCGTTCAGGATGGGAGATGCCTGCCGGTAGCCCTTGAGATGAAAGCCGCACCCGGCGAACAGGAACGGGATCAACAGCAACCAGAGGGAGGAGAGGGGTGTTATTCGGCGACTATGCTTTTCTTTTCCCAATTGACGGTATCCTCGACTTGCTTAGTATATGTCTAGAAACCTGTAGGTCACGTTGCGCAGCTACGTGACACCCTCATTGAGTCAGGTAGCCGCTCCGCGTCAACCTGACCTACGACTGAACCC
>JAHXHR010000145.1 GCA_025656505.1 Candidatus Thiodiazotropha sp. (ex Epidulcina cf. delphinae) | reverse complement strand
CTCGGTTACTGATCGAGGAGCGGTATACCTGGCCGGTACGTACCGTTCTGTAGGGAGGGGGTAGCCTTCGGGCTACCTCCTACCAGATTTCTAAGGCTTTAAGGAACTGATTCGAAAAGCCCATTCTCTGCTCCTGTTTTATCGATCATGGAGTGTATCACAGTCTCAGACTGACGACTATAGTCCGTCGACTATAGACGGTGAGCTTCGTAGCCTGACCCTTCAAACGGGAGGGCAGGATCTTGAAACCGGAAGAAGCGTTTGGGGATGTTCTGCGTGAGCTGCGGAACAAGAAGAATATTTCTCAAGAAACGCTCGCGCTGGAAAGCGAGCTTGATCGAACATTTATCTCCCTCATGGAGCGTGGATTACGTCAACCGTCCTTAACCACGATACTCCTGCTCGCAGAACCTCATCCAGGTCAGCCCGGAAAAACTAGTTACTCTAGTTACTCAGAAGCTCGCCAAGGAAGCTCGAAATGAAGCTTCTTGAGTATCACGATATTGTGAATCCTCAGCTGTTCCAGACCTCTCCGACTCTTGCGCAAGCGTGGAAGGAAATTGAAGAGGCTATCCAACTAACTGATTGGCCTCACGGTTCTGGCGCGTTCACGATCTATCCCGAGAGCGGCAAGGCGCGCGACCAAGGTAATGGAGTAAAGCCGATAAAAGCGCCCTGCATGAAGGCTCTTCAAGCTCGTGGCTGGAAGGTAGAAAGCTTGCCAGACATTGGATCTACAGTACTTGGGACCGGCGATCTCGACGCACTGAAGCTCACGGATGATGGCTACATCGCTTTCGAATGGGAGACGGGCAACACTTGCATGATTTTTTGCTTCATACTCCAGGCAGTGTTGTATGACACACCAATTTGCCGCTTTAGTTCTAATGCCGACATCCCCGTTTTTGCCTGCGTGACAAGGTGGATCGCTAAAAACCATTTACTTAAGGGCAATTTTGTGTTGGCAAATATGGTGCCGCTAATCACAGAAGTCTGGTGGTGACACTGATTGCATTGGTAGATATTACGGCTTTTTAATGAGCAATAACTAGTGGAACCACAATCTGGGCATATAAACCCTTCTGGCCATTTCCAGTTAAAAAGAGACTGCCTGCATTGATCTTCTGTGCCATATTCATCAAATAGTTCTAACAAACTATAGCCGGATTGAAACTGAACCTGATTCTTACTCATGGTTCTTCCTCCATATTTTCCGCTTACTTAAAGTATAGATTACGGCTGGAGAATAGCTGAGAGTTGTGGGTAATCAGGAAAAGCTATGATGTCCCACGCATACCAAAAGGTACAGACGGAAGAGCGACAAACTGAAATTCCCTTGCCTGGATCTCGAACTGCGTTCGACCGACATTAGGGTGTGGTCCTGATCAGTTTTGTTATCTCAGCGACCGGCCTCATGCGTCACTACCGGCGGATGGTAGATAAGCTGTACGGTTACCCCGTCCGGATCATAGCAGTAAAAACTCCTCGCCCCGTCCCGGTGGGTCCAGGGCTCCTTCCGCATCCTCACCCCCTCTACCGTGAGGAATTCGTACCAGGCGTCCACTGCCTCAGGATCGGGGAGGATGAAACCGAGATGATCAAGGCGTTGGGCCGCTTCGTCGAAGCCGCCGGCGGCGGCCTTGTGCAGAGCGAGGTTGTCGGGACCCGAGGTGAGGTAGAGGTTATCCGGGTCGGGCCGCCATTCGATGCGCATCCCCAGCAGGGTGACATAGAAATATTCGCTGGCGGGGAGATCCCTGACGTTGAGGGCCAGATGACGCATTCCCAGATGGTCCCCGGGCCGCTTCACGACAACACCTCGCTCAAGGTATGCTCCCAGGTCTCCCGGCCGCAGGCCCGCTGCGCGACCAGCGGCAGGGCGACCGCGCCATGGGCCAGCAGCGCTTCGTGGAAGGCCCTCAGGTTCAACCCCGGTCTTTGCTCGAGCAGCCGCAGGTTGAGACGCTCTATCAGGTCGGCGCCCAACAGGGCCATGAAGGCGTCGGTGGGACGGCGGGAGATAGCGGTCAGACTGCCCTCCGCCCAACAGGGGATATCCGACAGCAGCTTCAATCGCTCCAGGGCCTGGCGACTGTTGATTTCGCCGGCATGAAACTCCAGATCGATGGCGGCCTGCTCCGCAAGCGCCAGGCGTCTCTGATAAAGCGGAATCCGGTCTTGCTCGTTGAAGTAGCCACGCGCCTCAAGGATCCGACTCATATAGTGAGCCCAACCCCGTTTGAAGGCGGCCGATGGGTTGATCCGGCGCACCGGACTGTGCGCCGAGACACCGCCGGCCCAAGCCAGGCAGTGGCACCCTGCCCAACTGCTGTAGAGGTTGCGCATGCGTATCGCCGAGCGGGTTTCACCACCACCCACCTGCTGATCGTGGGGAACCAGGAAGACACCGCCCTGTTCGCTGCGCAGATAACTGCCGCAATCCGGCTGCCTAAAACAGCGGTCTGTGATGCGGAACTCCAGGGGTTGTGCAAAATCAGGCAATAGCTGATGATGCTGCAGGAATGATCTGAGGGTATCGGCCTCCTCGTGATAGGCCTGCAAGCGCATGTCACCGCTGAGCAAGTCGCCTCCGGACTGTTTCACCACCTCCAGAGTCAACCCCTGCCGCTCCAGCATGGCATAGGTCTGTTGCAATCGCTTCTTGGCATATCCCTGGGCATCACCGATGGAGATATTCATCTGATTCCGATGCCGCAACAGCCAATTGAGCAACGTCTCGCCACAATCGGCCGTGCCCGTAGCGACCGGCGTCAACTCTTTGATCAGCACCTGTTTATAGTCCTCGACGGCCTCAGCCGCCTGACTGCCGAGAACCTGCAGGCGACCCTGGTCGGCACAGCATTCGTGGGTTTGCGGCAGATCCCGGCCAAGCCGCTTCAGCCAGGGAACGCCTTTTTCAGCGCACTCCAGGGCATCGGCCAGCCACAGAGTGGAGACCAGTCCGGGCAGTTCCGAAAGCCGGCCTCGCGCGTCCCGCAAATAGTTCGGGGTCTTCTCCAACACCCCTATCAGCGCCTCGCACAGCCTTTCAGGCTGACGCACCACCAGTTCCTGCAGCAGGGGCAAGGGCAGGTATCTCGCTGGATCACGATGGCGCCAGTCATGCTCGCACAGCATCCTGTGCTCGACCAGTCCAGCACCGTAGATCAACTGCAGGTCGAGCTGACGGTCGGCGTCCAGGACCTCGTAGTCCAGCTCTTTCAGACTCACCAGCAGACTGCTTATCAGGCTTGCCAGGGCGCCCATATCGTCATCACCGACGGCGCCCAACAGTCCCTCATAACCGGGGACCGAGGCAAATACAGCGGCCGGCGGGTGGAAACGGAACCAGACACGGTAATAATCCGCAACCAGCTCATCAAATGCCGCAGCCTCACTCCTCATCGCAAATCTCGTAATCATGGGTGATCTCGGCGCTCTTGCCGAGCATGATTGAGGCGGAGCAATATTTTTCCGCGCTCAACGAAATCGCCCTGGCTACGTGCTTTTCGCTCAAATTCTTGCCGGTGACGATAAAATGGGCGTGGATGGCCGTGAATACCTTGGGATCGCTCGCGGACCTTTGCGCTTCCAGCTCCACCACACAGCCGGTCACCTGCTGACGGGACTTCTTCAGGATGGACAGGACATCAAACTCGGCACACCCCCCCATGCCAAGCAGCAACATCTCCATCGGCCTGATTCCCAGGTTTCTCCCTCCATGCTCCGGCGGCCCGTCCATGACCACTGCGTGACCGCTACCGGCTTCTCCCATCATGGCGGTTGCCTCCACCCATACGACCCTTGCCTTCATCCGCTGCTCCGATTTAACCCCGCCGGGCGACATTAATGCGTACTGCGGGATAGATGATAAGTATGACTTGCGTTAAATTACTCGACTGCTGTTTTTGTTACACTGCTGTAGTGTTGTATCATGCTGATATAACCAATCAGCATGTATATTATCGAATCGACCGACCGACGGCCTTAAATTCGACAAGTTGAAAAGGGTTGCTAAACTTGATCCTAAACTCTTTGTAGCGATCATAACAACTAAACTTAACAAGTAAGAGGGTCCAGATTAACTGCGCTGGAGATCACCGGAGGCTGCCGATAGGCAGATAGCTGGTTCACTATGCAGACTGGTCTCTCCCCATAACACCCAGAGTCCAGAGATCATGACGATCATAAAACCGCCACCGCAGGAACCTGAATATCTTCAGCGATTCCTCTCCTTTTGTCACCGCCGACGTTACCCAAAGAACACCGAGATCATCCACATCGGCGATCCGGCAGACATCCTCTATTACATCACGGAAGGCTCGGTGGCTGCCTACATCGAGGATGAAGACGGCCGGGAGATTATCCTCACCTACCTCAACAAAGGGCAATTCGTGGGTGAGATGGGCCTGTTCATACCCGAACCAAAGCGTAGTGTGATGGTGCGCACGCGCACATCCTGCCAGATCGCGGAGATCAGCTACCAGCGCCTGGAGCAGCTCTTCACCCATGATCTCAAGGAGTTCACCAGGGATATCCTCTACGCCGTGGGAGCCCAGCTCTCCCAGCGGCTCTCCCAGACCAGCAGCAAAGTCGGGCATCTCGCCTTCTTCGACGTAACCGGGCGCATTGCCCGCACCCTGCTTGATCTGTGCAAGGAGCCGGACGCCATGACCCACCCCGACGGCATGCAGATCCGCATCACCCGTCAGGAAATCGGCCGTATTGTCGGTTGCTCCCGGGAAATGGCGGGCAGGGTATTGAAGAACCTGGAAGAACAGGGGCTGATCAGCGTCAAAGGCAAAACCATCGTGGTGTTCGGCACCCGTTGAAGCGCAGACCCGCATTGCTCACCAAGCGGCGGGCCGGATGAAGGCGGAGGCGACTCAGCAGATGATCGTTGACCATCTGGTAGCGAATATGGCCATGCCTCCCAGACACCAAGGGCAATGACCATTATCACTCATGCTTTTCCTACACAACCCGGTTATCCAACCTTAATCCGGGAACACCCTCAAACTCCTTGGCGTTATTCGTAACAAGTATGAGGCATCGAACCCTGGCGTACACGGCGATCATCATGCCATAGGACCCGATGGGAGTCCCCGCTGATGCCGGTTCCGCTCATATCCGCCCAAGATGGATTGCGTCTTGAGCGTCAAATGGGACAACTTCCAGACGGGCTGCCAGCCCCTCTACCACACTCAGATTATCCTCAGGTCGAGAAGATCGTTCCGCACCATAGATCAGCTCCCCCAGGGTTACGGTCGAGATGCACATCCGGCCTTCATGACGCTTAAAGGATTTCCGCACCTCAGGGGGGCGATTCTTGATGGTGTAGATACGACGTTGGTGTCAAGCATGTACTTCAACATCAAAAACTCTCGCGCTCCTGATCTGCCCGCTGCTCACGTTCAACCATGAAATCATCACTAACTTGGGGGCCGTAGAAGCAGCTATCCCAGGAGCCCCCGGCAAGCGTGATAAGACGCTTGTTTCCAATGGCGAGATGTCTACCTCTTTGATGTAATCAGGCAGCGATACGGCTTTGGGTAGTCGCACCGCCTGGCTGCGATTGCTCATAAAGACTTTAGTATGTGCTGTTGCCATTTATTGACCCATATATATCCCATTAGCATATCCATTGTGGCGAGCATACGAGATATGTCAATTGAGTCGGGCAACCGCCTGATGGCGGGGACAACTCAGCAGATGATCGTTGACCATGCCCACCGACTGCATGAATGCGTAACAGATGGTAGTGCCGACAAAACGGAAGTCCCGTCGTTTCAGCTCCCGGCTCATGGTGTCAGAGAGAGACGTTGAGGCCGGCACCTCCTCCAGGGTCCGCCAGCGGTTTTGCTTCGACATTCCGTCCACAAACGACCACAGCAGGGGCGCGAACCCTTCCTTCGCTTCCAACTCCAGCGCCGCCCTGGCATTACTGATCGCAGACGCCACCTTGAGCCGGTTGCGCACGATACCGGAATCCGCCAGCAACCTCGCCACATCAGCGTCGCCATAGCTGGCGATTCGCTCTGCATCAAAACCGTGAAAGGCACGCCGATACCCCTCTCGCTTGCGCAGGATG
>JAHXHR010000144.1 GCA_025656505.1 Candidatus Thiodiazotropha sp. (ex Epidulcina cf. delphinae) | reverse complement strand
TTGTGAATGTCATCATAATTCTTATGAAACATTATAAAACGGCCTTATTTATGCTTTTATGTGTCGGGGAAATCCGGATATAGCCCAAAATACTTGGTACAAGAGAAAAGATAGACAGTAAAATTGCTACCCACCCAATAACTTTTTTGCACTTTGCAATATGTGCCGTTTTTGACTTACATCTCATTTATTCCTGGGCTAACTATCAGGCAATGATTCAAATTCTTTTTTCTTACTTTCGAACCAAGATTTCATAGCTTCAGGGTCTTCCATTAGTTTTTGCATTTCATTCATTGCCTTAAGATGTGCTTCATCATTTTTCTTAAACATCTCAATGCCATGCTGTTTGCTCATTTCACCGATTTCTTCAAATGACTCGGCATGGAATTCTTTATCACACGCACCACCTAACCGCTTACAATTCATGGTTTTCATATAATGTTCCTTTATATTTGTGACACATAACAGAGCAATAGGTAGAAAATTTTCTACCCTATTGCTCCATATAGACGTATTATTTTCCGTATATTCTGATATTGATTGTGAAAGGTAGAAAATATACTCCACTTAATTACCTTCTCTTTCATTGCCTTCCTCTTATTGTGATATTAGGCTATGAAATATGGAAAATAAAGCACAATTTCAGCCAAACCCCTCTTTAAATTTAATGGATCAGGTTCGCGAGGTTCTCCGCTACTACCATTACGCATACCGAACCGAGCAATCTTATTGCCAATGGATTTTGCGCTATATTCACTTTCACGGTGGCAAGACACACCCAAAACAGCTTGATTCTCAACAGGTTGAACGCTTTTTATCGCATCTTGCAACTGAGGGTAAGGTGTCTGCTTCTACTCAGCGTCAGGCGCTTAACGCCATCGTTTTTCTTTATCAGAAAGTATTGAACATTCCGCTCGGGCATCACATCGCTCCTGTCCGTTCAAAGAAGCAACCAAGGCCGCCGACTGTTTTAACACAGCGTGAGGTTCAGCAACTTCTTTATCAGATGGATGGCATCCATGCTTTAATGGCAAAGCTTCTCTACGGAAGCGGGCTGCGTCTTATGGAGTGCTTGCGTTTACGCATCCAGGATATTGATTTTGGTCAAAATAAAATCTTTGTTCGCGGCGGCAAAGGCGGTAAGGATAGAACAACGCTTTTGCCCAATAATCTTCGAACTGCACTTCAGGCGCAGGTTGAGTATGTTGTGAAGCTTCATCATAAGGATCTTGAAGAGGGGTTTGGTCAGGTCTATTTGCCTGAGGCTTTGGCTCGAAAGTACCCTAATGTTGATAGGGAAAAGATTTGGCAATATCTGTTTCCTGCTAAAAAACGATCGGTCGATCCAAGATCCGGTCGCGAGATGCGGCATCATGTTATAGCGTCAGGGTTGCAAAAGGCTGTTAAAGCGGCTGCTAATCGAGCAGGCATCTTGAAGCGCGCAGGCTGTCATACCTTACGCCACAGTTTTGCAACGCATATGCTGGAGAGTGGGACCAATACCAGCGTGTTGCAGACTTTGATGGGGCATGCTGATGTTAAAACCACTGAGATTTATACGCATGTTATGAATCGCGATATCGAGGCGCTTCAAAGCCCGCTTGATGGGCTTTGCTGATCGATGACCCTGTACCTTCATGGCGGGTCTTACCCGGACACCCATTCAAATTCCTTCAAATTTAGAGGATTTTGGGTGGATGTTCGCCTAAATTCCCTGTCTAAATTCGGTAAGGTGATCCAAGGTAGACTCTCCAGAATCATTTTTAGCCGGACTTATCCATGCTTTATCCACGGGGCCGTGTGCCATCAACACACTGACGGTGCAGTGGGTAAAGGGTGGGTATAAGCCCCGAGTTTGACAGTTTCTAGTCACATTTTTTCATTGGGTCCTTTAACGGCGCGGGTTTCAGAGTGGTTATGCTGAAAATACCTAGTCACACGGATTGTTGCGAACTTTTGCAAATCACACGCTATTACAGCTACCATGTGGCGCATGTACTTGCGCGAGAGCAAACAGAAGCGGGCCAACGGCAAAGTAGTCACTTACCTGCAGATCGCAGAAAATGCCTGGAATCCTGAAAAGGGACGATCACAGGCGCGTATCATCTACAACTGTGGGCGGGGCGGCGCAGACGTTATGCGGCGTGCTACAACCCGCAGGAGGATCAGCGACAGAAACGTCATCGGGAACGGTTGACCCAGGAGCTTGAAGCCGAGCTGACCAGCCTGTCGGATCAGAGCGAAGGTTACACCAAGCGAGCCTGCGCGCTACGCACCAGCGCACGATATGGGCGATTATTGAAGGAAACCCGTAAGGGACTGGCAATCGACCGCAAGGCGATCAAGGAACTGGAGCGGTTCGATGGCAAGTTCGTTGTACACAGCAACGACGATACGTTAACGGCGCAAGACATGGCGCTGGGCTACAAGCAACAGCAACGTGTTGAAGAGGCGTGGCGGACGATGAAGAGTGGACTGAAGATGCGACCGGTCTACCACTGGGCTCCCCATCGCATCCATGCCCACATCGCCATCACCGTTCTGTCTCTGCTCTTGGAACGGGTGATCGAACACGCCGCCGAGGATACTTGGCGCAACATCCGCGATGACCTGAAGCAGATTCAATTGGCGCAATTGTTGAGCCCCAACGGAACCGTCTGGCAGGTGACTGACCCCTCGCCTGGGGCAGCTAAGCGATTGAAAATGCTGAAGCTTAAGCCTCCAAAACCGATGATTGGCCTGCTCTGACCCCTGCCAAAAACCTAGATACACACCCATTTTCCGAGTGCGCCGGAAAGCCTTGTGCTGCCTGGCTTTCCGCCAGGCGTGTTACTAGAAACCGTCAAACTCGGGCTTGGGGGTCGCCGGCGTCTTCGATCGTCAGCCGGACCGAACCGTCGGCGGTGGCGACCTGGATCACCCCGGCGGAGGCGGCGACCCAGAGGGCGTTGATCCGGTCGCCATTGGTCTGTGCCGAAACGGGAAGGCCGATGAACCCTGGCAGGGCGATGGAAACACAAGCGAAGAGAGAGGGCGGTGCGTACATCCCTGCATATCGAGTTCCTTATTCCTTGACGGTTGAGCCGCATGGGATGCGGCGGTATTTCTATCATCCTAAAAACCGCAGTTGACCGCTCTATCCTGATACTAAACTATTGATATTCAACTAATATGAATTTCTTTTTCCTTGGGTATGGATGCGCTCACCACGGAAAGGTTTTGACGGATGGATATGATGAACAATTTACGGTTCTGAGGCAGCGATAAGCTCAACGGCATTCTGATCCGGGTCACGGCAAAACAGGGCCTGTCGTCCTGAACGGCTGAGGGTGTACCCGATACCGGCACGCTCGATCCTGGCCTGCATGCCGGGGAAATCCTCAATCAGAAAGGCTGTGTGACGGTCCCGTCCGCCATGGTTGGGGCGACCTTCGAGGGGATCGGGATTGGGTAGCTCAAGCAGGTGTATCTGTCTGTCACCCACTTTCAACCAGGCGCCGGGATAACCCAAATCGGGTCGTGAAGGGTCGACTTCCAGACCCAATAGAGCGCAGTAGAAGTCGAGTGCGCGCTGAGTGTCGGCGACGATTAGACTGACATGGTGGAGTTGGATCATGCCGGTTCGAGGCGTTCTCTGGCCCGAGCGATGGCTGCGCGCACCTGATTGGGGGCGGTGCCGCCGATGTGGTCCCGGGCGGCCAGTGAACCTTCCAAGGTGAGGGTTTCGAAGACATCGGCATTGATTTCCTGCGAAAAGGTTTGAAGCTCCTGCAAACTCATCTCCGAGAGATCGCGTCCTTCGGCGATGCCGAAGGCGACGGCCTTGCCCACCACTTCATGGGCGTCGCGAAACGGCGTGCCTTTACCTACCAGGTAGTCTGCCAGATCGGTGGCGGTGGCGAAGCCTTGCTGGGCTGCCTGACGCATGGCCTCTTTACGGCAGTTGATGGCAGGCACCATATCGGCGAACACTTTTAGCGAGCCCTTCAGGTTGTCAACCGTATCGAAAAGGGGCTCCTTGTCTTCCTGGTTATCCTTGTTGTAGGCGAGGGGCTGACTCTTCATCAGGGTCAGCAGGCCGATCAGGTGGCCGAAGATGCGTCCTGTCTTACCGCGAATCAGTTCCGGCACATCGGGGTTCTTCTTCTGCGGCATGATCGACGAGCCGGTGCAGAAGCTGTCGGAGAGCTCGATAAATCCGAATTGGGCGGATGACCAGATGATCAGCTCTTCCGAGAAACGCGACAGATGCATCATCAGGATACTGGCGGAGGCGCTAAACTCAATGGCGAAGTCCCGGTCGGAGACGGCGTCGAGGGAGTTTTCTGCGGGGCGCGAAAAGCCCAGCAGTTGGGCGGTGCGGTGACGGTCGATGGGGTAGGTGGTGCCGGCCAGGGCGGCGGCCCCCAGCGGCATGACGTTGACCCGGCTGTTGCAGTCGGCGAGGCGCTCCCGGTCGCGCTCGAGCATCTCGAACCAGGCCATCAGGTGGTGTCCGAAGGTGACGGGTTGGGCGGTCTGCAAGTGGGTGAAGCCCGGCAGAACGGTCTCGGCCTCCAATTCCGCCTTCTCCAATAGCGCGCTTTGCAGGCGCAGGATGGCGGAACGGATGGCCTCTATCTCATCACGCAACCAGAGTCGAATGTCGGTGGCCACCTGGTCGTTGCGTGATCGCCCGGTGTGTAGTTTCTTGCCGGCGTTGCCGATAGCCTCGGTGAGGGCCGATTCGATGTTCATATGCACGTCTTCCAGGGCCACTGACCAGGTGAAGTCGCCGCTCTCGATGCGTTTGCGGATCTGCTCCAGTCCCTGCACGATGGCGTCACGCTCAGCGTCGCTCAGGATCCCCTGGCCGGCCAGCATGGTGGCATGGGCGATGGAGCCTTGGATGTCGTACCGGTAGAGTCGTTGATCAAACTCGACCGATGCGGTAAATGCCTCGACAAAGGCGTCGGTGGGTTCGTTGAAGCGGCCTGACCAGAGTTTCGCGGGCGCGTGACTGTCGCTCATGTAGGACTATCCTGAAATTGAGAAGCAGGCCGGATTATAGCAGGCGGTGGGTGAATGCAGCAGAGTGAGAGACAAGCGGAGCGCAAGCGGGCGCCTCTTCCCGTTGGCAAGGTGGTCTTTTTACCTAACTTCTGCGCCATTCGCGCGGTCTTTGCCGTGGTCGTCATCGGCGAGCTGTTGGCAATCCTGTTGACCTTGGCTGCGGTAGAGCGATTGGCGGATTTTTTCGATGCCCTGAGTCCGATATCCTTGCTGGTGCAGTGGATCGGTCTGTGCTCTGCCGGGTTGCTCTGCCTTTTGCGCGAACACCTGTGTCGTGTAGGAAATCAATGGGCCGGCCTCGTCGCCTTTCTGGTATTGATAGGGATGACCCTGCTGGTCCTGTTTTTGGTGGCCTGGCTGGATAGCGGATTGGCCCTGGCGGCGTTGCCCGAAGATCCCGACGGGTTGTTATGGCGATCGCTGGGGGTCAGCGCAATCGTCGGGGTGCTGGTGCTGCACTATCTCTATCTTCAACACTTGTGGCGGCGGCAGGAAGAGGCGGAGAACAGCGCCCGGCTACAGGCGCTCTATTCACGGATACGTCCCCATTTCCTCTTCAACAGCATGAATACCATAGCCAGTCTTACCCGCAGCGATCCTAAGTTGGCGGAGGAGGTGGTGGAGGATCTGGCCGATCTTTTCCGGGTCTCATTGGGGGATGCCGGTCGGCCCTCCACCCTGGGCCGGGAGCTGGAGCTTGCGCATCAGTACCTGAGTATTGAGCGCTACCGGCTGGGAGAGAGGCTTACCCTGGTGTGGGATCTCAATGACCTGCCGGAACAGGCGATGATCCCCCCCCTGATCCTGCAGCCCCTGTTGGAGAATGCGGTCTATCACGGCATAGAACCGGCCGCCGACGGGGGGACGATTACTATTACCGGTTACTACCGGCGCAAGCGGATCAACTTAAGTATCCGCAACACCCTGCCGGGTGCGGGTGAAAGCAGCCATCGCCAGGGGAATCGCTTGGCTCTGGAGAATATCCGCGCCCGTCTTGCCGGTGTGTTCGATATGGAGGCAAGCCTGACGGAATCGAATGTGGAGGGCGATCATCAGGTGCGGCTGGTGATCCCTCATCCATGGTGGGAATATTAACGAGACATATTAGTTCTACTTTGTCACCCTTAAGTAACGGATTTTATGGTCTATTTCTCTGCGCGTAATCTTCGTTGCCGGCATCTTGCTGCCGATTC
>JAHXHR010000143.1 GCA_025656505.1 Candidatus Thiodiazotropha sp. (ex Epidulcina cf. delphinae) | reverse complement strand
CTCGATTCCAACGTCCAGCTCAAGCCCAGCGGCGTGGAATGGATCGGGGATATTCCAGAGCACTGGGAGGTGCGTAGGCTCAAGTTCTTGTGCCACAACTTAAATGAACAAACTACCGAAAAGCTGCCGGGCGAGACCTATATAGCTCTTGAACACGTGGAAAGCTGGACCGGTAGGATATCACTACCTGACGAGGAGATTGCCTTTGACAGTCAGGTGAAGCGCTTCCAGCCTGGTGATGTTTTGTTCGGAAAGCTAAGGCCGTATCTGGCGAAGGTAACGAGGCCCCCGATTGCTGGAGTTTGTGTTGGCGAATTTCTAGTCTTGCGAGTGACGGGAAATGTATCTCCTGAATTTCTAGAACAAAAGCTTCGTTCAAAACGCGTAATTGATCTGATCAACAGCTCAACATTTGGGGCAAAAATGCCCCGGGCAGATTGGACGTTCATAGGCAATCTGAAGCTTGCGTATCCGTCAGCGGACGAGCAGCGGGGGATTCTCGAACACATCCAGGTGAAGTCGGCGGAGATCGATCAGGCCATCACCCGCGCCCAACGTGAGATCGAGCTGATGCGCGAATACCGCATCCGCCTGATTGCCGATGTGGTCACCGGCAAGGTGGATGTACGCGGCATCGAGGTGCCGGATGTTGCCGAGGAGGAGCGGCTGGCGCTGGGCGGAGACACCGATGAGTCCGATAACATGATCGATGACGACCTGGAAAAGGAGGTCGAGCAATGACCGTTGATCGGCCGACAGAATATCTCATCGGGCTTGTTCAAGAGCTGCGCAAGCTATCCGCCGAAACGGAATGGGTGGAATTCAAGCATAACAGGGCCGAGCCGGAGGAGGTTGGTGAGTATCTCTCCGCCCTGGCGAACTCGGCTGCGCTACTGGGCAAGGTCAATGCCTATATGGTTTGGGGAGTGGATAACGATACCCACGACATCGTTGGCACGACATTCCGGCCCGCCGATAAAAAGGTGGGCAACGAAGAGTTGGAGAGCTGGTTGTTGCGATTGCTGGAACCCAAGATCAACTTCCGTTTCCATGCGTTCGAAGTCCATGATAAGTCGGTGGTTCTGTTGGAGATCGGCGCGGCCTTTCGTCACCCGGTACGATTCAAACATCAGGAGTTTATTCGTGTCGGTTCCTACAAGAAGAAGCTGAAGGACTACCCGGAGAAGGAGCGCACACTCTGGCGGGTATTTGATCAGGTTCCTTTCGAGCGGGCTATCGCCGTGGAGCATGTTTCCAGTGAGGAGGTTCTGAAACTGCTTGATTACCCCGCCTACTTTGACCTATTGGAGCTGCCTTTGCCGGATGGGCTGGCAGCGATCCTCGACGCCCTTGCCAAGGATGAATTGGTTCACCCCTGCGATGCGGGGGACTGGGACATCACCCACCTCGGAGCCCTTCTTTTCGCCAAAAAGCTGGATGATTTTCCGGGCTTGAAGCGCAAGTCGATGCGGGTGATTCACTACAAGGGACGCGGCAGGGTTCAGACGTTACGAGAGCAGACCGGTGGCAAGGGCTACGCCAGCGGATTCGAAGGGTTGATCAGTTTTATCATGGCCTTGGTGCCATCTAACGAGGTGATTGAGCAGGCATTGCGCCGGGCGGTGCCGATGTTTCCGGAGCTAGCGGTTCGGGAGCTGGTAGCCAATGCGTTGATCCACCAAGACCTTTTTGTGAGCGGCGCAGGCCCGATGGTGGAGATCTTCGATGACCGGATGGAGATTACCAATCCGGGTGAACCCTTGGTAGATACCCAGCGTTTCGTGGATACTCCACCCAAATCTCGCAATGAGGCGCTGGCCTCACTGATGCGCCGCTTTCGGATCTGTGAGGAGCGGGGCAGCGGTATTGACAAGGTGGTTGATCAGGTTGAGTTTTACCAACTTCCTGCCCCTTACTTCGAAGCACCCGAGGGGTTCACCAGAGTTGTTCTTTTCGCCCATAAGCCGTTGAATGAGATGGATAAGGCGGAACGTGTGAGGGCCTGTTACCTCCATGCCTGTCTGAAATGGGTGATGCGAGACTATTTGACCAATGCCTCACTGAGAGAGCGGTTCGGCGTGGAAGAGAAAAACAAGGCGGCGGTTTCCCGATATATCCGTGAGGCGGTTGAGGAGGGTTTGATCAAGCCGTTTGATGAGGGTGCCTCCAGGAAGCAGATGAAGTATGTTCCTTTCTGGGCTTGATTTTTAATTGATGGGTAATTGATGAATGCCCTCTGAGTTGCGGGTTGTTATGAGTAACATGTTGTTTATAAAGATCTATTATTGCTGATTGTTAATTGATGAGTGGCTGCGTGAGTATTTGATATGGTCAATAAGCAGAACAAATCTCTGAGTATTTCAGCAGCTCAGTCTGTTCTCGTGGCCTTGGTGCATCGTTATCTTGCCGGGTTGCTTGATCCGTTTGTGACGCTGCTCGAAGCTCATAAGCTCATGTACTTCATGCAAGAGGCGGGGGAGCCGTTTCGTCTCAAATACAAGAAAGCACCCTATGGACCCTATGCCGAAAATCTTCGTCATGTGTTGAATGCCATTGAGGGGCACCTGGTCTCTGGTTATGCCGATGGTGGCGACGCACCCGACAAGCCACTCCAGCTTGTGCCAGGTGCTATAGAAGATGCAACCGCATTCCTTGGTGCGCATGCAGAGACCAGAGAACGATTTGAGCAAGTAGAGGGATTCGAATCGCCCTTCGGGCTGGAATTACCGGCTACCGTTCACTGGGTGACGAAACATGAACAGGCCCATTCTGTGGATGAGGTAATTAGCCGTGTCCATGCCTGGAATGATCGCAAGTTGCAGTTCACTCCACGCCAGATCGGTCTTGCAATAGATGTGCTGATGCAGAAAGGCTGGGTAGCTGGATTTAATTGATGGATTATTGATAGATGCCTCACTCGATGCGGTGATTTATTTCGTGTAATTATTATCTGATAGGCAATTGCCTGAGAGCAGGGATGAAAACCACTGATACCAGCGAAAAGGGCCTTGAAACCCTAATCTTCCGTGCAATGACCGGCGTATCCGGTCTGCCGGCGCAAGAGGGGATGGTTGAGAAGCCGGAGACCCCTTATGGGGGAACCGGCTGGGTTCCTGGTAATCCGTGTGATTTCGACCGGGAGCATGCCGTCGATTCGGCCAAGCTGCTTCAATTTCTGGCCGCGACGCAGCCTGATACCGTGGAGAGCCTTGGCATTGATCAGGAAGGCGACTCATCCAATCCTCGGCGTACCCGGTTTCTGCACCGCCTGCAGGGAGAGATCGCCAAGCGCGGCGTGGTGGAAGTGTTGCGAGGCGGCATCAAGCACGGGCCGGTCACTGTCGATCTCTTCTACGGCACGCCGACCCCCGGCAATGTAAAGGCCGCCGAACGGTTTGCGGCCAATATATTCAGCGTGACGCGTCAGTTTCGCTACAGCCGTAATGAGACCGCGCTCTCCCTCGACATGGCCGTCTTCATCAACGGTCTGCCTGTCGCCACCTTCGAACTCAAGAACAGGCTCACCAAGCAGACAGTGGATGATGCCGTCCAGCAGTACAAGCGTGACCGTGACGAAAAAGAGTTGCTGTTCCAGTTCGGCCGCTGTGCCGTGCATTTTGCCGTGGATGACCACGAGGTGCGTATGTGTACACACCTCAAGGGCAAGCACTCTTGGTTTCTGCCGTTCAACAAGGGCTATAACGATGGTGCGGGCAATCCGCCAAATCCTGCAGGCATCGCCACCGACTACCTGTGGAAAGAAATTCTCACCAAGGAGGGACTGACTGATATCCTGGAAAACTACGCCCAGGTGGTGGAGGAAAAGGACGAGAAGAGCGGCAGGAAAAAGCATAAGCAAATCTTTCCCCGCTATCATCAGTTGAAGGTGGTGCGGATGCTCCTGGCAAGCGCCCGGGAAATTGGCATCGGCAAGCGATATCTGATTCAACATTCGACGGGCAGCGGCAAGAGCAACTCCATCGCCTGGTTGGCCCATCAGCTCATCGGCCTGGAGCACGACAACATCGCCGGGAGCGATGTTGGACGCCCGCAGGAGGCCCGTAGGGGGCGCGCCATGGATGGCGCGCATCAAAGCCGTGCCCTTTTTGATTCGGTGATTGTTGTTACCGACAGGCGTGTCTTGGATAAACAAATTCGTGACACCATCAAACAGTTTGCCCAGGTGTCCGCCGCGGTTGGTCATGCTGAACACTCCGGCGATCTGCGTAGGTTCCTCAAGGCCGGGAAGAAAATTATCATCACCACGGTGCAGAAGTTTCCATTCATTCTCGATGAAATAGGAGACGAGCACCGCAAGAGCAAATTTGCCATCATCATTGATGAAGCCCACTCCAGCCAAGGCGGCCGCACCGCAGCCAAGATGAATATGGCCTTAGCTGGATGCACAGATGAAAATGCGGGGAATGAGGAAGAAACGGTCGAGGACAAGATCAACACGATCATGGAAGGCCGAAAGATGCTGACCAACGCCGGCTACTTCGCTTTTACCGCCACCCCCAAGAACAAGACCCTGGAGATCTTCGGCGAACCGGACCCTCAGCCTGACGGGACTGTGAAGCATCACCCATTCCACAGTTACACCATGAAGCAGGCCATCCAGGAGGGCTTCATCCTTGATGTCCTGAAAAACTACACCCCGGTGGAGAGCTATTACCGGCTGGCCAAGACGGTGGCGGACGACCCGCTCTTCGACGCCAACAAGGCCCAGAAGAAGCTACGCCGCTATGTGGAATCCCACGAGCAGGCCATCCGCGAGAAGGCTGAAATCATGGTGGACCATTTTCATGCGCAGGTCATCGGTCACCGCAAGATCGGCGGTCAGGCACGAGCAATGCTCATCACCAACGGCATTATGCGGGCGATCCAGTATTTCCACGCCTTCAAAGACTATCTTAAAGAGTGCAAGCGTCTTTATGAACCCATCGTGGCTTTTTCCGGTGAGCATGAGTTTGGCGGCAAGAAGGTCACAGAGGCGACCCTGAACGGGTTCCCCAGTAGCCAGATCCCGGATAAGCTCCGACAGGAGCCGTACCGCTTCCTGGTTGTTGCCGATAAGTATCAAACCGGTTACGATGAACCGCTGCTGCATACCATGTACGTGGATAAGGCGCTCTCAGGAATTAAGGCGGTGCAGACGCTTTCACGCTTGAATCGAGCCCATCCACAAAAGCATGATACTTTTGTTCTGGATTTCTACAATGACTCGGAAACCATCCAGCAGTCATTCGAACCCTATTACCGCACCACCATCCTTAGCGATGAGACCGACCCAAACAAACTGCATGATCTCAAGTCAGGCCTGGACGGCTACCAGATCTACTCGCAGGAGCAAATCGATGATCTAGTGGAGTTCTACCTGAATGGTGCTGATCGCGACAAGCTTGATCCGATCCTCGATGCCTGCGTGGCCACCTACAATGCCGATCTGGATGAAGACGGCCAGGTGGACTTTAAAGGCAAAGCCAAGGCCTTTGCACGCACATACGGCTTTCTGGCCTCTGTTCTTCCATATTCCAATGCGGATTGGGAGAAGCTGTCGATCTTCCTGAATTTCCTGATTCCAAAGCTCCCTGCACCCAAGGAGGAAGACCTGTCCAGGGGCATCCTAGCTACCATCGACATGGATAGCTACCGGGTTGAGGTCAAATCCAGCCTGAAGATCGGCCTCGCGGATCAGGATGCCGAAGTCGGTCCCGTGCCCGCCAGTGGCGGTGGCCGCAAGCCGGAACCAGAGCTGGATCAATTGAGTAACATCCTCAAAGCCTTCAATGACCAGTTCGGTAATATCGAATGGAAGGATGGCGACAAGATCCGCAAGGTCATTGCAGAGGAAATCCCGGCCAAGGTCAGCCTGGACTCTGCCTACCGGAACGCCATGAAGAACAACGACAAAAAAACAGCACGGATAGAGCATGATGCCGCATTGCAGCGAGTTATGATCGAGCTGTTGGCCGATCACACGGAACTGTTCAAGCAGTTCAGCGATAACCCGTCGTTCAAGAAGTGGTTGGGCGACACCATTTTTGGCGTGACCTATCAATCGGCCGGATAGTCAGCAGCAGGAGCAGTCCATGGTCGCTATTCAGATTTTGCTGTAGGTGGGAACACGACCTTTAAGCACAGCAAAACGAGCCATGCCTTTACTGCCGGCTGCAACAATACCAGCCGAGCACGGCGTTCTAGGGGGTGTTCTCAATTACCTGAGTGAGCGTGATTCTGAGTCATTTTTCGTGCCGGCAAGGCGCGATGAGGCATAATAGTCATTCTATT
>JAHXHR010000142.1 GCA_025656505.1 Candidatus Thiodiazotropha sp. (ex Epidulcina cf. delphinae) | reverse complement strand
TATCTTACGCTTCTTTTTCTCGCTCATTCCTGTTTCCCCTGATTCGCATGTACAGCTTAAACTACTGTCCAGAATCTGGGGTCCACTTTACCTCTTCAGTTAGAATAATCGCAGAAGACACTTATAATTTCAGCTATGATGTCCGACTAATGGGGTCCACCACTTAGAACCTGACCCAGGAGCAGCTTACCATGTTGGGAAAGATTGTAGAGAGGTGGTCAGATGGATAACGAAATGTTCAATGAGCTTGTAGCCGGCGTTAAAGAGATGGATAAGATCGCCAAGGGCAAGAAAGCGCCGTCACGGCGGTTCGAGTTCCCTGAGCCGGAGGTTAAAGCCATCCGGGAAAAAACCGGGCTCTCCCAAAGCCGTTTCGCTATGTTGATAGGCGTGAGTAAGCGGACACTGGAAAACTGGGAGCAAGGTCGACGACATCCTACGGGTCCGGCGAAGGCGTTGCTTAAAATCCTGGCTGCCGATCCAGAGAATGCCGTTCGTGCACTGCATGCCTAAACAAATATCACTAGCCCGCTGAAATCTCACCGGGCTCTATCCACCTCAATCAAGCGTAATCATCAGCATGGGTTGGCGTCCTGGTAAGCGCTAGCCCGCATTTCTCACCAGGGTTTGGATTTTTGGGGCAAGCCGGCGAAGAAGGTTGAACGATTAGCCGCCAAAGCATAGCCGTCGCTATGTGATATGGCAGCCTGATCCCGGACTTTTTTTCAACCGGTCCAGTTCCATCTTGAGCTTGCCGATCTCGCTGTAGAGCCGCTCCGGCTCCCGCTGCTTAACCACAGACTTGGGGCCGCGATTGCCCTCGAATAGACGCTTGGCTTCATCCTGGATCGCCTTCTTCCACTGACCTGCCTGTACCGGGTGAACGCCGTACCCCTGCCCGATCTCGTTGATCGTCTGCACGCCCTTCAAAGCCTCAAGCCCAACCTTTGCTTTGAATTCGGGGGGGTGTACCTTCCGTTTCTTCTTCTCACTCATCTTATTGCTCCTCTATCCAGAGCACAGCTTAAACTACTGTCTGGAATAGGGGGTTCACTTTAGGCATTGGACGCCGGCGGCTAAAGCTATACTATAGCGATCCTAATTCACCTGGGATTCGAGATGGCCGGTAAACTCTATATCAAAACCTTTGGTTGCCAGATGAACGAGTATGATTCGTCACGCATGGCGGATGGCTTGCGTGTAGCCGAGGGAATGGAGTTGACGAAGGTTGCGGAAGAAGCGGACGTGTTGCTGCTCAATACCTGCTCGATACGGGAGAAGGCGCAAGAGAAGGTCTTCTCCCAACTCGGCCGCTGGCGTCCCTGGAAAGAGCAGCGGCCCTCCCTGGTTATCGGTGTCGGCGGCTGCGTTGCCAGCCAGGAGGGTGAGGCGATCCGTGAACGGGCGCCCTATGTGGATCTGGTGTTCGGGCCTCAGACCCTGCACCGCCTGCCGGAGATGATTCGTCGAACCCGTCTGGAGCAGGCGCCCGTGGTGGATGTCAGCTTCCCTGAGATCGAGAAGTTCGACAATCTGCCGGAACCCCGTGCGGACGGTCCCACCGCCTATGTCTCTGTGATGGAGGGATGCTCGAAATACTGCACCTATTGCGTGGTGCCTTTCACCCGTGGCGAGGAGATCAGCCGTCCCTTCGACGACGTCATCGCCGAAGTGGCCGGACTGGCCGCCCAAGGGGTGCGCGAGATCAATCTGTTGGGGCAGAACGTCAATGCCTACCGGGGCCGGATGCACGATGGGGAGAGCGCCGACCTGGCCTTGCTGATCGAATACGTGGCGGCGGTCGAGGGTATCGGCCGGATTCGTTTCACCACCTCTCACCCGATGGCGTTTTCGGATCGGTTGATAGAGGTCTACGGTCAGGTGCCTGAACTGGTTGGTTTTCTGCATCTTCCGGTGCAATCGGGATCGGACCGGATACTGGCGATGATGAAACGGGGCCACATGGCCATTGAATATCAGACCAGGATCCGTCGCTTGCGGGAGGTTCGGCCCGATATCACCATCTCCTCGGACTTTATCGTCGGCTTTCCGGGGGAGACTGAGGAGGATTTCGAACAGACGCTGAAACTGATTGAAGCGATCGGTTTCGACAACTCCTACAGCTTCATCTATAGTCGCCGTCCCGGCACCCCGGCCGCCGATCTGGCGGATGATGTGCCGCAGCAGGTCAAACAACAGCGATTGGCGCGGCTGCAACGGTTGATCAATACCCAGGCACAGCGAATCAGCCGCCGGATGGTGGGCACAACTCAGCGTATCCTGGTGGAGCGGCCGGCCAGGAAGGATCCGAAACAACTGGCAGGCCGCACCGAGAACAATCGGGTGGTCAATTTCGACGCCCCCTTCGGGCTGACCGGCCGGTTCGTCGATGTTCGCATCACCGAGGCGTTACCTCATTCCCTGCGTGGCGAGTGGCTCGCCCCGGTCAATGACAATGCCGTTAACGGCTAGTCCGCATGTAACGCCGGACGGACCGGATGAACTGAGAACATAGCGAAACTGGAATCTCATTTGGCTGAACATCCCGAATCCCTCGATCTGGTCCTGGAACCGGCTGACAATACAAGATTGGCCAATGTCTGCGGCCAACTCGATGAGCATCTGCGGCATATCGAACGCCGCCTCGGCATCGAGATCAACAACCGCGGCAACCGTTTCCGCCTGATCGGCGAGCAGCATGCCATTCAGGCCGGCGGACAGGTGTTGCAGGATCTCTACAACGCCGCCGCGAGCGAAGCGCTCGATCCCCAGCGGGTGCATCTGTTCCTGCAGGAGGCGGGTGTGGATGAACTGCTTGAGAAGAACAAGTCAGCGGATTTTCCGGAAACCGTGATCAAGACCCGCTGCGGACTGGTGCGCCCCCGCGGGGTTAATCAGAAAGAGTACCTGCACAAGGTGCTGACCCACGATATCAATTTCAGTGTGGGACCTGCGGGCACCGGTAAGACTTATCTGGCCGTGGCCAGTGCGGTGGATGCCCTGGAGCGCGATCAGGTGAGGCGCATTCTGCTGGTGCGCCCGGCGGTGGAGGCGGGGGAGCGTCTCGGTTTCCTACCCGGCGATCTGGCGCAAAAGATCGATCCCTATCTGCGCCCCCTCTACGACGCCCTCTACGAAATGCTCGGTTTCGAGAAGGTGGCCAAGCTGGTGGAGCGCAACGTCATCGAAATCGCCCCCTTGGCCTATATGCGCGGCCGCACCCTGAACGAGTCATTCGTCATCCTCGACGAGGCGCAGAACACCACCCCTGAACAGATGAAGATGTTTCTCACCCGTATCGGTTTCGGCTCTACCGCCGTGATCACCGGCGACGTAACCCAGATCGACCTGCCCAGCGGACAGCAGTCAGGCCTGCGCCAGGTCACCGAAGTGCTGGCTCATGTGGAGGGCATCAGCTTTACCTTCTTCAATGCCCGGGATGTGGTGCGTCATCCGGTGGTGCAGCGGGTGGTGCGGGCCTACGATGAGTTTGATCAGGAAACAGGGAAGCGCCGAAAATGAGTCGACTTCGCTTGGAGGTTCAGCAGGCGACCGAGGCGTTGGCCGGTCTGCCTTCGGAACAAGCCTTCAGGCGCTGGGTCGAGGCGGCGCTGCCCCCGGAGGATGGTCCGGTGGAGTTGGTGATCCGCCTGGTGGACGAGCCGGAGAGCCGCCGGCTCAATCGTGACTATCGGGGCAAGGACAGTCCGACCAATGTGCTCTCCTTTCCCTTCGAGGCCCCGACCGAGGCGCCGTTGCCGCTGCTGGGCGATCTGGTGATCTGTGTCCGGACGGTGGTGCGCGAGGCAACCGAACAGGGTAAAACGCTACCGGCCCATTGGGCTCATCTGGTGGTACATGGCGTATTGCATCTGTTGGGGTATGATCACCTGACCGATGACGAGGCGCAGGTCATGGAGGAACAGGAGCGCAAGATCCTGCAAGACCTGCATTTTTCCGATCCCTACAATGACGAGGACCGATGAACAGCGATGATCGAGTGAGCGGCGGCTCCTCCCGCAGGTGGCTGGAACGCATCAGCCGGATGTTTGGGCGTGAACCGCAAGACAAGGAACAGATCTATGATTTACTGAAGGAAGCCAGTGAAAGGGAGCTGTTGGATGACGATGCATTGAGCATGATGGAGGGGGCCATGTTGGTCTCTGAGCGCCGTGCGAGAGATATCATGACGCCGCGCTCCAAGCTGGAAGTGGTGCGCAGCAATGACGGCATCAACGAAGTCCTGCGGGTGGCCATCGGTTCCGCCCACTCACGTATCCCGGTGATCGGTGACGATATCGACGAGATCCAGGGTCTGCTCCTGTCGAAAGATCTGCTGCCCTTTTTTCAAAAAGACCAGCGGGCGGTGTTCGATCTTCGGCAGGTGATGCGCGAGGCGCTGTTCGTACCTGAGTCGATGCGCCTCAACCGGTTGTTGAAAAAACTCAAAATCAGCCGCAATCATATGGCTATCGTGGTCGATGAATACGGTTCTACCGCCGGCATTGTCACCCTGGAGGACCTGCTGGAGCAGATCGTCGGCGAGATCATGGATGAGTATGACGCGCCGGATGAGACGAAGCAGAGAGATGGCGGCTCAAAAGGGAAGACTTTCAACCGCGCAGGGAGAGCGGACAGCGATACGGGCTCCATGGAGTAATTGATTCGTATGCGGCAATATCCACGCCTGCTGGCGGTGATCGCGGGCACCCTCACCACGCTCGCCTATGCGCCGTTCAATCTCTGGATATTGGCCGTGGCGGCGCCGGCGCTGCTGTTTATGCTGTGGTTGCGAAACCAGTGCTCGCCTTTCCAGACAGGGTTCGCCTATGGTTTGGGCATCATGGGCAGCGGGGTCTCCTGGCTGCATGTCAGCATTGCCCAGTTCGGTGATCTGGGGTGGCTTTTTCCGCTGATCGTGACCTTTGTCTTCGTCAGCCTGATGGCCCTCTATTATGCCTGTCTGGGCTGGCTGGTCGGGCGTGTCAGATCGACCGGACCTGTATCGCTGATCCTGGTTTTTCCCACACTTTGGGTGTTGCTGGAGTGGTTACGCGGCTGGTTCCTGAGCGGGTTCCCCTGGTTGCAGATCGGCTATTCGCAGATCGACTCCCCCTTGGCGGGTTATGCCCCCATTTTGGGCGTGTTGGGGGTGAGTTGGGCGGTGTTGGTGTCGGCAGGCCTGCTGATCTCGCTGAGTAGCCCTGGGCGAATCCGGTTGTGGTCGGCGTCCGGGTTGGTGGCGATCTGGCTGGGCGGCTGGGTGGCGTCACAGGTGGGTTGGAGCCGGCCGGTCGGCGATCCCCTGCGAGTCGCCCTGGTGCAGGGGAATGTCCCTCAGGCGGAAAAGTGGGCCCCCGAACAATTGCTGCCGAGTCTGGTTTTGTATGCGAAAAAGACCCGGGAAAACCTGGATCGGGATCTGGTGGTCTGGCCCGAGACTGCGATCTCGGCGTTTCAGTATCAGGTGGACGAGCCCTTCATTCAGCCATTGGAGACGACGGTCAAGCATCGCGGGTCCAATCTGGTGTTTGGTGTGGTGCAGATGGATGAGGCGCGTGAGCGCTACTACAACGCCATGGTTGCGCTGGGTAACGAAGAGCGGGGACGCTACCACAAACGCCATCTGGTGCCGTTTACCGAATATCTGCCGTTGAAGCGACTGCTCTGGCCGCTGGTCGATCTGTTCACCATTCCGATGTCGGATTTCAGTGCCGGTGAGGAGGCGAAACCGTTGATGCGCGTGGGGCCGTATCAGGTGGGACTCTCCATCTGTTACGAGGATGCCTTCGGCAATGAGATGATCCGTGCGCTCCCCGAGGCGGCCTACCTCATCAATGCCAGTAACGACGCCTGGTTCGGCAAATCCCTGGCGCCGCATCAGCATCTGCAGATCGCCCGGATGCGGGCCTTGGAGACAGGCCGGTTTCTGTTGCGTTCGACCAATACGGGGATCTCAGCCATCATTGGGCCGGACGGCGAACTGTTGGCCCGTTCCCCCCTTTTGCAACTGAATGTGCTGAAGGGGGAAATCGTGCCGATGGGTGGCGTCACGCCCTATGCCGAGGTCGGGAATCTCGGTATTTTGTCGCTGTCGGCGGTGGTGTTGATCCTCGCTTTTTCCTGGGGGCGGGCAGGAATCCGGCGTCATAGCGGAAGTGCTAGGGCTGCCCATTACCCATAAGTCTGAAATATGGGAACAGACATGACATAACCTGTTGTTTTCGTTAGGTTCATATTTTTGTTGGCTGTTAGTTCTACTTTGTCACCCTTAACTGCTTGATAATTATGAAATTCAAGAGTAACCTTCAAGCATTGAAGTAAATTTAATATTCCAAACAG
>JAHXHR010000141.1 GCA_025656505.1 Candidatus Thiodiazotropha sp. (ex Epidulcina cf. delphinae) | reverse complement strand
GTTATCGGAGTAATCGAAATTTCATGGCAATGGCTTACCTTATCGGTGCAAAACTCAAGTTTGATCTACCCACATGAAACAGCGAGGAGCCAAAAACTATGCACTTTCAGTGCAAGGCTTTAGCATTTAAAAAGCATCGCGGAGCGATACATTGCTTTTAGCCTCTAACGACTTTCAGTCGTTCTGAAAGCAACCTATGGACTTTTAGTCCATAGTCGTTGAGTGATCCTGTAGGGCCGCCGCTGTTTATCCTTTCCTGGCTCACCAAAAAAGATCAGATCAACGCCCTTGGGCCTCACCGGGTGCGCAATGGCCTGCCGCAGAATGCCGCGACAGGGGGCACCGTTCTGGCGCTGCCGTTTTTTGTCTCATTGAGGCGCACAATACGCCTTTGCAGGTCCACCTGATCCAAAGTGAGGGAGGAGGACCTCCCCCCTCCCCCTGGCGCATGGCCGTATAGAGAGCAATCCGGGCAGCCCAGCCCAACATTGGATTAGAGTGCCGGTCACACGCCTTGAGCAGCCTCTTTGCCTCCCTCCAACTGAGTCGTCTATTTCTTCCCTGTCCGGGGCTGGGCTTTCGAATGGCGGTGACCGGAGTGGCGATCAGGCCGAGCCCCCATTCCCGTATCGCCACCGTGTAGAGATTGCTCAATAGCGCGAGTTCCAGACGGACGGTAGAGGCTGAGAGAGGCCGGCCCGTTTTCTTGCTGACTTGGCCAACCCTTGCGCCGAACAGTAGCCTTCCATCTGCCTGACGACCTCTTGGTGATTGTCGCCATGATTCCTCCCTAAGCGCACAAACCAGGACCCCCGAAAACACCGGAGTGTATCAATATTGTACCGCTGAGGGAGATTTGGACCAATGGATTAGCGAAAACATATCGTAACCCATTGAAAAATATGGAGCCGGCGAGAGGATTCGAACCCCCGACCAGCTGATTACAAATCAGCTGCTCTACCAACTGAGCTACGCCGGCTGAAGGAGTGCGAATTCTATGCGTTTCTGCGCTTTCTGGCAAACTCACGGACAATCCACCGCCTTTTTCTCGAGTCCGGGAAAGTCCGCCAGCAGGCTCTCCCAGCCCTCTTTCGTGACCAGCGACGGGGCATTCATCTGAAAATGGAGCCAGTAGCGGCTCTTTTGCCGGTAACGGGGCTTGATCACGGGCTCGTATCCCAGCTTGGCGATCTCTATTTTTCGCGCAGCGGCTCGCTCTTCATCACGGAACAGGCCGAGCGAGATCGCATGCACCAGCTCGCCACTGGTGAAACGCCAGAGATCGGCAATTCCGGCCTTTTCCAGGCTGTCGGCGATCTCCATCGCCTTGCGCCGACTCGACTGAGGGGAAATGAGCACCCAGAAGCCCGCCTGTACGTTTCTCGTTTCTGCCTGTAATTCAGGCTTTAACCCCAGCGCACGCAATCGCACCGACACCAGTTCGGCGTCAGAACGGGATTCAAGGAAACCGACCGTGCCGCAGGTAGGGGAAGCGGGTAGCGGGGGTGGAGGCGGCTCAGGCGTTGCAGCAGGGATTGACGGCGACTCTTGCACGGCCGTGAAGGCTTCCGCCAGCGGTGGAGTGGGGATCTCGCTTGTTAGGCCCGGGGCCTGCCCAATCGAATACCCCGGCCCCTCCGGCTGATGCTCGATATACGCATCCTCTGCCGGCATGGGGAACTCAGGTTTTGCATCGGCGGCGAACTGCGTCCCTGTCTCCCGAAATAACTTCAGCTCACCGACATCCGATAACACACGCTTGGTATCGTTAACCTGTGAGTCCTGCGGGTATATCCACAGGAATAATCCAAGATTGGCAAGCAATAGTATGAAAAAAAGCCACTTCATAAGCATTCAGCTTGATCAGACTGCAACGCCAGACCTTGTAGGACAAGGTCTGGTTTCAACTCATGGGCCAGCTCAAGATGGCCGGCCAGAATCTCTGCACCACCGCCGGTCAGCAGACACCAGACTTCGCCGTTACTGCGCAGTTGCAAACTGTGGCGCATCTCCCGGATACTACTGGTGTGCGCCAGCATAGCACCCGTGGCGATCCCTGCTGCGGTATCAGTCGCAAAACAGTCCGTTACCCGCCCGTCATCGTAAGGCGGCATATCGGTATTGCGGCGCAGACAGCCTGCAAAAAGCCTCAAACCAGGCAGAATGACTCCTCCCAGATATCGACCGCTCCCATCCATAGCGTCGATCGTCGTTGCCGAACCGCAGTCTACGACAATCACCGGGGCTGGAGAAATCGCTCGCGCGCCAACCAGCGCCAACCATCGATCAATCCCCAGTTGCGAGGCATTGCCATATCCGTTTGTCACACCCAGCTCATGCCGTTTTGTCTCCGCCAACCTGGGGGCCGTCTGCCAATGCCGCCGAATCCAGCCGATCAGCCCCGTCAGCGCCTGAAGCTGCCGCACACTGGCAAGATGGACCGCCTGTGGTTTCGGCATCGCCGCCCACACCTCTTCAATGGCCCACGGAAGTTCATCCGAAGACGCCTGGTGCGAAACACCGCCTTCCAGCTCCTCCTCAGTGGCCCATTTGATGGACGTATTGCCTATATCGACGAAGAGCCTCACTCAGCAGCCTCCGGAACGCAGACTCACCTCGCCCGCATGGAAGCACTGCACCCGGTCATTGATGCGTATACGGATCCCACCGGAGGGGTCTATGCCTAAATGCTCCCCTTTGTGTGCTTGGCCGGGACTGCGTATGACCACCTCCTTCCCCAACAGAAGATCGTGTTGCCGCCATTCATCGATAAAGGGCTCAAGTCCATCCAACCGGTAACATTCCACTACGTCCCGCAAACGCAGGATCATAGCACTCGCAAGCTGGTTGCGTGTGTGCGGCATGACATGGGGGATAGCGCTCAAGTCCACCCAGGGCTGATCGATCCGCTCTCCCTGACCGCCCAACCGGGTATTCAGGCCGACACCGATAACCACTTGTGAGGGTCCACTCGCCTCCCCGGCTACTTCCAGCAGAAGTCCGGCGAGCTTTTTATCCTGCCAGAGAATATCATTCGGCCACTTCAAGCCGGCCTCGGTAACATTGAGCTGATGCAGCAGACGCATTACCCCGATAGCCGAGGCCAAACTGAGGCCCGCTATCTGCATCGGCGGAAGTTCGGAGCGCCATAGCATAGAGAGATAGATATTCCTGCCGAAGGGTGAAACCCACTGCCGCCCATGCCTGCCTTTTCCGGCAAGCTGTTGCTCCGCCAAACAAACGGCTCCCGATTCGACGCCCGTAGCGGCCTGCTGCAACAGCCAACTGTTGGTGGAATCGATGGATGCATGCAGATGCAATGCCGGCAACCGTTCGAGTCCACCTTCCGTCAACCCCTGCAATATGCTCTCCTGATCCAAGAGATCAAGGGGCTCCCTCAGCCTGTAGCCTCTCCCTTTCACCGCGTCGATCTCAAGGCCGTAGGTCCGTTTGATCCGGTTCAGTTTTTTCCACACCGCCGTGCGACTCACACCAAGCAACTGCCCCAGCTCGCGCCCGGAGTGGAACCGGCCGTCCGCCAGTCTTTCAATCAATTCAAGACTTAGTGGCATTGCCTTTCAACCAGCTATTCAATCGCGCCCCTTGCACACCGTCCGGAGGACGCGGCAGGTAAATCATACAGGTATCCAAAGGGGCCGGTAGCGGCTCCACTTCGATCTCCGCTAACTCATCACCACGAAACAGATGTATTCGAAGCGAAGCCCCATCCTCCCGCTCGGCAATATATCGCTCCATTTGCTTGGCGCTCATGCGCAGACCATCCACTGCGACAATGTCATCGCCTGCGGAAAGGCCCGCCTGCTGCGCCCCGCCACCGTCAAATACCTGCAGGATGCGGATTGCATTTTCGGCCTGTGACCATTTCGCCCCTAACACAGGCTTGGCGGGTCGGGATTTCAGGGGCTGTTCCGTGACGCCACCCTGGTCCTTGCAGGAATCCGCAGGCAGCAAGCGCATTTCGACCGCGAACTCTGCCAGGATCTCGGCTAGCGGCAACTCCTGTGTCGAACGAACGCCCAGTTCGAACAATTCACTGAAATCAAGGAAGGTCACCTCATTCACCAAGGTCTCAAAACCGCGCTCTGGAACACCGATGCCACGCTTGCCAAAGCGTTGCCAAAGTCCACGCATCACATCATCCAGAGAGAGCATGTCGTTACTGCGCAAACGAATGGTTAAATCCAATACCAGCGCAAACAGTGCGCCCTTAGTGTAGTAGCTGACGATGGCATTCGGGGCGTTCTCATCCTGTTTGTAGAATTTTGTCCAGGCATCGAAACTCGATGCCTCAAGGGTCTGTTTATGCCGTCCCCCGGTGCGCATCACCCGAGTGACGGTTTCCGCCATCATCTCAAAATAGGCCTTGCGCTCAATCACTCCGCTACGCACCAGGATCAACTCATCATAATAGGATGTGATGCCTTCGAAAATCCACAATTGCCGAGTATATACCTCCTTTTTCGTCCCTTGCCGGAGAAACACTTCCGGGATGATCCGTTTTACATTCCACAAGTGGAAATACTCATGGCTGCAGAGCGCCAACAGTCTTCTATAGCCACTGGTTGCCTTGTGCTGTTTTTTTGTCGGCAGGCCGTCCCTGCTGATCATCAAGCTCGACGAGTTGCGATGCTCCAGCCCCCCGTATCCATCGCCAACCACCTGGAGCATAAAGAGATAGTCATTGACCGGTAAATCGCCGAACATGGCGGCTTCTTCTGCGCAGATCATCTGAAGATCGTTACAGAATCTCTCCAAGTCCGCGCTATGCACACCGTTCACGACCAACCGGTGCTGCCGGTCCTGAAGGTAAAACGATGCCGTTGAAAAACGGCCGATTTCCGTCGGATAGTCGATCAAGGCTTCGTAGTCGTCGGCGGCATAAACCCCGAAACCGGCCTCATCGATCGCTTCGGCCGGCATTGCAGTGGCCACCCGCCAATCCTCATACAAAGCACCGCTTGGACGAGGGATGGTTAACCTGCAAGGACTCCCCTCCCGGCCATCAACCCCCAAGAAAAGGCCCGGACCATTGAAATAGGCGTGAGAAGTATCGAAGTGAGCGGTTCTAACCGACAATTCCCAGGCATAGACCGTACAGGTGATCACCACTTCACCGCTTACAGGCGCAACCTTCCAGGTCTGTTTGTCCAATTTGCTGATTGAAACCGGCTTGCCGCCGGAAGCGGCTCGGATGGTCACAATATTTCGAGCAAAATCGCGCACCATGTAACTGCCGCGAATCCAGGCAGGCAAATAGATAATCTGTCCGTTTGGATCAGGCTGGCGAATCACCAGTTCGACCTCGAACAGGTGCGCCTGCGGAGACTTGAAGCCTATTTTGTATTCGTTCATTGCCTGCCCCAAAGCATGACCGCCTCTCTGCCTTGGTCATTTATCGGGCGGGCGATCAGTCCGGCGTGTGTGGCGCTGACTTGATAGCGGGCGCCTGGCGTAGCAGGCATGTAAACCGAGCTACCGTACAGGCTGTCGACCATGCCGAAACCGTCTGCCAGATCGGAGACGATCTCATCAATCATTTGATAGTCCGATTGCAAATGAAACGTCTCGCTTCCATCGTCAATCCAACCGGCTCCGCGACCGGTCAATAACTCCAATCTGACGACAGGGTTCTTACCCAGCAGAGTCAGCCAGGGTTTCCATTTAATGAAGCGTGCATCCAGTCGCCACTCCTTTGCCGTTATCCGATAGACCTTGTGGTCTCCACCTATGCGCAAAGTGAGGAGTGCGCCATCCTCCGTCGACTCAGCCACATCGATTTCCGCCAAAACCTGTTCTTCGGTCAGTTGGATATAGGTCTGAATATTGAATAGAAGCAGTGAAATAAAGGCTGCCACGAGCAATATACATAGGCCTAGTAGGCCGTTCAGACTGGCGGCAAGGAGTTTTCTTTTTACAATAAGCTGTCGCATGGCTATACCCGACAGCAGGATACCGAGCATCAGCAGTGTAATTGAAAGCACCATCCGCAGAGTTTAAAGCCAAATCGATCTGAGTAGTATCCGGGTAAGGAAGAGGCATAAAAAAACCCCGGACCATGTCTGATCCGGGGTTTTGCCGTAAAAACCTGGCAGTGTCCTACTTTTACATGGGGAGACCCCACACTATCATCGGCGCTATGTCGTTTCACTTCCGAGTTCGAGATGGGATCGGGTGGTACCAACATGCTATTGCCGCCAGGTAAACTGTCGGAGCCGCTCCTGTAGGAGCGGCCCAGCATTCGGTTAGATCGCAAGGCATATCATTGGGTGTTGCGTTTGCTCGAACACGACCCAAAATACTTGGGTGTTATATGGTCAAGCCTCACGGGCAATTAGTACTGGTTAGCTTCATGCATTACTGCACTTCCACACCCAGCCTATCAACGTTGT
>JAHXHR010000140.1 GCA_025656505.1 Candidatus Thiodiazotropha sp. (ex Epidulcina cf. delphinae) | reverse complement strand
GTCGAAATTCGAAGGTTATTCAGACCGATGCCTCGGTCAAACCTATGCGAGTCCCCCCGGCATAGCCGGGGGTTTACCTGAGATTAATTACGATCTCGCTTCTGAAAACACTGTGTTTTTATGTCAACAATGAATTTGCAGGTATTTTGCTTGTGTGTTGGTTTCCCGGCACATTCACGAACACTTGCATATGGCTCCAAATAACGGGTTACCGTGCGAAATGCTTAGAAAGCAGTACTTTTTTGCAAATTTTGAACTCCGCAACTTGAGTTATTACGTGCCCATTCCTTAGACTCCACGTGGTCCGCTTGACCAAGTCATAATGCTGGGGTCGGCAGTTCGAGTCTGCCCCTTGCTACCATAATAATCGAAGCGTTACGTTAAGCTTGGCGCGGCTGTTTTTTTGTTCGCCCAACACAGCCGGCAAACCCGGCCTGCGGACCGCAACTTCACCCTGCCTGATCTCATGCGCTTCACGAGCCGGAGCCGGAAATGCCCATTGCCCATTCACCGGTTGGGTGAACCTGACTACGGGGCGAATTGCACGCTTGCGGTGGCGCATGGACGGTCAAGCCGTTCGGACAAATCCGGCTCCAGGTCCGCGAATGCCGGCTGCCGACGGCGCCACGAGGAGAATCCGGCGAGTCGCTCCAGCACTTCGCAGTAGATGCGCCTGGCCTGTTCGGGATGACCGGCCTCACGCAGCAGGTCTCCCTTGAGCATCAGTTCATTCGGCAGGATTTTAAGCATCGGCGGCAACCGCTCGAACCAACGTAACGCGGCATCGGCTCGGCCGCGGCGTACTTCCAGCCGGATTGCCGTGCGGACCACCGGAAGAGCAGCCACGCCTAGGCGGCCAATGCTCTGTTGCAGTACTTTGACGGCCTCTTCCTCCCTGCCCATCTCATCGAGCATTTCCGCCTGCTCAATGAACAGATCCGCGCGTGGATCTTCCGTGATGGCGATGGATTGCGTGTAGTCGGCCAGCGCCGACTCTTTCCGCTCGAGGTCACGGTGCAGTCGAGCCCGCAGCAAAAAGGCATCGCCATCCTCCGGCCGAATGGCGAGGAAACGGTTGACTTGGCGTAGCGCCCGGTGTTGCAGGCCGGCATCGCCGCCGTGCCGACTCCATCGGTGAAGCAGCAGGGCGCGATCAAAAGCCATGGTGTCCGGACGGCCGCTGAGTTCGGTAGCACGATCCAGATCGGCGAACGCCTTTTGCCACTCACCATGCTCGGCGCGCAGATATGCGCGGCGGACATAGGTTGCGGAATCTTCCGGCTGTTCTGCAATACGCCGATTTACTTCCCCGATACGGTCATCGATGTCCGAATGGGCGTGGGCCGGGCAGGTGAAGCACAGGCACAGGAGGAACGCGGCTGTTCGGTTGGTCATTGGGGTGGTGTACTCCTTGCCGTTTACCGTGAAAACGTGTGACGGCGATGCGCCTTGCGGCTCCCTCCTGTAGGGAGAGAGGTCCGGGATAATGGATTTGTACACCGCAGTTAAGCATAATACATCCGTTCGTTCACGAATATTCGCAGCAAACTGCGGGGAATAGAACCCCAAGGGATTAAACGTATCCATCCACCTACAGGATTTCCTCTTTCATTTCAAAGCTTCAACGAAACGGATAACATGACTGAATTAAAAATCCTCTGCGAACATCGCCCCTCCTCTATGAAACTCGAAATCCAGGGGGTCTACGACTGGCCGATCTGGGAGAAGGAGGTCTCCAAGTTCGACTGGCGCTATGACCAGACCGAGACCTGTTACTTCCTGCGCGGCAAGGTGGTCGTCACCCCGCAAGGGGGCGAGCCCCAGGAATTCGGGCGTGGCGACCTGGTGACCTTCCCGGCTGGGATGAAGTGTACCTGGGAGATCCTCAAAGACGTGGAAAAACACTATACCTTCGAATAACCCCTCCCTGAGCCTGATGGACAAAGCCGTAAAGTCGTCGCAACACACGCCGATGATGCAGCAATATCTGCGCATCAAGGGGGAACATCCCGATATGCTGGTCTTCTATCGGATGGGGGATTTCTACGAACTCTTCTATGCCGATGCGGAGAAGGCGGCGCGACTGCTCGATATCACCCTCACCAAGCGGGGGCGGTCCGCCGACAAACCGATCCCTATGGCGGGGGTTCCCTACCATGCGGCAGAAGCCTATCTGGCCCGTCTGGTGAAACAGGGCGAGTCGGTGGCGATCTGCGAGCAGACCGGCGATCCGGCCACCGCCAAGGGACCGATGGAGCGCAAGGTGGTGCGCATCGTCACCCCGGGCACCCTCACCGATGAGGCGCTGCTCGAAGAGCGGCGCGAAAACCTGCTGGCGGCGATTCACGAACAGACCGGGGGCTTCGGTCTGGCGGCCCTGGATCTGGCGAGCGGCCGGTTTACCATTCAACAGCTAACGGACCCGGAAGCCCTCTGCGGCGAACTGGAACGCCTCAGCCCGGCGGAGTTGTTGTTGGATGAGGACTCGACCCTGCCGGAGCGGATCGCGCTTCGCAGCGGCGTGACCCGGCGCCCGGCCTGGCATTTCGACCTCGATTCCGCCGAACAGCTACTGACTCGCCAGTTCGGCACCCGTGACCTGGGCGGTTTCGGCTGCCGGGACCACCCGCTTGCCGTCGCCGCCGCCGGTTGTCTGCTGCACTATGTGGAGGAGACCCAGTTCGGCGCCCTGCCCCATATCCGCAGCCTGCGGGTGGAGCATCGGGAGCAGAGCGTGATCATCGATGCAGCGACCCGCCGCAACCTGGAACTGGTCCACTCCCTCTCTGACCAACCTCAGCATACCCTGGCCGGGATCATGGACCGAACCGTGACCGCCATGGGCAGCCGCATGCTGCGGCGGTGGATCAGTCGGCCGTTACGCGACCGAGAGGCGGTGGTGAAACGGCATGCCACCATTGAAGCGCTGTCGGAGACAGGCCTCGATTCCGAGCTACAGGAGATCCTGCAGGGCATCGGCGACATCGAACGCATCCTTGCCCGGGTGGCATTGAAGAGCGCCCGCCCCCGCGACCTCGCCACCCTGCGGGACGCCCTCGGCGCCCTGCCGCAATTGCAGCCTCAATTGAACCGGCTCGACAGCCCGCTGACCCTCTCTCTATCCCGGGAGATCGGCGAACACCCGGAACTCCACAAACGGCTACAGAGCGCCGTCATCCCACAACCGCCAATGCTGATCCGTGACGGCGGGGTCATCGCCGAGGGATACGATGCAGAACTCGACGCGCTGCGCGGACTGTCGCAGAACGCCGACCGGTTCCTGCTCGACCTGGAGAGCCGTGAGCGTAAACGAACCGGCATCGCCACCCTCAAGGTCAGTTACAACCGGGTGCATGGCTACTATATCGAGATCAGCCGCAGCCAGTCCGACAAGGCCCCGGATGACTACGTCAGGCGTCAGACACTGAAAGGAGCGGAGCGCTTCATCACCCCTGAGCTGAAGAAATTCGAGGATCAGGTATTGAGCGCCAAGGAGCGCTCCCTGGCCAGGGAGAAACGCCTCTACGAGCTGTTGCTTGACCGACTTGGCGAGGCGCTGCCCCCGTTGCAACGCTGTGCCGAGGGGCTGGCCCATCTGGATGTGCTGTGCAATCTGGCGGAGCGGGCTCAAACCCTCAACCTGGTTCGCCCGACCCTGGTTGAGGCGCCCGGCCTGCGGATCACCGACGGCCGCCATCCGGTGGTGGAGCAGGTGAGCCGCGAACCCTTTGTCGCCAACAGCGTAACCCTCGACGAACAGCAACGCATGTTGATCATCACCGGCCCCAACATGGGCGGTAAATCGACCTTCATGCGCCAGATCGCCATCATCGCCCTGCTCGCCTACGCCGGCGGTTTTGTTCCCGCCGCCGGGGCGCAACTGGGGCCGATCGACCGGATCTTTTCCCGCATCGGGGCGTCCGATGACCTGGCGGGCGGCCGCTCCACCTTCATGGTGGAGATGGAGGAGACGGCCAACATCCTGCACAACGCCACGGCGGAGAGCCTGGTGTTGATGGATGAGATCGGCCGCGGCACCTCGACCTTCGACGGCCTCTCATTGGCCTGGTCCTGCGCCGTGGAGCTGGCCACATGCCTGCGCGCCTATACCCTCTTCGCCACCCACTATTTTGAACTCACCACCCTGCCTGAAGAGTACCCGGGGATCAGCAATCTGCATCTGGATGCGGTGGAGCACGGCGATTCCATTGTCTTTCTGCATGCGGTGCGGGAAGGACCGGCGAACCAGAGTTACGGTCTGCAGGTGGCCACCCTGGCCGGTGTGCCGAAGCAGGTCATACTCAGGGCGCGGCAACGTCTGAGGGAGTTGGAGGCCGACGCCCAGCGCCATGCCGAGCAGCAGCAGCGTCAGTTACCCCTGTTCGACCTCGCGCCGCCGGTCGCTGATGAGTCTGCCGTCGAATTGCTGCTGCAAGCGATCGATCCCGACGATTTAACGCCGCGAGAGGCGCTGGAGCAGCTATATAAACTGAAACGGAAGCTGAAAGAAAAGCGCTGAGGCGCTTTTCTTTCATTATGCATGTTGAATTTTGCATTGATATACCCGCTTCCGCTCGCAACTCAAAGTTAAATGAAGAAAAGGGATATTTGATGAGCGATCACGTCTATAAAAAAATCCAGTTGGTCGGCTCTTCCGCCACCGGCACTGACGACGCTATTCGCAATGCCATTGCCCGCGCTGGTGAAACTATCAGCCACATGGGATGGTTTGAGGTGGTGGAGACCCGGGGACATATCGAAAACGGCCGGGTCTCCCACTGGCAGGTCACCATCGACATCGGCTTTCGCTTGAAGGACTAGCCCGCATTTCTCACCAGACGGACCGTACTAACAGGAAAACTCATGAAAATTGAACAGGTTAGCATCTCTCACCGTATGGCATTCATCGGATAGTCTGTCCTATTTGGTTTTTGGAACAACCAGGCCGAGCCTCTTGAACGATCGCGCTTGAACCATAGGCCCGGCTATGCTTCTGCGCCTGATCGTCCCAACCTGCTTCGGCCCGGTTGCGCCAAAAACCCAAATCCTGGTGAGAAATGCGGGCTAACCCTGCCCATTACCCACAAATATTTCCACCCTTTAAAAACAACGAGTTACAAACCATGCCCCTAACAGCCAACAAAAATATGAACCTAATGAAAACAACAGGTTATGTCATGTCTGTTCCCATATTTCAGACTTATGGGTAATGGGCAGGGCTAACCCGGGTGTTTCACCCGGGAACGTGATGATCGTGCCGGTCTCGCCGCTCAGGGACGGATTTGCGATTGAGTCAATAGCCTAAATTGAGGAAATACCGCCCCTGTATGGATATAGCCGATGTTTCGCCATCTATCCGGCGTCCCTCTCGCCATGTTAGCATGCGCCGCAGAACCCGGCCTCAAGCGCCTCCATACCCATACAATATTCGAACGAAACTTCAATGGCCCAGTACATCTACACCATGAACCGGGTGGGCAAGATCGTCCCACCGAAAAAGCAAATCCTGCGCGATATCTCACTCTCTTTCTTTCCCGGCGCAAAGATCGGCGTGCTTGGCCTGAACGGAGCGGGCAAATCGACCCTGTTACGCATCATGGCCGGTGTCGATACCGATATCGAGGGTGAAGCGCGACCGCAAACCGGCATCCGCATCGGATATCTTCCGCAGGAACCGCAACTGGATGAGACCACCGATGTGCGCGGCAATGTGGAAGCCGCCCTGTCAGAGGTCAAACAGGCCCTGTCCCGACTCGACGAGGTCTATGCCGCGTATGCCGAAGCGGACGCGGACTTCGATGCCCTGGCGAAAGAGCAGGCGAAGCTGGAGGATATCATCCAGACCAGCGACGGCCATAACATTGAACGCCAATTGGAAATCGCCGCCGATGCCTTGCGCCTCCCTCCCTGGGACTCAGACATAAAGACCCTCTCCGGCGGCGAGAGACGCCGCGTGGCCCTGTGCCGCCTGTTGCTGGAAAGCCCCGACATGCTGCTCCTCGACGAACCCACCAACCACCTCGATGCAGCGTCGGTGGCCTGGCTGGAGCGCTTTCTGCACGAATACAGCGGCACGGTGGTGGCCGTTACCCATGACCGCTATTTCCTCGACAATGTCGCCGGGTGGATTCTCGAATTGGACCGTGGCTACGGCATCCCCTGGGAAGGCAACTACTCATCCTGGCTGGAACAGAAAGAGCAGCGACTGGAGCAGGAATCCCAGGAGGAGACCGCCCATATCAAGAGCATGAAGGCGGAGTTGGAGTGGGTGCGGGCCAATCCCAAGGGGCGTCATGCCAAGAGCAAGGCGCGTTTGCAGCGTTTTGAGGCGCTGCAATCCCAAGAATTTCAGAAACGCAATGAGACCAACGAACTCTATATCCCACCCGGCCCGAGGCTGGGCGACCTGGTCATCGAGGCAGAGGATCTGAAAAAAGCCTTCGGCGAACGGGTATTGTACGACGACATCACTTTCACCCTGCCAAAGGGGGGCATTGTCGGCATTATCGGCCCCAACGGCGCGGGTAAAACCACCCTGTTTCGCATCATCACCGGGCAGGAGAAACCCGACGGCGGTGAAATGCGCATCGGCGACAGCGTGGAGATCGCCCATGTGGATCAGAGCCGTGACGCCCTGGATGCGAAAAAAACCGTTTGGGAAGAGATCTCGGACAGTCAGGACATCATCACCGTAGACCGCTTTCAGATGCAGTCCCGCGCCTATGTCAGCCATTTCAATTTCAAGGGTTCCGATCAGCAGAAGCGCATCGGCGATCTCTCCGGGGGTGAGCGCAATCGCGTGCATCTGGCAAAACTATTGAGGCGTGGCGGCAACCTGCTG
>JAHXHR010000139.1 GCA_025656505.1 Candidatus Thiodiazotropha sp. (ex Epidulcina cf. delphinae) | reverse complement strand
TTTCACCCAGCGGCCCAGCATTTGGACATTAACATCCAGACTTTTTGCCGCTTCTATTCGGGTATAGCCTTGCTCAAGCACAAGGCTGACAACATCTAACTTGAATTCTTTTGTATATTTCTTTCTGGTTGTCATTATTCTCTACCTCAGTTAAGTTAATTATGCTTAACTGGGGTGTACAATTCCATTAGACCACGTCAGCGAGACATGAATGGACTATACACACTTTAATTACTATAAGTACAGACTTGACCCCCTTTTTTTCTTCAAAAGGACGCACATTTTTAGCTACTAATCATTAGACGTTCTATAGTTGCTGCGCTCTCTCGCCTGTTGCCCATTCATTTCGATGAAATCTCTCTCATACAGGGACATAACAAATGCCTGCAAACCGTGTACCCGGAACGCATCTACCTGCCCTTCATCGATGACCATGTCTGCCCTCAGGTAGGCTTGTTGGTAAAGATCGATCATCGTGTCGATGAGCTGTCCAGTCGTCAAACTCCCATCCATTGATTTAAGAATTTTATGTCCAACATCATTCAACTTAATGGTTTGAAGCGATTTTGGATGTAAAAGGATGCAGTCCCCACCCTGTATAGCGCTTCTCACACCTCTTGCCAGAATCGGATAGGCGTTACGAAACCGCTCATACTTATCTGAATCGGGTTCAGCCAGCGAAAGGCGTTCGAATTGATGCGCTTTCTCCCAAATTGTCGTTGGCCCGTCTTCGTATCGGCTGATATCGCCGAGGTATTTTTCTGCTTTCAAGCATTCCTCGAACCTAACATCTTTCAAACGATATGACTGAAGAGGGCATGGGTTGCAGGTCCGGTCGAATAAATACTTACAATGGTTGCATGGTTCAAATTTCGTGTAAGCCTCGTTACCTTGAACAAAATCGTACATTTTAACGTACTGCTTGCTGTTCCATATTGCTTCGAATTCTTTGCTCAGTAGGCTTTCCGGGTGCATCTTCTCGGTTGCCAGCGGCATACCATTATAACCGCTGCTATCGACACGGTCGCACAAATGCATGTCACCTTTCGGAGAGATATATGCCAGCGAAGACCCTGCACTGCAGCATATTTCTGGTTGCGGAAGTTCGATCTTGTATTTCTTGCACAGATACTCCCATACCAGCGGACAAATAAGCGTTAGATTGATCTTCAACTGTCCAGCATCGAAACCCTGGGACTTCAACAAACGTCCGATTTCCAGCGCGACCTCGGTGTGTTCTTCCTGAGATACCGCGAGACTATCAAGGTGATTATATGCATTGCCGATATAGTTTAAAGTCAGTGCGTTCCAAGCATCTGCTCCTAGGTTGCGGCAGAAGGGGATCATATCTGCGAAGTTTTTTCTGTTGTGCGTGCACAAAACAGTATTAATCGTCAGTTTGGACGTATCGTTCGAACCACGCAAATCGAGGAATGTTTCAAGATTGCGGTTCAACCGTTCAAAAGTGCGTTTACCGCGGATCTTATTGTGAGACTCCGCCGTCGGCCCATCAATGCTAACCACAAGACGATCCAAGCCACAATCGATCAGACGCTGTGAGGTAGCTGCCTCAAGCAGTATGGCATTAGTCACTAGATGAATTCTGATCTGGCGCCGCTTAGCATGATCGAGCAAGGTCCACAGATCATCTCCTAGGGTCAGCGGCTCTCCACCGAGCAGTGAGAGATGAGTAACGCCGCCATCGGCGAGACGGTCGACCACAAGTAATCGGTCTCGTATCGAGAGTTCCTTTACAGGATTTTCTTTATCGAAGTACATATTTGCCACCGAGCAGTGGCGGCAACGAAGATTACAGGTGCTAGTAAGATCCCATTTAGCGCTTATCATCAGTAGTTCCTCCGATCCTTGAGGTTATTGATAACATTGGTAGGCGAGATCGCAGCCGTAATGAGGTGAAAACTGACGGTTGAGATCCAACGCCAGTTTGTTTCACTCCATCCTAGTCGATTTTCAGCATCATCCGAGCGATCTTGGGGGCCGCTCGGATGAGCTAGGGCTAAGGTGGTTTGGGTTTACTTAGCCCCTCGCATGGTAGAAATTCTAGCTACTTCTTCTTTGCAATTGTTGTTGCAATCGTTATCAAAAAATCCCGTACGCTCCCCAGGTGGGGCGAAAATCGCCGGCGTGAAAATTTCGGCAATTGTGGCATCCATGATTGATTCCACTTCTTTCTCGTTGAGTGCCAGGCGGGACGCCAATTTTCCTACGAATTGTTCCTTGCTCATGACGGTATCTCCTTTTTTCGTCGTATCCTTTCTTTGCCAGAAACGAATCCATTTCTGGTAACTAATAAATACTAGTGCGATAAACGAGCATTACAACCAAGCAAAACACTAAATCTTTAAGACGCGCGGTGCAATGCATATTGGCCCAGTGCCCACGAAGCTGTGCAAAACGGCAAGATTTTCCATTATTGACACTGTCAATTTTCATCGGCCAAAGGACAAATTGAATCAAAATTAATGACTTAGCGTACGTTTTCGTACCGTTGGACTTCAAACCCCCTCACCCCATGGATTTCGGGCAACAACCAACCAACTCTCGCATAGAACATTTTTGGATTCGTTATACCGACATAATTAAATGATTTCGTGTGCCAGATAAGGCTGTTCCCTGGTATCGACGGCATGTTCAGGGCTTTATTGATGACAACCCCTCTATTCGCCGGCAGGCACACAACCCGGAGTCTTTGTAGCACTGGCTGCAACAAACCGGGCATAATAATCTGATCGATGATTGGCAATTTCGGCAGAAAGTGGATGCGCTGCGCTTGCTCTTCTGTCATCTGCTAAAAACACCCTGGGCGGGCTCTTTTGACTGGGATTATTGGTCTGCCGGCGCGCAAGTTTTGGGGAATGATCACCCAACGGTAGCCTGTAGCTATGAGGTGATCGATCAAACTGTTAAAAATGCGAAGAATTTGCTGGGAACGCAATTCCCGGATCTTTACCGTAAATGCCTGGTTGCGATCAGAATCCCGGACTATTCCATCAATACTGAGAAGCGTTACCTTGGCTGGATTAATCGATTCCTTCGTTTCCACCGCGACAGACCCCCAAGTGACTGTTCCGAACCGGATGTTGCCTCCTTTCTAGAACATTTGGTGATACAACGCAAGGTTGCCGGAGCTACTCAGAGCCAGGCTTTGAACGCACTGGTATTCTTCTTCTCCCGAGTTCTGGAGAGACCTCTTGGGGAGATAGGCCCCTTTAAGCGGCCAAAAAAACCTAAACGGCTGAATGTGACATATTAGGTTACCGGGTTAATACCAGCAGTGTAGGTAGAGGTAGTATGATGAAGCTCCCAAAAGGTGCTATATCAGGGCTTGCTCTCGCTTTTTCTGCACCTGAGCACTGCCATCCTGTTTTAACACGGTGCGGCAGGGCCGCACCCTACGCCTTGAATCCCTGTTTTCCACAACCGGCCGGGGATGCAAAATGTCTCTCGCCAAGCTCGCAAAGTACGCCAAGAAGACATTCTCTGAGGATCCTTTGCGGGCTTTGCAATCTTGGCGAGAGTTTCTTTTCCTCTAAAGTGGTGCATGGACGCACCGTTTACGGAGCGCAGGATGGAATCCAGTAAATTCAAGGACTTACTGAATTCCGGCCTTCGCCGGAATGACGGACGCTGTTGTTTAGATAGCTAAAAAATGTCATGGGTTAACCTGTGCAAAGCACGTCCTAAAACAACGCTACTGATAACAAAAAATAGAAAAAAATCACAAAAGTGTCGACATATTTAATTTTATTATCTATAAATTAGCAAATATATGGCGTATTACATAAAAACTGTCGACACTTTTGGGTTCTAGCGTCACAAATCCACCAAAGGAGCACTCTCATGCCACGTTATGCCGAGCTCTACCGACACGCCTTGGATGACCCTGAAGCGTTTTGGGGCGATGTGGCCCTGGGACTGGAGTGGCACAAACCCTGGGACAAGGTCCTGGATGAGAGCGCCGAACCTTCGCCGCGCTGGTTTAGCGGCGGCCGGCTGAATACCTGTTTCAATGCCTTGGATCGCCATGTGGAGGCTGGACAGGGAGATCGCCTGGCACTGATCTACGACAGTCCGGTGACGGCGCAGAAGCGCAGCTACAGCTATCGGGCGTTGCGCGATACGGTCGCCAAACCGGCTGGCGTGATCGCGGCTAACGGCGTCGGCAAGGGGGACCGGGTGATTGTCTATATGCCGATGATCCCGGAAGCGGCCATGGCGATGCCGGCCTGCGCCCGCATCGGCGCCATTCACTCGGTGGTGTTCGGCGGCTTTGCGGCCAAGGAGCCGGCGACCCGTATCGATGACTATCAACCGAAGATGGTGCTCTCTGCCTCCTGCGGCATCGAGCCGAACCGCTTGGTCGCCTATAAGCCTCTATTGGACGAGGCCATCGAACTCGCGCAACACAAACCGGCGACATGCGTCATTAAGCAACGGCCGCAACTGGCGGCCGATCTGCGGGCTGGGCGGGATCTGGACGGGGATGCGGCATTGGCCCAGGCGGAACCCGCCGAATGCGTCCCCGTCGAGGCCACCGATCCCCTCTATATTCTTTATACCTCCGGCACCACCGGCCAGTCGAAGGGGGTGGTGCGTGACAACGGGGGGCACGCTGCGGCCCTGCTCTGGTCGATGAAAAATATCTACAACGTTGAGGTCGGCGATGTCTATTGGGCTGCCTCTGACGTGGGCTGGGTGGTGGGCCACAGCTACATCGTCTATGGACCGCTGCTGGCTGGATGCACGACGCTGATTTACGAAGGCAAGCCGGTCGGCACGCCTGATCCGGGGGCCTTTTGGCGGGTGATCAGCGAGTATGGGGTGAAGGTTCTGTTCACTGCGCCGACCGCTTTTCGCGCCATCAAGAAAGAGGGTCCGCAGGGGGCTTACCTGTCGAAATATGACATCGACTGCATGGAGACCCTCTACCTGGCGGGCGAGCGTTGCGATCCGGAAACCCTGTTGCAAAAACCGGTTATCGACCACTGGTGGCAGACCGAAACCGGCTGGGCCATCGCGGCCAATCCGATGGGTATTGAACGGCTGCCGGTGAAGGCGGGATCGCCGACGGTGGCGATGGTGGGTTATGACGTGCGCATCCTCGACGATCAGGATCATGAAAAGCCGGCCGGTGAAATGGGCGATATCGTCATCAAGCAACCCCCGCCCCCCTGCCGACCCTGTGGAATAATGAACAGCGCTTTGTCGATGCCTATCTGCGCGCCTATCCCGGTTACTACCTGACCGGTGACGCGGGCTACAAGGATGAGGATGACTACCTGTGGATCATGAGCCGCATCGACGATGTGATCAATGTCGCCGGACACCGCCTCTCCACCGGCCAGATGGAGGAGGTGCCGGCCGGCCATGCCGACGTGGCTGAGTGCGCGATGATCGGTGTCGCGGATGCCTTGAAGGGACAGCTCTCCCTCGGTCTGGTGGTCCTTAAATCGGGGGTCGATCGTGCAGCCGATGAGCTTGCCGCTGAACTGGTGAAGCGGGTGCGGGAGCAGATCGGCCCGGTGGCCGCTTTCAAGCACATAGCGGTCGTCAAGCGTCTGCCGAAGACCCGCTCCGGCAAGATCCTGCGCGGCACCATGGTGAAGATCGCTGACGGGGATGCGTGGAAGAGGCCGGCCACCATCGATGACCCGGCGATTCTGGACGAGATCTCATCTTCGCTGCAACAGATGGGCTATGGCAAATAAAAACATGCAAAATCACTCTGCATCGAAAACCACCGACCCGGTCAGCATCACCCTGACGGACCGCCTGTTCGACACCCTTCAGCGGGCCATCGTCGAGGGTGAAATTCCCTCGGGCAGCAAGATCAGCGAACCGGAACTGGCGCGCCGGCACGGTGTCAGCCGGGGTTCTCTGCGAGAGGCCATCGGCCGGCTCGAGGCGAGGAAACTGGTGAAGCGCAAGCCTAATCTCGGCGCCAGGGTGGTGACCCTCTCTTATGAGCAGTTGATCGAGATCTTTCAAATACGCGAGGCCCTGGAAGGCATGGCAGCACGGCTGGCGGCGCAGAACATGAGCGACCAGGAGATCGAAGCGCTGCAGGCGCTGCTGGAAGCGCACGGAGAGCAGATCGAGGAGCAGCATGGCCTGGCCTATTTTCAAAAGCAGGGCGACCTGGATTTTCACTACCGCATCGTTCAGGGCAGTAAAAACCGCCAGTTGATCGGCCTGCTCTGTGACGACCTCTATCACCTGCTGCGCATGTACCGCTACCAATTCGGCATGCGCAGCAAGCGCTCCCGGCAGGCCTATGACGAGCACCACTATCTATTGAACGCCATCGTCGCCCGTGATGGGGAGATGGCCGAGCTGTTGATGCGCCAACATATCCGCTCTTCGCGGCGGAACGTGGAGAGCATGCTGCTTGAGACGTTTTGAGTTTTGAGGAATTGAAATGACCACATCCCACCCCACCCCCGGCGCCCGCTTCCGCGCCGCCATAGAGAAAGAGAAGCCCTTGCAGTGCGTCGGTGCGATCAATGCCTACCATGCCCGGCTGGCTGAGGCATCGGGATTTCGCTCGCTCTACATCTCCGGCGGGGGTGTGGCGGCCGGTTCCTGTGGCATACCTGATCTGGGCATCACCACCATGGAGGATGTGCTGACTGACTTGCGGCGCATCACCGAGGTAACGGCATTGCCGGTGTTGGTGGATATCGATACCGGCTGGGGCGGCGCCTTCAATATCGCCCGCGCCACGCGCACTATGAATAAATTCGGCGCGGCGGCTGTGCATATCGAGGATCAGGTGCAGCAAAAACGCTGCGGCCATCGCCCCAATAAGGCCATCGTCGGCCAGGGCGAGATGGTCGATCGGGTGAAGGCGGCGGTGGACGCAAAACTGGACCATGACTTTGTGGTAATGGCGCGCACCGATGCCCTGGCGGTTGAAGGCATGCAGTCGGCTATCGACCGGGCCTGCGCCTGCGTCGAGGCGGGGGCGGATATGATCTTTCCCGAGGCGATGACCGAACTCGATCAA
>JAHXHR010000138.1 GCA_025656505.1 Candidatus Thiodiazotropha sp. (ex Epidulcina cf. delphinae) | reverse complement strand
AATGATCAAACTTCGGGGCATACCCTATGTTGTCGATTATGACGATGCGATATTTCATCGCTACGATCACGCCCCCTCTGCCTTGATCAGGCTTTTTTTAGGTAAAAAAATCGACCGTGTGATGAGTGGCGCAGCCTTGGTGACCGCAGGAAACAGCTATTTGGCGAATCGTGCGAAAGCTGCGGGCGCCGGAGAAGTCGTGCAACTGCCGACGGTGGTGGACACCTCGCGCTATAGCTGTAAAAGCAAGGCTGACGAAGCGTTTTTTACGGTTGGCTGGATAGGGTCTCCAACCACTGCGCGATACCTGGAGATGTTACGATCACCATTGCAGGAACTGGCGGAAGTTCTGCCTCTGCGCCTACTCAGCATTGGCGGAACAATCGGGACCATACCTGGTGTACAGATGGAATGCCTCACATGGTCTGAGGCCGACGAGGTAGAGAACATCCAACGTTTCGATGTCGGTGTCATGCCACTGCATGATGACCCTTGGGAGCGAGGGAAATGCGGCTATAAGCTGATCCAGTATATGGCCTGTGGTTTGCCGGTCGTTGCTTCGCCGGTGGGAGTGAATAGCGAGATTGTCGAGCATGGGGTAAACGGTTTTCTTGCAAATACCGATGAGGCCTGGGTGGTTGCATTGACACAACTATCGAACGATTGCCGTCTGCGCATGAAGATGGGGCAAAGCGGCAGAGAAACCGTTGAGAACGCCTACTCATTATCAGTGATGGCGCCCCGGCTTGCCGGCGCCCTCACTCATGCGGTCGGGAACCGGTAAAAACACTAGGGGGCGTTCTCAATTAGCTGAGTGAGCGTGATTCTGAGTCATTTTTCGTGCCGGCAAGGCGCGATGAGGCGTAATAGTCATTCTATTGCAACGAATCGCAACGCCGCCGGCGCGGAAAAGGGCCGGAATCACGCCGCGAACGATGATTGAGAACGCCCCCTAGTACTCCGTACATCAATAGAATCAGGAGTAGAGATATGTGCGGTATCGCGGGCACATTGAACGACACACAATCAGCAGACACCCTGTCGGCAAATGCCAAGCGGATGGCCGACACCCTGGTCCATCGCGGCCCGGACGATGCCGGTGTGTGGACAGAACCGGACCAGGGATTGGCCCTCGCCCACCGCCGCCTGTCGATCCTGGATCTTTCCTGCGAAGGCCGTCAACCCATGGCATCCGCCTGCGATCGCTACCGAATCGTATTCAACGGCGAGATCTACAACCACGCCATCCTGCGCAATGAACTGGAATCCGCAGGCGTCAGAGGCCGGCATGGACATTCAGATACCGAGGTGATGCTCGCCGCCATCGCCACTTGGGGTGTGCGCAACGCCCTGGAGCGCTTCACCGGTATGTTTGCCTTCGCCCTGTGGGACAGGGAAACCCGCAGCCTGACCCTGGCCCGCGACAGACTAGGGGAAAAACCGCTGTACTATGGCTACAGCGGTAAGCTGTTCCTGTTCGGTTCGGAACTCAAGGCCCTGCGCGCCCACCCGAAATTCAAGGCGGAAATCGATCGCCACGCCTTGGCCTCGATGCAACGCCTGGCATATATCCCCGCCCCCCACAGCATCTACCAGGGCATCCGAAAACTGGCTCCCGGCACATTATTGACCCTTCAAACCGGCCACCGGACTGAATCCCGTCCCGAGGTCTATTGGTCGGCCCGCCAGGTGGCCGAACAGGGCCAACGCACTCCCTTCAACGGCACGGAGGAAGAGGCGTTGGATGAACTGGAACGCTTGCTGGGTGATGCGGTAAGCCGGCAAATGGTCGCCGATGTCCCCCTGGGGGCCTTCCTCTCCGGCGGCGTGGACTCATCCGTTACGGTAGCCTTAATGCAAGCCCGCTCCGACCGGCCGGTGAAGAGCTTCACCATCGGATTCTGGGAACGCGCCTTCAACGAAGCGGAAAACGCCAAAGCGGTGGCCACTCACCTGGGCACAGACCACACTGAACTCTACATCACCCCGGAACAGGCCCTGGACGTGGTCCCATTATTGCCGAAACTGTACGACGAACCCTATGGCGACTCATCCCAGATACCGACCTACCTGGTGTCACAACTGGCCCGCCAACAGGTTACCGTCAGTCTATCCGGCGACGGCGGCGATGAGTTGTTCGGCGGTTACAACCGCTATCTCTGGGGCAAGCATCTGTGGCGCATGCTGGGCTGGGCGCCGATCTCTCTGCGCCACATCCTGGCAAGCCTGCTGACAAGCCCCAGCCCCGCCGCCTGGGATCGGATTTTCCACGCCCTGCACCCGATCACCCCCGCTTCCCTGCGCTATCAAAATCCGGGTGACAAACTGCACAAGCTGGCGCAGATCGTGACCGCACGCGACCCGCAGGAGATCTACCGAAGGCTGGTCTCTCAGTGGAAAGATCCCGAAAACCTGGTCCTGGGGAGCCGGGAACCTGTCACCGCTTTCACCGACCCGACGCAGCAACCCGATCTGGTGGAATTCGAGCACCGCATGATGCAAATAGACAGCGTCACCTATCTGCCGGATGACATCCTGGTAAAGGTGGACCGAGCCGCCATGGGCATGAGTCTGGAGACCCGCCTCCCGCTGCTGGACCACAAGCTGGTGGAATTTGCCTGGTCTCTGCCCCTGGCGATGAAAATTCACGGCAACCAACGCAAACGCTTGCTGCGCAAGCTGCTCTACCGTCATGTGCCGGCGGAACTCATCGAGCGGCCCAAGATGGGTTTCGGCATCCCCCTGGCTGACTGGCTTCGCGGCCCGCTGCGGGCGTGGAGCGAAGCCCTGCTGAACGAACACCGCCTGCGCGAGGAGGGCTATTTCAACCCTGCCATGGTACAGGCCTACTGGAAGGAGCACCTGTCAGGCCAACGCAACTGGTCATATTACCTATGGAACGTGCTGGCTTTTCAGTCCTGGCAGGATGCCGGTTAACCCGGATAGTCGGCGATACCGGGATTACCCTTCACCCCCACCAGCTTCGGCGTATTGAGTTTCTTGATCTTCACCGTTTTCCGGTCGCGCAGGTATTTCGCCACCACATCCCAGATCGGCTCGCCGGGTGACTTCGAACCCACCGTCGCCCAACCGGAGACCATATAGCTTTTGTCCGCTTCGATCCTGGTGCCGTCGTCGAGGGTCATGCCGGAGATGCGCTTTCCGAAACCGGCGCTGGGTTCGCACACATAGTCAAGGCCGCCGACACGCACCATGTCGCCACCCTGCTGATAATAGGGGTCCCTATTGAAGAGATTGTCGCTGACATCCTCGAGGATCGCCTTGATGTCGCTACCCTTCATTGCCCGGCGATAGGTCTCTGGATAGGTGATGCAGGTCTGGTCCATGACATGGTCCATGGTGATCTTCTGTCCCGGCAGCACGCTGGTGCCCCAACGAAAGCCTGGGGAGAGAGAGATCTGGGCATCGTTGACCTTGGTCAGGGCATCGCAGATCACCTGGTCGAAGGTGCCGTTGAAGTTGCCGCGACGGAACAGTGTCTCCTCGGCGACCGCCAGCTCTTCATCAAGTTTCTTCCTGTAGGGTGCGCGAACCTCATCGATGTAGGCCTGCATCGCCCTATCCGCCGGCAACAGGTTGGAGAAGATCGGCAACAGCCGATAGCGGAAATCGCGGACCTTGCCCCCCTTCACGTCCAGATCCATGACACCGAGGAATTTACCGTTGGAACCGGCATTGGTGACCAGGGTCTTACCGCCGGAATTTTTGACGATAGTTGGGGCCGGCATGCCGTCGTGGGTATGTCCGCCGAAGATGACATCGATACCGGAGACCCTGGAGGCCATCTTCAGATCCACATCCATGCCGTTGTGGGAGATGACCACCACCAGGTCGGGTTTTTCGTTTTCCCGCACGGTATCGACCACTCCCTGCATCATCTCGTCCTGAATACCGAAGGTCCAGTCGGGGATAAAACGCCGCGGATTGGCGATCGGCGTATAGGGGAAGGCCTGGCCGATCACCGCCACCCGGACGCCACCGACCTGTTTGATCACATACGGCTTGAAGGCATTGCCGGCATCCTCATCGTAGCCGTCGAAATCGGGGAACTTGTAGTCGAACAGGGCTTCTTCCCGGACCCTGACGTTCTGCGCCACGAAGTCGCCCTTGAAGTCGGCAATATTGGCGATCACCTCCTCGTCCAGGTAGGTAAACTCCCAGTGGCCGGTCATCACGTCGACACCCAGCCGGTTACAGGCGCCGACCATATCCTTGCCGCGGGTCCAGTAGGCGGTGCCGGAGCCCTGCCAGGTATCGCCGCCATCCAGTAACAGGCTGTTGCCCGGTCCCCTATCGTCGCGGATGCGCCGCACCAGGGTCTGTAAATGGGCGAAACCGCCGACCTTGCCGTACTTGCCTGCGGCCGCGTCGAAATCGAGATAGCTGAAGGCGTGAGATTCGATGCTGCCGGGGGCTATGCCGAAATGGTTGAGCAGCTTGTCTCCGACCAGATGAGGCGCCTTGTTGAAGGCATGGCCTATACCCAGGTTGACATTCGGCTCACGAAAATAGATCGGGTTGAGCTGGGCATGGGTATCGGTGATATGCAGTAGTGAAAGATTGCCGAATTTCGGCGCCTCATAGAGGTCGGCCGGTTGTTTCGCTGCGGCAAAGACGGATGACGGCATCATACCGGCGGCGCCGGCAAGGCCCATCAGGCGAAGAAATTCACGGCGTGAAATACTCATTCTCTCTCATCCTCCAGTTAGCGGCTCCGGGCATAGCATGGGGAGGGACTATTATGTAACCCCTGGCGGTTGGATTAAAACCCCGACATACGCGGCAACCGGTTGTGGTTTTCCTTAACCCTAGAATCCTCTGGTCTCGTCCGCCTTGGATTTCGGCATCACCGAAAACTCCACCTCGCTATCAGGTCAAGACATTCTGTCTAGCTCTGCCCATTACCCATAAGTCTGAAATATGGGAACAGACATGACATAACCTGTTGTTTTCGTTAGGTTCATATTTTTGTTGGCTGTTAGGGGCATGGTTTGTAACTCGTTGTTTTTAAAGGGTGGAAATATTTGTGGGTAATGGGCAGGTCTAGCTAGCGTACAGGGCCGCTATCTCCGCCGCCCATAGGGTCTCATCGATGGTCTCCAGCACCAGCGGTATATCGTCAAAACGCCCGTCCCGCATGATATAATGAAACACTTCCCAACCCAGCTTGCCCCGGCCAAGGCTGTGGTGGCGATCGACCCTCGCGCCCAGATCGGGCTTGCTGTCATTGAGATGCATGCCGCACAGGTAGGAAAACCCCACCACCCGGTCGAATTCGGCAAACGTCTCCTGACAGGCCTGCTCGGTTCGCAGATCGTATCCCGCCACAAAGGTGTGGCAGGTATCAAGGCAGACGCCGACCCGGCTTTTATCCTCCACCCCCTCGATAATCGCCGCCAGATGTTCGAACCGGTAGCCCAGGGTGCTGCCCTGACCGGCGGTATTCTCGATAACCGCAGTCACCCCACGGGTCCGTTCCAGCACCCGATTGATCGAATCGGCGACCAGCCGCAGGCCCTGTTCCTCGCTGATCTTCCTCAGGGTTGCGCCGGGATGAAAATTGAGCAGCGACAGCCCCAGCAGCTCGCAGCGCTGCATCTCCTCCAGAAAGGCGGCCCTCGATTTCTCCAACCCTTCAGGCTCCGGGTGACCGAGATTGATCAGATAACTGTCGTGTGGCAGTACATGCTCGGACTTGATGTCTGCTTTATCAAGGTTCTCCCTGAAAGCCGCAATCGAGGTCTCGGTCAAAGGCTTGGCATGCCACTGACGCTGGTTCTTGGTGAACAGGGCGAAGGCCTTGGCTCCGATCGTTTGTGCATTGAGGGGGGCGTTCTCCACCCCACCCGACGCGCTGACATGAGCACCGACATATTTCATTCAGGCAACCTTATTTCTTGACTTGATTTCATTAACCTACCTGGCCGGCTTGCCCAAAAATCCAAATCCCGGTGAGAAATGTGGCCTACCCGATCAACAGTTTCGCGCCGATGAGCATCAGAAACAAGGCGAAGATGCGTTTTAACCGCAATTCCGGCAAACGGTGGGCCAATCCTGCTCCAACGGGTGCTAACAGGCTACTGGTCAAGACGATAACAAGCGCCGCCGGCCAATAGACATAGCCACTACTGTAGGTCGGCAGCGCCTGTAAATCCCACCCGGCGACAATAAAGCTTGCCGCTCCCGACAATGCAATCGGCAGACCGCAGGCGCTGGATGTGGCGACCGCCCGTTTCATCTCAACGCCTGCGGCATGGAGGAAGGGCACCGTCATGGAGCCGCCGCCGATGCCTGCCACCGCGGATATTCCTCCGATCAGGGCGGCCACCGATCCCTTAGCCCATTTCGTCATTCGCAAATCACCGGCGCGCCCAACGCCTGCACGCAGCATGCTGACACCTACAGCCAGCGCAAACAGACCAAAAAAACGCTGCAGAACCTCACCGTTAAGCTGACCCGCGACCACTCCGCCCATCCAGGCCCCCAGCAACAGCCCCGGCGTAAGAACCCGAAAATCGGACCAGATCACACCACCCCGCTTATGATGGGCGCGAATGGACGAAAGAGAGGTGATCACAATCGTCGCCAAGGAGGTGCCTACCGCCATGTGTGCGGTGTGGGCGGGATTTACATTGACCAGGGGCAATCCCCAGATCAAGGCAGGCACGATGATCAAACCGCCGCCGATGCCGAATAGACCGGCGATCAGTCCCACGATGGAGCCCAACAATAACAACAGCAGCAGCGATTCGAGGCCGAAGGAAAGAAGCAGTGAGTTCATCCGTCAACCTGAAAACCGTAGTTGGACGGGGTGAAGTGTGCGCCTGCGGGAGTGCAGGGCAAGGGCTGCTCCTGCACAACATCCCTGTGCTTGCGATACTTGTGCATCCCTGCACGGCGCACAACAACGCGGAATAGTCATGCTGTTCCAAGGCGTTGCAACGCAGCCATGCGCCACCGCAGGCATGCCATTCGCCCCGTAGCCTGGTTCACCCGACCGGTGAATAGGTAAATCGAAGTTACTAGTTTGCATATCAGTAGTTTAGTATCAGGATGGAGCGGTCAACTGTGATTTTCAGGGTCTAAGCTAGGGGGCGTTCTCAATTACCTGAGTGAGCGTGATTCTGAGTCATTTTTCGTGCCGGCAAGGCGCGATGAGGCGCAATAGTCATTCT
>JAHXHR010000137.1 GCA_025656505.1 Candidatus Thiodiazotropha sp. (ex Epidulcina cf. delphinae) | reverse complement strand
CGACAACGGTCTTCAACCAATGCCGCTTGAGGATGGTTTGGAGCCCACCCCTGCAGGCAGACTCCGGAGGGTCGGCTCCTCCATCACTTCATCTGCTTCTCATGCTGCACGGTTAGCTCCCTGCTAACCGATCCGCATTGCTGCGGCACACACAACCTCTCTGACATGATTTATCTGACCGTTGGTGACCTCGATATTCCTGCGCAGATTCCGAGCAATTTACGTACACTGTAAAACAGCCTGAATCCCTATGAAGCAACTACCTTACTGCATTTGCTCGTTTCAGAGATCCGGATATAGCCAAGATATATTGTGGAACAAGATGGTGGAGATTCAATTGATGGCAAATCCGGCCATGTCGGAATCGGAACGATCACTTATAGAAGCTGAGTTCAACATGATAGAACATCGACTGAATATTACTGCGCGTCGGGTGTCTTTGACACCCCAAATAGGTATTTTCAACCTAAAAACCGCAGTTGGACGGGGTGAAGTGTGCGCTTGCGGGGGTGCAGGGCAAGGGTCGCTCCTGCACATCCCTGTGCTTGCGACACTGGTGCATCCCTGCACGGCGCGCAACGACACGGAATCCTCATGCTATTCCAAGGCGTCGCAACGCAGCCATGCGCCGCCGCAAACGTGCCATTCGCCTCATAGCGTGGTTCACCCGGCAGGTGAATAGGCAAATCGAAGTCAATAGTTTGCCTATCAGGGGTTTGGTATCAGGATGGAGCGGTCAACTGCGGTTTTTAGGTTCAAGCAGTTTCAGACAGGCAGGTTTTCAGTAAATTTCACGCAAAGAAAAAGGCGCCGGGAAGCGCCTTATTTACTTGATTTAACTTGATTTTTATTGGAGGCTGAGCCCGGAATCGAACCGAGGTCCACGGCTTTGCAGGCCGCTGCATAACCACTCTGCCACTCAGCCAAGAGGGGTGACCTTTTAGAGAACAAAGGCCTTAAGGCAAAAAACCCCGGCATTGCCTGCACAGGGTTTTTTGAGATTTGGAGCGGGAAACGAGACTCGAACTCGCGACCCCAACCTTGGCAAGGTTGTGCTCTACCAACTGAGCTATTCCCGCTGCATTCAGGAAGGGCGTATTTTAGCTACAGTTTGTCGCCTGTCAACCTTTTCCTAGTGTGATGCAACCTATAAACCGCACTTATCAGAGGCCCGTCAACGCCTCAAGAGCCGGCGATATGGCTTATAAGGCAGGGTAATCACGATCACGCCGCCCTCTTCGGTTTTCTGCATGGCTTCGACGTCCGCATCGCCGGGAAGTCTGAAACGACGACGCATTGAGGAGGAAGCGCTGGAAAAACTGTAGCCGCGTTCACTGCGGTTCTCCACCCGGTGAGCCTCCTGATTCTCAACCACCAGGGAGCGCCCCTCCATCTTCACTTGCAAGGCGTCAGGGGAAAACCCTTGTGAGAAGATCCACAGATGATAGCCGTTCTCGTCTCGATCCTGTTTAAATCTGACGCTTTTTTGCCTATTAAAGAAGGAGGGCCTTGCAATCGATCTATTGAAGGGGACGCCGCCGGAACCGAAATAGGCGGGAGGTTGAGCTAGGGTTGAGAGACTGAATGCAGCCGCTACGATAACGCTGAGTAGTAGCATCTCTTTTCTCATCTTAAACACCTCCTCTATGGCATCCTCCGCCTGCATGCGATAAGCTTAGCAACGCAAGTGGGCGACGACGCGCAAGCCGAATGATCAGAAAAAATGCCCATCGATGAAAGTCTGCCTATTTCCGCTCCGGTTTTTCGTTCAACCGCCCTTCTCCCAGCAGGCTCGGCCAGGCCGCCCGCAAATAGAGCACCATCGACCAGAGGGTGAGAATCGCCGCCATATAGAGCAGGACGAATCCAACCGTATAGATGGGCATCCCCCATAGCGGTTTGTCATAAACCAAAAGCAAGATGGCGATCATCTGAATAGCGGTCTTGAATTTTCCTATCAAGGAGACCCCCACCATGGCCCTCGCGCCGAGTTCGGCCATCCACTCGCGCAGGGCTGAGATGGTGATTTCCCGGCCGATAATCACCGCAGCCGGTATCGCAAGCGCCGGGGTCGGCTCCGATTGAACCAGCAACAACAAAGCAACAGCCACCATCAGCTTGTCTGCGACAGGATCGAGGAAGGCGCCGAACGGAGAGACCTGTTCCCAGCGCCTGGCCAGATAGCCATCGAACCAGTCGGTCACTGCTGCGACTGAAAAAACCGCCGCGCAGCTGATTCGTGCCCACTCCACGGGAAGGTAGAACAGCAGAACGAACACCGGAATCAGCACAATCCGCAGCAGGGTAAGTATGTTAGGAATGCTCCACATTGTGATTTCTCCAACCGGAAATTCTCTCCAGGCAGATCCTTCCTGATCGGTTTCGCCTAATGATTGCCGTAGCGATTATCCTTTATTATCGTGAAGGGTGCGATAGATCTGCTCCGCCAAGGCCATACTGATGCCCTCGACACTGGAGATATCCTCTATCCCCGCCCTGGAAAGTTCTTGCAGACCACCGAACTGCTTCATCAATCGCTGACGCCGCTTGGGGCCTATGCCGGGCATCTCCTCAAGCACCGAACGATTTCGAGCCCTGGAGCGCCGCTGTCGATGGGCAGTGATGGCGAAGCGATGGGCTTCATCCCGAATCTGCTGGATAAGATGCAATGCCGGCGAGTCAGCGGGCAGTATAATCGGTGCCTTGCGTCCCAACAAGAACAGCCGTTCCATACCCGCCTTGCGATCCACGCCCTTAGCCACCCCGACCAGGGTCAATCCGGAAACGGCCAAATCCTGCAGACTCTCATGCACTGCGGCCAACTGTCCCTTGCCGCCATCGATGAACAACAGATCCGGCAACGCCACCTCACCTTTCTTGATTCTGCGGTAGCGGCGCTCCAACGCCTGGCGCATGGCGGCATAGTCATCGCCGGCGGTGATACCTTCGATATTAAAACGCCGGTAGTCGGATTTCAGTGGTCCCTGCTCGTTGAATACCACACAGGATGCAACCGTTGACTCGCCCTGGGTATGGCTGATATCGAAGCACTCCATCCGTTCGGGCACGGCCTGCAGCGTCAGTGCCTGCTGCAGCGCCTGAAGCCTATCCTCCATTTCCACACGGGCATTCAGTCTGGCCTGCAGGGCCAGATCCGCATTGTCTTGCGCCATTTTCAACCAGCGGGCCCGTTCCCCCCGCACGCCGCAACTGATACGAACCCGCCGCTCGGCCTGCCGGCTGAGCACCTCCTCCAGCAGTTCCTTTCCCTCCGGCTGCCGGCTGAGGATAATCTCGTTGGGGACCGGTTTATCGAGATAATATTGGGAGACGAATGCCGACAGGACTGTCGCTTCACTCGCCTCTTGAGGCACCAAGGGATAGAAGGACTTGTTGCCCAGATTACGGCCTGAGCGAATATAGAAAACCTGCAAACAGGCGCTTCCCCCTCGCTTGGCCAGGGCCACGATGTCAAGATCCCCTCCCTCACCGCTCACATACTGCTTCTCCTGAATTCGTCTCAGACGCTTAATCTGATCCCGGTAGTGCGCCGCCTCCTCAAACGCCAGGCTGCAGGAGGCCTGTTCCATGCGCCACACCAAGTCATTGATCACCCGGCGCCCCTTACCCTCCAGAAAAAGCACCGCATGCCGAACATCGCCGGCATACTCCTCGGGTGTCACCAACCCAACACAAGGTCCGCTGCAGCGCTTGATTTGATATTGCAGGCAGGGTCTGGAGCGGTTGCGGAAAAAGCTCTCTTCGCACTGGCGCACCGGAAATAATTTCTGCAGCAGTTGTAAGGTCTCACGGGTCGATCCGGCACTGGGATAGGGACCGAAAAAACGCCCTTTTCCGCTACGCGCCCCACGTCGGAACGAGAGCGCGGGATAGGTCTGGTCCAAAGATAGATAGATATAAGGATAGCTCTTATCATCCCGCAGCAGTATGTTGTATTTGGGTCTAAGGGACTTAATCAGATGGTTTTCGAGAATCAGCGCTTCAGCTTCCGTCTGGGTCACAATGATTTCGATCTGCGTGATCTGCGACACCACGAGTTGAATACGGCGGTTGAGACTGCGGGTAAAGTAACTGGCAACCCGTTTTTTCAGGTTCTTTGCCTTGCCGACGTAGAGTACCATGCCGCCGGCGTCGATCATGCGATAGACACCCGGCCTGGAGGTCAGCGTCTTGAGGAAGCTGCCGTGATCAAAGATCGACTGAGACATGGAGCCGCTTTTCCTGCAGAGCCGCCTCAAACGGCATCAAGCGCCTCCCTGGCTCTGCGAAAGATCTGCTGGAACATCGCCGGCGTGAGCCGCCGGGTCTGTGTGTTATAGCGGCTGCAGTGATAGGAGTCGATCAACCGCAGTCGATCGCTCAGCTCATGCTCTTCCCCATGAGAGAAGGGAAAGCTCTTCTGCCTGAGTCCCAATGCCTTGACTATCGCCTGATGGGCGATCGACCCCAACCCGATAACCAGGCTCTTCTCCGGCAGATTCCCAAGTTCTTCCCGCAAGTAACTGTTGCAAGTGTTGATTTCACTGCCGACAGGTTTATTCTGCGGCGGCAGACACTTTACCGCATTGGTGATCCGGCAGTCGCGTAACCGTAGTCCATCCTGCCGGGAACTCGCTATGGGCTGATTGGAAAAGCCGAAATCATACAGGGTTTGATAGAGCAATATACCGGCATGATCGCCGGTAAAGGGGCGGCCGGTGGCATTGGCGCCATGCATCCCAGGCGCCAAACCGACGATCAACAGGCGCGCATCGGCATCGCCGAAAGGCGCCACCGGTGCGGCGTGATAGTTCGGGTAGTCGGTTCTTACCTGGCCGAGAAACTCAACCAACCGCGGGCAGCGGCGACATTGGGGGTGCAACGACATTAATTGTTTTCGCCGTCTTTTAGGATGCCGTGACGATATGCCAGCCGTGTCAATTCAACATCGTTCTTGATATCCAGCTTTTCATAGATGCGCTGTCGATAGGTGCTCACCGTTTTCGGACTGAGCGACAGAATATCGGAAATCTCTTGGTTCTTTTGACCTTCAAGAATCTGCAACAACACCTGCGTCTCCCGTGACGAAAGCGCCTTGAAGGGGTTGGTCGAATTTCCCTGCCACTCTGTCAGGGTGTGTTTCATGGCCACATCCGAGGCGATATAGTGGCGGCCGCTGTAGACCGCCCGGATGGCGAGAAGCATTTCATCGGCCGGACAACCCTTGGTGAGAAATCCCATCGCCCCCACCTCGTGCAGACGGGACGGAAACGGATCTTCATCCAGTACGGTCAAGGCAATCACCTTCAGATCCGGCTTGACCCGAAGCACCCTGCGGGTTGCCTCTATCCCCCCCATGCCCGGCATGCTGACATCCATTAAAACCACATCCGGAGATGCTTTCTTGACCAGGTCGATTGCCTCTTCACCATTCGACGCCTCTCCGGCAACTTCGATATCGGATGCCTTATCCAGAAGACCCTTGACCCCGGTTCTGATCAGTTCGTGATCATCAACCAGCAGAACTTTTATCATTTTTGTATCTCATTCAGATCCCTCTTAACTTTCGCTGAAAGCCGGAAAAAAGCCTCCACCTGCCCATGCGGCTTAGCACCAACTTCTGTCGATTATAAGCAATTTACCTCAAACAGGCGATCACGGCGAGTACCCCAGACCAGAAAATCACCCTACAGGCGGAAGGTGGCTAGTGTACCTCGTCATAGATACTGTAACATTCAGCGAGTCGGGAAGGGGTTAGCCACGCCCCGCAGGAAGTGTCCTTTGGGTGTAGCCGGGAATGGCCCGGCCCTTGTTAATGGGGCAACCATCGACTGCGGGCTGCGCCTTGCACCCCAAGGGCACTTCCTGCGGGGCGACTTGAGTCATTGGTGGGCCTCTGAAAACGTCAAACAGTATAGGAGACTGCACTAGGTGAATTCAGGCATCGACAGCTCCTCTTTAACTATTTGATTATTAGGCATAAATGAATGACCTTGCGCCAAGCAATAGTGTAACCATTTTGAAAGAAACAGATTAATTCTCCAGCGCTGCTCCAGGGTTGAATGCAGTCCCCAGCGCTGTAAGGGCAGAATTGCCTGCCGCAAATCAAGTACATCGATCTGCCTCGAGTCGTGATAGACCCTGAGCATGGCGTCAGGGTCCGAATAATTCCCCACCGCGCGGCTGAAATAGTAAGTCAGGTGAACGAGACTGGTATAGGGGGTCTGTTCAACGGCCTCAAGGTAGAGGTCCATCTCCTGATCAAGACTCGACTGGTAATTGCCCTGCATCTGCGTAAGATCAGGCGCAAGACGCATCAACAAGACATAATTTTCCTCGCTGAGATCCAATACCTTCCCCATGGTCGGCCTTGCGGACAACAAATTTTTCATACTCCATGGGTAAGTGGCAAGTCTCATGAGAAGGCGCTTCTCCTTGAATCTGTGTATCGTTCGTTTTCAGCGGGACCGGAAATTGATAAAACCCCACCAAAAACCCTGGATAAGCCTCTTATCCAGGGCGCTGTCAACCGCTCCCCGGTTCGTTGCATTCTACTGATTTATCACCTTGAAAGCAGAGGACCGCTACCACTCTGAATCAGGCGTTCTGACCACCCTGCCGCTCCGCTTCAATCTGGGCGCGAACCTCGTTCATGTCCAGCCCCCCAGCCTTGCTCAATAACTCGCGGAAAGCGGATTCCGGTAATGCGCCGGGCTGGGAGAAAATAATGATATTGTCACGGAAAATCATTAACGTAGGAATGGAGCGCACTTGGAAGTGCTTTGCCAGTTCCTGCTCTTGTTCCGTATTGACCTTACCGAAGACGATATTCGGATGATCATCCGAAACCGTCTCGTAGGTTGGTGCAAAGGAGCGACATGGCCCACACCAGGGAGCCCAAAAGTCGATAATAACGAAATCGTTTCCGGTTATCGTCGCTTCAAAGTTGTCTTTTTTCAGTTCCACTACAGCCACGTTGCAGCCCCTTACCGAGTGTTAAAATTGGCAATGATAATATCAGAATAGCCTATTAAATTCCCCGCTGGATTCAAGTCTGCCGACGATACGGATTTTTTGTGCAAAACCGATCGCCGGCCATCGACCGTCGGATAGGCAAAAGGTCGCATCGGAATGCGGCCTCTCTCGGCTTCCGGGTAGCGAAACATGGCTTGACAAACATTGTCAATGTCTCATCGGCAGGCTAGGGGGCGTTCTCAATTAGCTGAGTGAGCGTGATTCTGAGTCATTTTTCGTGCCGGCAAGGCGCGATGAGGCGTAATAGTCATTCTAT
>JAHXHR010000136.1 GCA_025656505.1 Candidatus Thiodiazotropha sp. (ex Epidulcina cf. delphinae) | reverse complement strand
ATAGAATGACTATTGCGCCTCATCGCGCCTTGCCGGCACGAAAAATGACTCAGAATCACGCTCACTCAGGTAATTGAGAACGCCCCCTAAGACCTGGGATATGCGAAAAGCCGAAATGTTTGCGCCGCTCCCCAATTTGCAAACGTGCGGGGCGTATCTTATCGAAGTGGCGGCGCCGGTAGCCGCTGGTTGTATAGGCGGGGAAACGGATCGGTGGGAGAGGGCTTCAAGTTACGGTGCGGCAGGGCCGCACCTACGAAGCTCGCAGAATATGGAAACAAGACGAACTCCGAAACTTGAGTTAATAAGGTACGGTAAGGCCACACAGACAATCAGTCGACGCCTGGATGTCCGCACGTCCTTCTAAAGCGTGATATTCCACCAAAAATCACTAGCATCCTACGATCCTGGCTTGTATTTCCGGGCTCGAAACCTTACCGAGGATCGTCGCCGAATTCGTGATGCTTGGCTCGTAACCGACGAGCAGCATGTATGGGGCTTTACGGGAAAACGCAACGGATATTACGCCGGCGATCCCTTCCACATCCCGTAAGACCGCGGATTCATGATGCTTGGTGATACCTCTCATCCATATCAGCGCGAAGCAGCCTTGCGATGCCTGCCTCTGCATGCTCCCGGCCGGTCGTTGGTTTTTAACACTCTCTGCAGACTGACTTAAATGCATTTCCATCTCTCCGCGAAAAACAGTTCTTCGGTTAGTCACAAAGACATCCGCATCTACCTGGACCTCTGCGATGCCAGCATCGTACGGAGGGTATTCATTAGTGGAGATCCCACTATTGAGCAATGTTATACACTGTATGCGACAAGCGCTGGTCCCACTACTGTACGAACGGACAATATATGACGGTGAGGGGATTGGTTCGCATCCTGCCACGCATACCCGCTAGCCCGGACATTTCACTCGGCCGCTGATATGGTGAATTAACCTTTTGATTTAACGTGTAATATTTAGAATATTAGCAAAGCATTATCCGGTAATACTGAACGCCCCCTCGCACTGAATTCGTCGCTCAGGGATGGCATTTCCTCAATCATCAATAGCTTAGGCTATTAATTCAATCGTAAATCCATTCCTGAGCGACGAGCTCGGCACGATCATCACGTTCCCGTGTGAAATATCCGGGCTAGTGCGGTCTCGGTAGCAGAGAGGCAAATACTGCCGCCTGCACCCGGTTGACTAGGTTGAGCTTGGTCAGAATGTTGGATATGTGGTACTTCGCGGTACGTTCGGTGATGTCGAGGATGCGGCCGATTTCCCAATTACTCTTCCCTTCGCCAATCCATCTCAGCACCTCCTTTTCGCGTTCGGTCAACTGCGAGAGTATGAAGCCGACATCTTGTAGGTCTTCAATCAGATGGAGCAGGTGGGGAATGATTAACTCAAGCACCTTTTTCATCTCGGAAAGCACCTCTAACCTGTCTTCGAGAAACAGGCACGAGGCAAAATCACGGCCCAAACGACTGGTCTGACAGAAGACAAAGCCACCTTCGATCGTTTCCATGGATGCGAACCGCTTCGGTTTGCAAGAGAACGACATGACACTAACCCTCTCCTTCCATTCAGCCTGATCGCCGGTACAACAACTGCATGGTTCGGGCGAACTGCATCCTTCTTGCTGCTGTAGGCAATCTGCGGAAATATGCACGGTTTTCAAGAGTTCCGCATTTGGCTTATTAACGCGGCATAGCCCCAGGGCCCAGTTCTGCGACTGAAACTCGTGGAGGTGGCGCAGTAGCAAACAAATATCATCCAACCGAGGATTTTCGATCTTCTGGCACATCGAGATGAATTCGATGGCGGCGTTAAGATCATCCGATTCAAACATGGGGCGCACGATTTCCATGGCATACCCTTCCCTGTAATTCCACTAAGAACTCATTACAGCATAAACCGATAATTAAAGCTGTGAAATCGCATGCATTGGGTGCGCCTATCGAAGCCTGACGATGTTTAGCGCCGGAAAATCAGAACCGGCAAACCGTTCCCGCCGTCTCGGTTCCCCCCATGTCAGGCTGATATGGTATCTTATTCACAATAACAGCGCTTATTCAGACATATCTTGCAAATTACGACCTATCTACACCCCTGGCGCCTGCGGCTGGCGAAACAGGCCATCTGCGCAGGCGGCCTGATCGCCTATCCCACCGAAGCCGTATACGGCCTGGGCTGTCATCCACTCGACGGTGATGCCGTGGCACGCTTGCTGGCCCTGAAACACCGGTCAGTGAAAAAGGGTCTGATCCTCATCGCGGACCGGGTCGACCGCCTGCAACCTTATATGGACAAGTTGCCGGCGGCAGCCATGGAGCCTGTATTGAAGAGCTGGCCCGGACCGGCCACTTGGCTGGTCCCCGCAGCCTCTGGCGTTCCCGGCTGGCTCACGGGAAATCGCGCCACGCTGGCTGTTCGGGTCACCGACCATCCGATCGCCGCCGCGCTTTGCCGTGCAGCGGAAAGCCCCTTGGTATCGACCAGCGCCAATATCAGCCGACGCCCGCCGGCGCGCACCCCTCTTGAGGTCCGTATTCGATGCGGGAAGGAGGTGGATCTGATCATACATGGAGAGACCGGTGGCTTGGCGCAACCGACACCGATCCGCAATGCCTTGAACGGGAGCCTGCACAGGGCATAAAAAAAGACCCACCCGGGGAGAGGGTGGGCTTATAAGGCGCTTTTTTTGAGCGCCGGAGGAGGATCGAAACCTGTGTTTGCCTGTTACCTATTGTTGCGGCGCTGATCGATAAAACTTGAGTGGATATGCAGGCGTCCCGGCATAGCGAAAAATACAAGGCAACTCATTAAATTCACTTGATTTTCCAGAAAAACCCTTGGGTCATGCCGGTCATTATCCGGCAAATCCGGTGAATTTAATTCACAGTTCGGATGGAGCGCACACGTTGTCAGCCTCTAAGGCTTGGTTTTGAATGCCGTACAGGTTTGAAAAGATGTATATCAGCATAATCACTTTATAATCAATTAGGATTGATACAGCAAAGTGGAACCGGTGTGCCTCGTCATAGATCCTGTAACATTACAGAGCTACTCAAATGCGCCGGAACAAGGCGCGGCTCGCCGGGAATGGCGCTCCCTTTCCAAGAGCCGCAACACAGGCTCTTCTGTTGGTGTTATTTATCTATCCTTCCAGTATAATAATTCCCATCGGAACTTGCATCAAGGACTTTCGGTATATCAGGAAACACGTTCTATACCGAAATTATCTCAGCGACGAGGTACTTAACATAATGGGATATCTGGTTTGGACTAAGGATCTTGACACAGGGATTGGAGTCATTGACGGGCAACACAAACGCATCGTTGAATACATTAACAAGCTGCATGACGCTCGGCTCACCAGGGACAACAAGAGCATCGGCGACATCATCGAAGACACTATCGACTACACCATGTCGCATTTCAGTTTTGAGGAGGCTCTTCTGGAGGATGCGGGGTACCAATTCGTGCGCCCCCATAAGAAGGTCCACGCACTGTTCATAAGACGGGTCGCTGAGTTCCAAGCCAGGTACAAGGCCGGTGAGGATGTATCCGAAGAGTTGCACGGTCTTCTTGCCCGATGGCTGTTCAACCATATCCGCAACGATGACGCCGCCTATGTTTTGGCCGTGAAATCGACCATAAACTCACTTACCGGGGACAAAGGGGAGGGTGGCTGGGTTGCCCGCTCTTTCAAGAAATTTTTTAGCTGAATCGCCCGGTAATGCGGCATGCAATACCGGACAACAGAGCCTACCCGGCCGGAACCATGTAGCCAGCGCTATCCGCTATCAACCTTACCCGGCGCCTCGCCTGATCGGCCGCCGCATAGTACATACCGGTCCTTCCCCAGGGATTTAGCGCTATCTCTGCGAGAATCGACCGTCGTCAACATGACGGACCACTCCGCGATATTATCGGCCACCCGTTCGCAAATGCCGATGCTCGCCGTCACCGGGCTGCCATCGGGCAAAGACCCCAGTCCTTGCGAATGGATCCGCCGTACAGTGATGGCGGCCCCCTCACAATCGGCGCCGGGCAGGATCAAAAGAAATACTTTTTCGCCCCAATGCACCAACATGTCGTTATGGCGCAATCCATCTCGCAGAATGTCGGCCGCTTCAATGACTACATGGTCGTAAGTGGCATAGTCGTATTCGCTGATAATGTTTTTCGCATCATCGAGATCCACCAGTGCGATACTGAGGTTGTCATTCTGAATTTGCGCCTGCTGAAATGCCTTGGCCAGGCTTTGGATGCCGGATTTCCGGGTTTGCGCGCCGGTAACGGGATCATGGTCGGCTCGCGTGATCAATGCGATCATATACTGCAGTTGCAGCGTGGCGGCGAACAGCACGATGCTGAGTATGATGCACAGCATCCATAAGGTCGGCAGCAGATGGTGCACCGGATCGGCATCATAGAAACTCCAACCGGTCATGGTCACCATAGCCGACAACAGTACCAGGGTGACGCACTCCAGGACGGTCAACGGAAACAGGCCGAGAAATCCCACCGCAATATAGGGCAACATGGTATAGAGCTGCACCGGCAACCGGTATATATCGTCCGGCGGCAACATCGCCAGGTAGTGGGCGGAGGCAAAAAAGGTCAGTGGCAGATTGAGCATCATCCCACCCAGCAGCAGCAGACTGTTTTTCAGGTTGACCTCTTTAGCGCGATAGCGGGACAGGAAAATGAAGTGTGCGGTGGAAAGCAGCCGGATCAATGCAATGGGCAAGAATACCTTCAGGGGCAGCAACAGATAGTCGATCAACAGCCAGAGGGGAACCAGCAGGGAGAAGAGCGAGGCGAAAAAACGGGTTCGATCGAGCAGCAGACCGGCGCGATGCTTGCGCATATAACCCGGATGGTCTTCTGCGGACACCAGGTCGTCAAACTCCCGCATGGAACAGATCCGGGCGTTGTCGCCAAGGTGTTTGACATAGGTGCTGACTATGGACATGTAACTGATTCACTAACCTTCAAGGCGTCGCTGACCGGCATTGCCGCTCAACCGCCTTATATCATACCGCTCAAGGCATAAAGCATATCAAATCCTTTCGTTAAATAAAAAAAATGACGGCAGAGGCTTGTCAGCGACCGCCGTCAAACCCTGGCAAGCTATCTATGCTGAGCAGATACCTTGACCTCCTGATGAATCAAATCACTTCATTTCTATCTCATCGATGGATCCGTCCGAATTCCGGTCTTCCATATCGACCCTATTGCCCACCTCGAGGTTGGAGAAGAAGGTTTCCCTATCGGTGGATGAATCGTATATCTCATACCGCGTGCCTTCATGCACCGTAAAGGCGGCGCCCACCAGGGTGACGGAGTCGTTGACAGTGAAGGCACCCACCGGAGCTTCGATCTCCGTTGAGGACGTTTCGTCTTCCCTTTCTATGCTGATGACGTAATATTGATCTCCCGAACGGCCAAGCTCAACCTCAACATAGTCGCTATCGGTCAATTCGTTGAGGTTGAAACTGCCGTCATCATCGTGATCGTAATCGGAACTGTCTTCAAACATGGATGAGTTGTCCGTCCCTACCGTCAGCGTCTGTCCATTTCCCAGGTCGAGGGTGATAGCGCCGTTTTTTGCGTCACTGTTTTGCACACTGCTGACCCGCGCCTTGACCTCGACCTCACCATCCTCCGCCTCGATCTCCCTTGCAATCAGCACGCCGTCCCGCATGATGCCTTCGACTTCGATTTCCATCCCGCCGCTGAGATTGCCTTCCAGGCTTGCAGGTTCGTAGCGGGTCACGGGCGAGACTTCGAAAGAGACTCCGTTGACCGAGTAACCGCCATTGCCATCCTCGACGAGTATGCCCCTCAACGAGACATCATCGTCATCTTCATCGATCAGATCGTCATCCTCTCTCTCGATATGCACCACTTCAGGGGTTCCGCTGCTGTTGTCCAGCTTGATTTCGACATACAAACCCATAGGATCGGACGGAATTTCCAGTTCTGCCGCACTACTGATGGCATAGGGACCGGCATCGGCGCCATTCTGCAACGTTAAGGTTATCCAGCCACCGTCATAACCGGTCACCGTACCCTTGATTTCATAATCATCATCGCTGTCGTTCTGCAATTCGATCCGGGAAGCAACTATCTGGGTTCCGTCGAAAAAGCCGCTGACCTCTATCTCCCGGCCTTCGGCAAGCCCATCATAGCTGGCGCCGTCATCGAATACCGTAGCGCTAATATCCGCACTGACCGCCATCCCCAGGATGGTAAAGGTGGTAACACCATCCCCGACCACCATACTGCCGCTGTCAATGGGGCCTTCGAGGTCATCGTCGTAGTAGATGCTGTCGGCGGTTCCTGTCTTGCCATCGTCATTGATCCGTCCCTCGACGCGGACCTTCATACCGAGAGCAAGTGACGAGTCGTCCTGACCGACTTCATCATCGACGCTGTATACCGCATGACCGGTATCGAATTTGACGCCGTTGACATAAACACTGCCGAAACCGTCTATCTTGCCCACTGTAGTGACCGCACCACCACCATTACTGCTGCCGCCTCCGCCTCCGCAAGCGCCAAGCACGGCGGTAAGGATCACTGACATACAAATAACGAGTTTTCGCTGTTTCATCAAACGCTTCCTCCTGTTTGCGCATTCGCAGCAACCATCGGCTGTCGAACATTCCTTTGCTTGAACTAAAATTGGGAATATTTTCCCATTCATGAAAAAGTATAGACGCAAGGCAAAAAACATCAAGGATCTGGTTCGCATTTTTCAGAAGCGTTGTAAATTTTACATATACTTTAATAACCGACTGTTTTGTATATATAAAACCACATAAGCCAAGCCCGGGGGACAAATCGCCATCTGCACCGATGCCGGTAGTGGGCGTTGAAACGCAGGATTGAGTCATTTGCGGGCCTCCCTTAGGGCGCGACGAGAAGCCATCATCCTAAAAACCGCAGTTGGATGGGGTGAAGTGTGCGCTTGCGGGGGTGCAGGGCAAGGGTCGCTCCTGCACATCCCGGTGCTTGCGACACTTGTGCATCCCTGCACGACGCGGAATCGTCATGCTATGCCAAGGCGTTGCAACGCAGCCATGCGCCGCCGCAAGCGTGCAATTCACCCCGTAGCCTGGTTCACTCAGCAGGTGAATAGGCAAATCGAAGTCAATCGTTTGCCTATCAGTAGCTTAGTATCAGGATGGAGCGGTCAACTGCGGTTTTTAGGATCATTATCATGTTGGAGGAGTACTAGGGGGCGTTCTCAATTAAGCCAAATAACAGTGGCTACCAAACTGAGCATGGCTTGATAAGTAATGGCTAAACGCTCATATCG
>JAHXHR010000135.1 GCA_025656505.1 Candidatus Thiodiazotropha sp. (ex Epidulcina cf. delphinae) | reverse complement strand
CATGGCAGAGCTGACAACCGGCGCTGCCGGAGGCGGAGGCGGGATAAGTTGCCATCCAGCCGCTTAAAAAGTTGCCGAATGCCTGGGCGGGTGGGGCCGAGACAAGGGCCGCCAGCGGCGCAAGAAGCACGCCACACGACATAAGGCGTACTGATTTTGATCGCAGGGGTTTTTTCATTAACCTTTCCTTCATTAACCTTTCCTTCATTAATCGCTGTTTCATTAAAACTTTATCCTTCTAGGTAGAGGCAGCTTGATATGATTGCTGCGTTATATGAACGTTGGGCGTTAGGGGAATGCTGAGCGGTCCCTGCCCCATTTAGCACCGGCTCCATGGATGGCAATTTCCAGGTTGTGGACTGTGGTCTGCCTGTCTGGAGATGACGTCAGTCTCATTCGCAAGTGGCGTTTGAAGACGTAGGGGAATCATATTCTCGCTTTAACCGGGAAGTTGCCGATTGGTTCACAAAGAGGAATAAAAATCCTAATGCCTGTTAACATTAATCGGATTTCCACTGTTTCGAGTGTGGGATGAACGGCAAGCGCGCAGTTGCGCCATGCACCCTTATGGATTCACGGGTTCAGGTTGGCCTTAGATTGTGCAGGTATAGGGATATCCGGGGAAGGTCTTCCGATGTGATAGCCTTGGGCGTAGATGACGCCGATTTCCTCGAGTAGTTTGAGGGTGGATTCGTCCTCGACGAATTCCGCCACGGTGTCTTTTCCCAGGGCGGTGGCCATTTCGGTCAGCGCCTTGACGAAGACTTGATCCATGGCGTTGGTCGGCAGTTGCCTGATGAAGGAACCGTCGATCTTGACGATATCCAGGGGCAGTTCCCGCAGATAGTAGAAGGAAGAGAAGCCGACACCGAAATCATCCAGGGCGAACCGGCAGCCCAGGGCCTGGAGTTCGCTCATTAAGCGCACCGCTGCATTGACGTCCGCCAGGGCGGCGGTCTCGGTCAATTCGAATACGAGATGTTTGGGATTGATGCCGCTGGTGTTGAGCAGATGGGTCAATTGAGGGAGCAGTTCAGGATCGTCAATGACGCGTCCCGAGAGGTTGATTGAGAGAGTGATATTCTGCGTGCGTCTGTTCAGGCTTGCCAGTTTTTCGATGGAGGCGCGCAACACATAACGGTTGATACGGTGAATCAAGCCGGTGCGTTCAGCCACTGGAATGAACTCTCCCGGCATTGCTATGGAGCCGTCCTTTTCGATCATCCTGATCAACACTTCGTAGTGCGAGATGTCGCCGCTGCTGATCTCCATAATGGGCTGGAAATAGAGGATGAAACGGTCATCGGTCAAGGCCTGTTCAATCTTGTCTTTCCAAGTGACGCGAGCGTTCATCTGTTCCCGCGCCTGTTCCCTTCTGGAGAAGAGGTGCCACTGGTCTCTGCCCGATTCCTTGGCCTGATACATGGCAAGATCGGCATTCGAGAGCAGATCCTGAGAGTTGGTGCCGTGTTTCGGATAGGTGACGATACCGATGCTGGCGGAGATGCGATGGCTATGTCCCTTCAAGGGAATGGTGATTTGCTTGAGGTCATCCAGCAGCTTGTCCGCGAACCGAGTGGCGCCGGGTATATCAGTCTCGGGGATCACGATGGCGAATTCGTCTCCGCCAAGACGGGCGATGAGGTCGGTGGAACGGGTGATTTCACGCAATTTTCGGGCAACGATCTGTAATAGGGCGTCACCCGCCTGGTGGCCGCTTGAATCGTTGATGTACTTGAACTGATCAAGATCGAAGAACAGCAACGCGCTGGAATGGTGATAACGTTCCGCAAGGGTGATGATTTTTTCGAACTCCGATTGGAAATGACGGCGGTTGTTCAGTTCGGTCAGCGGATCATGATTCGCCAGCCACGCCAGGCGCTGCTCTGCCACTTCGCGGTCAGTGATATCAAGTCCGACCGAGAGTACGATGGGCAGATCGGAAGGTTGCCTGCCGGCTAAAGCAGAGTGTACCCAGGATATGGTTTTATTCTGCCCATCGGAGGAGAAAGTCCTGGCGTCGTGTTGATAGGAACCGATCATGCCGCTCCTCAGGCGCGTCATGACATGTTCCATCTCGTCGACTTTTTCCTCGTTCATGAACAGATCGCAAAAGTAGCGGGAACCACACTTATACTTCCTGACGCCGATGAATTTCTGACCCTCCGTATTGATGGTGAGGATCGCACCCTCGCCGTCCTGAGTCAGGATGACGACCTGGGCGCTGTTCATGACCGTGTCGAGAAAATCACGCTCTACCGCCAACTCTTTACTGCGCACGATGAGACTGTCGGTATGGTTTTTGATCTCCTCATGAAGGCTCTCCAGGGTGCGGGTCAGTTGGATGGCGGAATCACTGGCGATGTCGATCTCATCCCGATACCAGTCGCGGTGTTTGATGGAGAGTTTGTCCCTGACCTCGTTAAAGGCGTTCTTGGCCAACAGCGGCAGACTGTCGGAGATCATCAGCAATCGCTTCATGGGTTGCCAAAGAAACAGCGCAAGAAGCAGTTCGGAGACAATGAAGCCGATGATGCCGATCCCCACGGATTGGGTGGTTGCCTGTTGAATCTGACGCACCACGGGTGTGATGTTGCTGACGATAATAAAATCCGCGGAGAGTATCGAGGTATCGCTGCTTGCGGGCACCAGGCTGAGGGCATAGTATTCTCCCGATTCGATAGTCGTGTATTCGTCCTCCATCAGTCTTTTCAGGTCAATACGCTGAGCGGTGTTTTGTAACAGAGGCAAGAGTTGTTTCAAATTGCTGGAGGCGGTGATATAGCGCTGCCACTCAGCCAGATAGCGGGATCTGCCTTGCAGTTTTTCTTGGGATTTCGGACGGCTAATGACCGCGACATCGCTCTTCGACAATTCATTGAATTCGATAATGACATCCGCCAGTGAACGTCCGACCAGCATCACGCCGGCGTGTCTGCCTTTATCCAGTATGGGTACGGCAACATACTGACTGCAGCGGATATCGCAGTGCAGGGTGGTCATCGGTATCTCCAGACGGTTGACCGAGGCGATCAACTCTTCGAACATCCCGCCAAGCGCCCCCGTCTGCCAGTTGAACAGCATGCTGTTGTCATGGTTGAAGTAAGCGGCTTCTTCCAGGCCCCAATCCATTTCCAGAGGCGTTGCGCTATGCTCAAAGAATCGCTGGAGCCTTTCGCTCAGCGTGAGTGTGCGTGGTTGGATCGCCGTTTCAGCCAGGGAGGGAATCATCAGAGCAATCTGTTCCAGGCGATAAAAACTGGTGTCAAGCAGTGACTTGACCTGTCTGTTTTGCTGTTCGCGGATCTGTTCTTGGTAGGTTTGAAACAGATTTCGCTGTTGCAGATAACCCAGCCATGTCAGGCCGGCGTTGATGATGAACAGCACCAGGCTGAAGAGCAGCACCACTTTCCATTTCAAGCTGACGAAGACGGGCTCGTTCCGTTTAAGCGGCGATTGTATCAAGCTGTTTTCACTGGCTGGGATCATGACGGCCGTTCAGAAGCTATAGGAGACAAGAATTGAAAACAGGTTCCAGTCGGGTTCATTCTCACTGGGGCTGGGGTTTTCCAGGACCGATAGAAAAATGGTTCCCTCCACTTGGCTGAATTCGGTGCGCAGCATCAGGTGCTCGGTCGGCTCCCAGAGCAGTCCCAGGGTCCATACGTTGCTGTAGAAATTGTGGGGCTCCAGACCCAGTCTGGCGCTGCTCTTCGTGCCGTCCTTGTCGTTCTTGTCATAGTGGCTCTCTTCATATCTGGCGAGGAGTTCCCAGTCCTTCTGTAGGCGGTAACTTCCCTGTAGATAATAGCCGTCCACGGTGGTGTCCGCCGGCTCCATGTATCCGCTGAAACCGGAGTAGTCGAGAGGCTCTTGCATATATTCCGAGGTGAGGCTCCAGGGACCGCTGTTGTATTGTGCGGATATCACCCGGTAGTCGATATCGATAGTACCTGTGGGTAACACGTTCGACCGTCCTTCCAGCGTCAAAGAGGCGTTGCTCAGGGCCAGTTTGAGACGCCCTCCATCCCACTCATAAAGCAGCCGTCCTCCGACTGTGATGCCGTCCTGTTTCAGTTCAGGATCGAATGCCGCGACGAGATAGGTGTTTTCGACATTTTCATCGATCGGTGTCTTACCGGCAAACAGCCGCAGTCTGAACAGGTGGTTGCCGAATTGGCTATCGCCGTACACCTGTCCGCCGTCATTGGAGAGCACCATGTTTCGCACACGATCCCAGTAGATCGCCTGGGGCATAAAGATGCCCGGACGAGTAGCCGCCACGTCACGGGTGTCGTTATAGAGCCCGAGAGGGTTCTTGCTGCGCCCGAGAATAATGCCGGCTCGGTTCCATTCGTCCATTTGAAATGCGTAGTCGAGTTGCGCAAAGTCCAGGTCCAACGAGCCGTCGTACATCTCACCGGCGCTGCGTGACAGCAGTTGCGCCGAAGCCATGATTGCCGGTGTCAAGCGATGGGAGGCATTGATTCCCAGTTCACGGAAATCCAGGCTGCCGTCCTCGCTATCGCCGAAAAAACCGTTTTCAGTGGTTTTGACATAGCCCTGAGTCAAAAAGCCATGAACCTGAAACCTCTTATGGAGACTGGGGGGCTCCGTGGCCAGGGGCGCCATGGCGGGCAGGCAGCACAGGGTGATCAGGCAAGCGACGGTCCTACCGCTATTCGACCGAAATGGTCCGTACACGCTCATTGGTATTTTCCTTAGAGAGGTAACCGATGGCTCCGGGCGTTTTTTCTATCTGTTCGCGCATCTCTTCTTCTGATTCAACCTTTGTAGGCGCCTGTCCCATGCCGGAATAGATCTGCCGGCTCCAGGCCCTACGTAGTTGATGTGGAAAGACACCGAGAATCTGCTTGCTGAACGCTGCGTGTAGATCGGTCCTGTCGCCCATGACAAATACATGGATAGGCGTGCCGTCAGGCCATCTCGTCATACGCATGCTGAAAATGGAGCGCACTGTGCTGCGCGAGACTGTCTCCTGGGAGATGTCAGGATTGACGATGAGATCGACGGATTGCGCCGTCCCGCAGAGACATAACTGCAGTCCGACGGCAACAAATGCATAGTAGGCGATTTTCATTCTTGTCAGGGAGATTCCTTGCGTTCCCAATGCCTTGTCGGTACTAACTATGGCTAACTTTAGACACAAATCCAAGCGATAGCTTCGTTTTTCGCGTGGGATTTTTCGCCCTCTCAATACCGTTGTCCGATTGTCGCCTGATTTTGCCGCCGCTACGCCCCTCTTTCACGCCGAAAAAGCCGATAACCCGGGCTGTTATTGATTTTGCTAGTCTTCGGTGGGGGAGGGGGGCGCAGGAACTGATATCGGTAACTTGATTATACGTTACACTAGGCTATAAAAGCTCACGGGCCTCAATGGAGCCGATTCGCATCTTCCGTCATTTCGTCTGTCAGTATTCCGGCTATCCGGTTCGATCAGCAGGGCTTTGTCATCGGCGGTCATTTCGATATGCAGTCAATTCGTGCGGATGATCCTGCAGAACCTGAATCAGCGGATTAAGCAGATGCACAGGATCTCCGATCAGATCGATGGCGGACGGCTGCGGCTTGGGCCGGCCAGGCAAGGCGCAACATGAGAGGCGTTGCGCTGCTGATGGGGCTGCTGTGGGTGGTAGGTGCCTGCGCCAAGCCCACTTCCGAGGTCGAGGCGGTATTGACTCAGCTTGGCAGCGAAGTGGAGCAGCGGTTGCGGGCTCGTTTCGAGCTTGCCGGTGTCACCTATCCGCCACGGCGGGTGCAGTTGATCGCCTTTAAGGAGAGTCGGCGTCTGGAACTGTGGTCCTATCAGGACAGCGCCTGGCGATTCATCCACGATTACGCCGTCTTCGCCGCCAGCGGTGGAACGGGACCCAAGTTGAGGGAGGGAGACAGGCAGGTGCCTGAAGGCTTCTATCGCATCGTCGCACTCAATCCCAACAGCCATTTTCATCTGTCGATGAAACTCAATTATCCCAATGCATACGACTGGATTCAGGCGAACAAGGAGGGCAGGGGTGCGCCGGGCTCGAACATCTTCATTCATGGCAGCGCCTGGTCAGCGGGATGTTTAGCGGTCGGCAACCGTTACATCGAGGAACTCTTCTATCTGGTCGCCAGGGTAGGCATGGATCGGTCGGCGGTGTTGATAGCGCCCTATGATTTCCGTGCAGGGGAGGCTGCTGCGCGCACGACTGAGGGACCGCAGTGGCTGGAGGAGTTGTATGCTTATCTGCGACTGCGCCTGGCCCGATTTCCTTTGGCGCAGAAGCAGCGGCTGTGCCCTCCGGGCTGCAGAGGGTCGAATGCCCGACGAAAGGCCGTCCCCGACGAGGTGCGCTAGTCCAGATTAGCCAGATAGGTGGCGACTGCCTCCATGTCATGGTCATTGAGACGGATGGCCACCCCGGTCATCCAGACATTGCTGCGTTTGCCCGTACGATTGCGGAACTCCTTCAGCATCTTCACTACATAATCATGCCTTTGGCCCGCCAGCCGGGCATAGCCCTCCTGACCCCGGCCGTTCTTGCCGTGGCATTCGATGCAGATCTCCTTGTAGAGTCTCTCTCCGGTCGGCAATAGACTGAGATCCCCGCCGCCCGAGGGTTTCATCTCCATGTTCGCATAGTAGAGGGCGATCTTGATTTGATCCCCGATGCTGAAAGTCTTGGCCAGATTGCTCATCAGATAGTCATTGCGTCTGCCGTCGCCGAAACGCTGGAACTGATCGATGATGTAGGCAGGGTTCTGTCCGGCCAGATTGGGGGCGAGCGGTTGTACGGCAATGCCGTCATGACCATGGCAGGATCTACAAAGCACGGTCCGGTCACGGCCTTCGCTGACCATTCGCGCATGAAGCCTTTTGTTCTTGGCGATTTCAGCGACACGGGTTTCGAGTTTTTCCCGAAGTTGCTCGGCCTCTTCCGCGCTGTCGGCTATCGCGGTTTGACTCATCAGTATCAAGGCAATCACAATGAAGGACAGTGACAACCGCCAATGCTTTGTTGGAACTTCGGATCGCATTTTGATTTCAACTCCCACTGTGATCGGGTGGCTCTTAACGATTTTAACGGCCGTTTTTTTTGTGACTTGATCCACAAATCAGTATTTTGGGTGTTTATTGCCTAAAGCTTCCTCGCCGGCAACTGAGCCGGGTGGGTGACGACGGTGTTTCAATGTCTCCGCTTTGCGGTACGCTGATGGCTTAGCGTTGGGGTGATACCGTCAAAACAATATACACTAGGGGGCGTTCTCAATTAAGGTTAATGTAATTCGATAATACGCTGTATCATATGATTTTTTCTTGGAAGAAAATATGACTCGCACTAT
>JAHXHR010000134.1:2653-7490 GCA_025656505.1 Candidatus Thiodiazotropha sp. (ex Epidulcina cf. delphinae) | reverse complement strand
TAGATCTGCGTCGGCTTGCCGGTGGCGGGATCGACGTTGACCAGGTCGGGGCGGGCGCGGAAGGTCGTCGCCTTGGCCGGGTCATAGACGGCGAGTCTGGCGCTCACCTCTTTCAACGCCTTATAACCGGTGGAGGCCATGTCATAGACATCCCAGGCGGTGCTGAGCACGTTCACCACCGGGATGAATTTGAGCAGGGCCTTTTTCGCGGTGCGTTTAATGACCTGTTCCCCGGCGTTTTTCATCGCTTCCGTGACCAGGCGGCTTTTGATGGCGCTGATAGGCACGGCTTTACGACCGGCCTCCTTCAGTGTCTTGAGAAGTGTGGAATCGGCTTTATCCACCGCATGGAGGAATTGCTTCTCGATGGAGAGTTTGTTCAACCCGGGGTGTTGTGCGCTCAGCTCTTTGGCGCGCTTGGAGTAGTTGAAGCGTTTGTCGGGCGACTTTTCGGCCTTGGCGTCCATGCCCTCCCGGCGCACGGTGCAAAAGACCTCGCAGACGGCCTCGATGATCAGGTCCCGGCCCGTGTAGCCCGACAGGTGGGGCTGCACCAGGCCGGCCAGACTCGCCGTATTGCGGTGGTTCATGAACATCTTGTCGGTCAACCGGCAGGCGGGCTTGCCTTCGAAGAAGACATCGAAGGAGTGGCTGATCCATTCCGCCTCGGCCTTGCTCGTGCCCGACACCACCCCGCCCATGGCGCCGGGTTCGTCGAATACGGAGACGGCGAATTTGCTGCCGAGGTTGGCGATCATGTGGCCGCCGTCGGCGAAGCAGCTTGTTGTGCCGTTGATCAAATCTTTTGAGTAGGCCTCGTTCTGATAGGGGACGGGAACGCCCTTATCGGGGGTCTTGCAGACATCGGGCAGGGTGTTGTGGATGATGCCGCCGCTGCCCTGGTGGCACAGGGTCAGGCCGTTGATGGTGATGGTGACCGCCATGGTTTCTTCGTCTCCTTTGCCGGTCTTCCGGCATAACAATCCTTCTCCTCGTTCGGGTGGTCGAACTTGAGGTCATGCAGCTTGCTCGTTGCGCTCACCGCCCCGGTCGGTATCGGCCATACCGGGGCGGCGGCGTCGGCTCGGCCGGGGACATCATAGGCGGAACGGATGCGGTTGGCAAAGGGGGATGCGTTTCGGCATCGCCGCGTTGGGCATGACCTTGCGCCCGGCGGCCCCTGCTTTATCCGCAGGGCCAGAGCCGGTTCAACCTGAAAACCGCAGTCGGGCGGGGTTAACCGATCAAGGCTACACTCTTGACCTGGGCGTAGAGGCGCATCCCCTCATGCAGTTCCAGACCGATCCCTGAACGGCGGGTGATGCGCGAGAGTAGGGTCTGTCCATCCAGGAGTTCCAGTCTTACGATCATCTGAGAGGGATTGATCTCCTGGGTATCCACAACCTTGGCGGGCAGGATGTTGATAATGCTGGTGTCGGAGTGGGCCTTTAGCGATAGACTGACATCTCTTGCCTGGATCCGCACCCGGGCGTGCCGGCCCACCGGCAGATCTTCCCGCGCCACCGCGACCCGTCCGCCGTGCATCGATATCCAGGTAAGGTGGAAGCTGTGGTCATGCGCCGAGACGGTGCCGACCAGGGTGGCGGCGGCGTCATCGAAAATCGCCATCGGCAGGTCGAGACGGGTCAGCAGGTCGCCGGCAGGGCCGGTGGCGAGGACTTTACCTTGCTCCAGAATGACCATCCGGTCCGCCAGGCGGGCCACTTCGTTGGGATCGTGGGAGACATATAGCGAAGGGATGGCGAACTCGTCATGCAGGCTTTCGAGATAGGGCAGGATGGCGCGTTTCGCGCTATGGTCCAGGCTGGAGAGGGGTTCGTCCATCAGCAGTAGGCGGGGACTGGTCAACAAGGCGCGGGCGATGGCGACCCGTTGGCGTTCACCACCCGAGAGACGATGGGTGGCGCGTCGCATCAGCGGCCCCATCCCCATCAGCTCCACCACGCTGTCGAATTTAATCAGCCGGTCAGCCTTGGGAACCCTCCGCCAACCGTACTCCAGGTTGCCCCGGACAGAGAGATGGGGGAAGAGGCTCGCCTCCTGAAAGACATACCCGAGTGGACGCTGATGAGGGGGCAGAAAGTGTCCCCGGTCCTGCCACACCGTCCCATTGACGGTCACCTTGCCCTGTTGCGGCCGCACCAGTCCGGCGACAGCGCGCAAGACACTGGTTTTACCCGAACCCGACCGACCGAACAGGGCTGTGACGCCCCTGGCTGGGGCCTCGAAGGCAACATCGAGTTCAAACTCGCCGAGCCGGTTCTTCAGGCTGATTTCGATGCCGCTCATGCGCCGCTCCGCCGCAGCCGCTTCTCCAGCAGGAACATACTGAAGACCACGATAAAAGAGAACAGCAACATACCCCCCGCCAACCAATGGGCTTGCTCCCACTCCAGGGATTCCACGTGATCATAGATCGCCACCGACAGCACCTTAGTTTCGCCGGGGATGTTGCCGCCGATCATCAGCACCACCCCGAACTCACCGACGGTGTGGGCAAAACCCAGCACGGAGCCGGTGACGAAGCCGGGTCTGGCCAAGGGAATGGCGACACCGAAAAACCGTGCCATGGGAGAGGCCCGCAAGGTGGCGGCAACCTCCATGGGCCGTTCACCCATCGCCTCGAAGGCATTGCGAATCGGCTGCACCACAAAGGGCAGGGAGTAGATCACCGAACCGATCACCAGGCCGGGAAAAGTGAAGGGCAGGGTGCCGAGGCCCAACGATTGGGTCAGTTCGCCGATAGGGCCGTTGGGTCCCAATAGCAGCAACAGGTAGAAACCGAGCACCGTGGGCGGGAGCACCAGGGGCAGGGCGACCAGGCTTCCCACCACATCCTTCCACCGGGCATGGGATCGGGCCAGCCACCAGGCCAGGGGAGTGCCGATCAGCAACAGCACCAGGGTTGTTGTGGCAGCCAGCTTCAGGGTCAGCCACACGGGCTGCCAGTCTATCTCCATCGACAGCGCCTATTCGGTTGCATAACCGTACTTGTCGATGATCAGCTTCGCGGCGGGACTCTGCAGATAGGTTACAAAGGCGACCGCCGCCGGGTTTTCAAGACCCTTGTCCAACAGTACGGCATCCTGTCGAATGGGATCATATAACGCTTGAGGTATGTCCCAATGGTTGCCCGAATCGTCGAGGACGATTTGCGCCAGGGCGATGAACCCCAACTCCGCGTTGGCGGTAGCGACGAACTGATGGGTTTGGATGATAGTGTCGCCGATCACCCACTTCTCTTTCAGCGTAGCTTCGATACCCAGACGCTGCATGGTGGTAACGGCGGCGGCTCCGTATGGCGCCGTCTTCGGATTCGCCAGGGCCACTCTTTTGAAGTCGCCTCGTTTCAGGGCGGCCTCGCTGGTTTCTCGCTGCTCATCACGGCTCCAGAGCACCAATTTGCCTATCGCATAGGTGAAGCGCTGACTGGCCAGACCGTCGATCTCCAGCTTTTGCGGTCGACGCCGGTCGGCTGCGAGAAAGACTTCGAAGGGGGCGCCGTAGCGGATTTGGGCGTAGAGTTTTCCAGTGGAACCGTAGCTGATCACCGTGTTGTGCTTGGTGCTTTTTTCGAAATTAGCGGCAATCTCTTTCATAGCGGCGGTGAAGTTGGCCGCCACCGCGATCCTGACTTTACCGGCCATCAAGGGCTGCGTCGACATCAGGCTGAGCAGGAGGGCGAAAGCGATAAGTCGTATCCTGTTATTCATAGCACTGCTCCCTGAGATGAGACGGGTCTTTGTGAGACGGCAAACGGATTTTGCGCATGGGTCCGGTCCGACCCGCGGCTCAAGATGTCAGCTTCTGTTTTTATTGTGTGCCAAGAAAACCGACTGTTCAACGGTTGAATGCAACATAGTAGTTCTAATATGTCACATTAGCCAAGACGAAAACAATTATTCAAGCTGCTGATTCTTAAATCCATTTTTGATAGATGCCAGGCGTTTAATAGGTCTGACCGCCAATTGGCGAATCACCTTATCAGGATGGATATCCCGTCTTGGAAGAAAGCGTGCAAGCAAGGTCGTGATGTCTGAACAGCTTAGCAATGGATACGCCTCTTCTTGCGTGATCCGTTCGTCGAGCATCGAGAGGGCAGCCTCTGCAAAGCTTGTCACGAACGGCAAACCGAGGTGACCGGGACCGACCACGATCCGGCCCGCAACCGTCCGGATGACGGCAACCGGCTTGAGGCCGAAATCATCGAGCCTTTCGGTAAACCTGCGGCGGGCTACAGAAATCTATCGACGACCCGAAGTAACGTATCCGATTTTCAGAACATCGATATTTTCAGCAAGGATGTTATCGATAGCGACGGAAAATTTTGCCCGAGCCGTATGTTTGCCGTGACCAATACGGCTTAGATCGGCGTAAGTCACGAACAAGGACTTGCCTTCGAGATCGATTCCCTCAATCCGAGCCTCGCCGTAAAGACGGCGGCTCGGACTGCTGGGATACCTATGAATCTCTCCGCTGATACGAGTCGTATCGGTCGTTTGTTCAACGGATATGCGCATCGGTACTGCGTGGATGCTTGGCCGTTTTTCGATGGTCATCCCGGCCTGAGCAAGGATTACCTGCAACATCAGTACGGCTGCCGTGGCGAATTTCGATATATGCTGGACACTCATCCCGCGTACTCTCCTGATAAGTCATTGGGTGGCGCCACACCTGGATACCAGGGGGGCGGCTCCGTCTTTCTTCCTAGGGCCTGTTAACACTGATTTGATAGCCACTGCCAAGGCCCTGTTTTCGCCCAGCGGCGTTATCAGTCGCTTATGTAGACCCAGCTACACGGCGCTCCTTCTGCCTT
>JAHXHR010000134.1:0-2643 GCA_025656505.1 Candidatus Thiodiazotropha sp. (ex Epidulcina cf. delphinae) | reverse complement strand
GACAAAAACAGGGTCTTGGCAGTGGCTATCAAATTAGTGTTAACAGGCCCTAAGATACCCGTCCTTTGCTGACAATTGCCTGAACGCCGCCGTCAGGTAATTGTCAGGTACGTTGTGGCTGAATAATCGGCGTATTTCAAGGGAATCCAAACGTGAATTATTCGCAGATGAACAACTATCTTAGGCTGCTGGCCGCCACCGTTTTGGGACTGGGGGCCTTTGGGCAAGTTGCAGCGTTGTCTTTGCCCGAAGTGGTTGAGGCGGCGGTTCAGCGTCATCCGGACCGACAGTTGGAATCAGCCGAGCGTGGTCTGGCGGATGCCATACGCCGCAAGGCCGACCAGCTTTTGGCGGCCGATCCAAGTATCACCCTCAAGCACGAAACCGATGCCATCGGCAGCGGCCAGGGCTTTCGCGAGTGGGAGGGTGGTGCGGAACTTCCCTTGTGGTGGCCGGGCCGGCCGGATACCTACCGGCGCGAGGCCGACCGTACTCAGGACGTTGCCGACGCCATGACCCGTGCCCGTTGGCTGGACATCGCCGGCGAAGTGCGCGAGCGGCTCTGGCGGCTGGAACTGGCCCGCAATGAGTACGGCCTGGCGGAATCCGCCCTCGGCGTCGCCCGGCAACTCGCTGACGACGTGACCCGGAGGGTGAACGCAGGCGAGTTGCCTCGCAGCGATTCAGTACTGATACAAAGAGAATTGCTGGCACGGGAGGACGCGCTGGAACAGGCTTCCAACCGGCGTTCTGAGGCACGGAGCCTGTTTATCCGCTACACGGGCGCGGAGGCGAACGAACCAGGCCGAACTGAGACGGCGTCGCCGGCGCGAGAACTTCCCGCCGATCATCCTGCGCTACTACAGGCGGAGGCTACGGTGTCTCGTGCCCGTGCCCATCGGGATCGGGTCAAGGCGGATCGCCGCGCCGGCCCGAATGTATGGTTGGGCGCACGCGCCGAGAAGTCGGCGGCGGGCGTAGATTACGATTCTTTTGTCGCGGCGCAAATCAGTTTGCCCTTTGGCAGTGAGGCCCACGCGGGCCCCGATATGGCCCAAGCAGAGGCGGAACTGACCGTGGCGATGGCAGCACGGGACCGTGTTCGGGTAGGTCTGGAAGAGGCGTTGACGTCCGCGGTTTTGGCGCTTGATAGGACCCGCGGCGCCCGACAGCGAAGTCAGCGCCGGCAGACGCTGGCGGAGGAAAGCCTCAAGCTCAGCCGCCGGGCCTTCGAACTGGGAGAGACCGACTTGGTCCGTCTGCTGCAAGCCCAGGACGCTGCTATCAGCGGCCGTTACGACGCCGAAATCCGCGCTATCGAACACGCCCGGGCCGTCGCCCGCTTGAATCAAGCCCTTGGAGTTGTACCTCAATGAAAACCCGATTGTTGTTGCTATTGTTCTTCTGGCAGGTGGCCCATGCCGAATCCACCCTAACCCTGAGTGCTCAGGAACGGGCAGCCTTCGATATTGCTACCGCGCCGGTACAAGCGGTGCGGGAGTCCTTGTCCAAGTCCTATCCGGCCAAGGTCGGCGTGCCCAATGCCAAGTTGCGGGTGGTCAGCGCGCCTCTGGACGGGGTGGTGGAGGCGCTTTTGGTGGCCGAAGGTGAGGCGGTGAAAAAGGATCAGCCGTTGGCCAGGATCCGCAGCCGGAGGCTGCTGGCGCTTCAGGCGGCCTACCTTGAATCCCGTACCCGGCGCCAACTCAGCGGTGAAACCCTGGCCCGCGACCGCAAGCTGCATGCCGAGGGTATTGTCGCCGAGCGCCGTTTGCTGGAAAGCCGGGCCGCCCACGGTGAGGCCAGGACGGCCGAGGAGCGAGACCGCCAATCATTGGCGTTGGCCGGCATGTCTGCCGGGGCCGTCAAGGCGCTGGATCAGCAGCAGAAGCTGAGCGCTGTGCTACAAGTCAAATCGCCTTTGGACGGGGTGGTGTTGGAGCAAATTGCTACTGCCGGTCAGCGGTTGGCGGCGTCCGATCCGCTGTATCGGGTTGGTGACCTGTCCACTTTGTGGATCGAAGTGCATGTGCCGGTCAACGCCCTGGAGGGCATCACCGAGGGTAGCCCCGTCATTCTCGCGAACGGTTTGCGCGCGCGTGTGATCACCATTGGCCGTATGGTCCACGGCGCTGATCAGAGCGTGTTGATTCGGGCGGAAGTGAAAGAGGGCGCTGAAAAACTGCGCCCCGGACAGTTCGTCGAGGCGCGCATGAGCCAGAGCACCGGGGGTGGCCAACTGCGCCTACCGAGTCAGGCCGTGTTGCGCATCGACGGCCGCGACCAGGTGTTCGCCGAGCGTGCCGGTAATTTCGAGCCGGTGCCGGTGGAAGTGGTCTCCCGCGAAGCCGGTACGGTGGTGGTCCGCACGGCGCTGAACGCCGGTGACCCGGTGGTGGTGAGCGGCACGGCTGCTCTCAAAGCAGCGCTGGCGGGACAAGAGTGATGAATATGGCGAGCCTGATCCATCTGGCGCTGACCCAGCGGCTGCTGGTGCTGTTGGCGGTGCTGGTGCTTATCGGCGGTGGCTTGCGCGCCTTTCAGAATACGCCGATCGATGCTTTTCCCGATGTTTCCACCACACAAGTGAAGATCATCGTCAAGGCGCCGGGCATGACGCCGGGCGAGGTGGAAACCCGTATT
>JAHXHR010000133.1 GCA_025656505.1 Candidatus Thiodiazotropha sp. (ex Epidulcina cf. delphinae) | reverse complement strand
TAGAAAAAACAGGTAAAGAGAGGAAGGTTGGATCAGAGCGGTTATCTGATGAAGAGATACTTATTTCTGCCGTTAAGGAATTGTCCTCGAATGCGGATTTTGCGAGTAAATCATTGGGAGCAATAGGTTTTTCCCAGCAAGGTATAGATGCCGCCACTTCAAATAACCCAAAAGCGCTTTTGTCTTTAGAAGATATGCCCGAGATATTAAGAGATGCGTTGAGAATTGAATTGGAAAAAAGTAAGAAGAATGGATACGACGAAGTCAGCGAGATTGAGGTGGATGCAATTACCAGTATCATGAATTATATCATAGGTAATGATAATTCGGATCCAAACATAACATTCTCAATGTCAATCTTGCCTGGTTCCATAACCCGTAATTTTGAATATATAGGCTATACTTTCCCCAATTACCCCGCCGTTAATGACCCCTCTATAAAAATCATACTATACGAAGGGTTTTCAGTCGGCACGATGCAAGCAGTTTGCTAGTTGTCGAGGAAAGTTCGACGTTATCAGGTGGAGCGGTCTTAATTAAAGAGTTTGTTAACGCTACCGTTGCCGGTCAGCCAGGAATCTACGCAATTAAGAAATCCAAAAGTGGAAAAACCTATGCCATGCTTAATTGGACAACTTCTAATTTTGCTTATACTTTGTATCAAATTGACTCTCTTGACAGCGCGAAAGAAATATTGACCTTCATTGGCGATGAGCTGACTCAAATTAATTACCAAGAGAATGAAACTAGTGATGAAGCGCTATCAGAGGATAAAGTGGCCCCCTCTGTCAAGACAATTCCCGCCGAAAATAAGTGATGTGGCTAGACTATCCCGGACACACAACCTCAAGTAATCTTGAGGACTAACCTAGTGAACCGATGAGCAGCCAGAATAAACAGCAACACTAGCTAACGAATGAACTCTACGCTGGCCAGTAGCAGTTCATCGCCACTGATGAGCCGGGTGCGGAAATCGCCGCATTCGCAACAAACCAGGTGGTTGGTCCGGGCCTCGCATTCACTGCCGCAGCTAAGGCAGCGTATCCGGACCGGCTGTTCTTCGGTCAGCAGTTCCGCTTGCTCGGCTATGGTGCCTGCGCGGGCGATGGTGAATGCCTGTTGCAACAGCTCAGGCGCCACCCCGGAGAGAGGTCCGACTTGGATCACGATACGGGTGATGTTCGAGGCCCGCTCTCGCTCGGCAATATCGCTAACTTGGTTCAACATCGCCTGGCAGACCGAGAGTTCATGCATCCGCTTGCGGATCCGTTTTGGCGAGCATTTCATCGTAGATCTCCCAGGCGGATCTCGCCTCCTTAGGGGTGATCTTCTGGATGGCGTAACCGACATGCACGACCACGAAATCGTTGGGGTGCAGTTCTTCATGCTGAAGCATGAAAAGACTGACCTCACGCTGAATCCCCTTCGCCTCACAGCATGCGGTAAAGCCATCGATCTCTTTGATCTGCATAGGTATGCCGAGACACATGGTGTAACCTTCTATGTTGGGTACCGGGTTCAGATGAAAATCCGGCGTTGGTTTAGGATATTCCGTAGTCTACACGCTACGGGCGCATTCATTCTCGCAAGGAGTAGGCATGTCAATCAAATCGGTGCTGATCCTCGGCATCGGCAATACTCTACTGAGTGATGAGGGGATAGGTGTCCATCTGGTGAATCGCATGCAACATCGGTTCGGTGAGATCCCCGGTGTGGCGTTTCTGGATGGCGGCACACTCAGTTTCACCCTGGCGGAACCGATTGCCGGGGCGGATGGATTGATCGCCGTTGATGCGGCCCGCATGGGGATGGCGCCCGGCGCGCTGCGGATCTTTCACGACGAACAGATGGATCGCTATTTGCGCACCGGTTGTTCAAGCGTACATGAAGTGAGTCTTGGCGATCTCATCGATATCGCTCGCCTCTCCGGCACCCTTCCGCAACACCGTTGTCTGGTGAGTATCGAGCCTGAGGCGTTGGATTGGGGGGAGGTGCTGAGCCAAACGGTGGAGCCGGCAATTGAGCAAGGCATGTCGGAAATTGTGTCTATACTGGCGAAATGGGGCATTGCTTCCTAGGGGGCGTTCTCAATTACCTGAGTGAGCGTGATTCTGAGTCATTTTTCGTGCTGGCAAGGCGCGATGAGGCGCAATAGTCATTCTATTGCAACGAATCGCAACGCCGCCAGCGCGGAAAAGGGCCGGAATCACGCCGCGAACGATGATTGAGAACACCCCCTAGTGTACTGTCTCATACTAATCTGAACACTCACAGGATCAAGAAGAAATCAACAAAAGGGGTTGATAGTGTGCGCCATCATGATCTAGGTCAGCACCTTAATCAGTATTCAGTGATATTCTTTATTACGAGCCCCTCATGTAGGTCTTCGTAATGCAACAATTGCAGGACATCGCTGTACGGGTCGAAGCAATGGAGAGTGCTGAACTCAACCACTCGAATGCGCTACCCATCATGCATGAGATTCTTCATGCATTGCAACGCTTTCGGAAAGAGGACAAAGGCGCCACTATCGACCTGCAATCAATCCCCTTCGGTCCCGGCGATGAGGAGGAACTGCTTCATCTGTTAGGTCGGGGAGAGGTCAGCATAGCACTCCAATCTCTGGGCGAGAGTAGTATCTGGGAGACCGCCTATCCAGGTGTCTGGCTGATTGATCACCAAAATGCCGAAGGCGAGCGTATCGCCTTGCAGATTGAGATAAACCGGGTTCCCGAGATTGTCCCCTCACAAACGGAGGATATCTCGGATGCGATAACCCGGCTCAGCATGCAGCTTAGCCCGAATGCTGCGGAGAGCCGGCAACGGGAGGAGAAGTGATGGCTGAAACAGGCAAAGGCATGGAAAAAACACTGGTACAGAGCCTGCGGGAAAGCGGTGTCTCCAGACGGGGTTTTCTCAAATTTTGCACCGCGACCGCCTCGATGATGGCGCTGCCGCCGAACATGGCGCCGGCGATCGCTCAGGCGTTGGAGAAGGCGAGGCGTCCCTCGGTTATCTGGCTCTCCTTCCAGGAGTGCACCGGATGTACCGAATCCTTGACCCGCAGCCATTCGCCGACGGTGGAAAACCTGATTTTCGAGCATATTTCCCTAGATTATCATCACACCCTGCAAGCGGCTGCCGGCGAAGGAGCAGAAGCGGCCCGTGAGGCTGCGATGGCTGAAAACGAGGGGCAGTATATCGTGGTGGTGGACGGTTCCATCCCGTTGGGGAATCCAGGCTATTCCACCATCGCCGGGATCAGTAATCTGCAAATGTTGGAAGAGACGGTTGCCGGTGCGGCTGCGGTGGTGGCAGTGGGTACCTGCGCGGCATTCGGCGGCCTGCCCCATGCCAAGCCGAATCCCACCGGGGCGGTGTCCGTATCGGAGATCGTCAAAGACAAGCCGGTTGTGAATGTCTCCGGTTGTCCTCCGATCCCGACGGTCATCACCGGCGTGCTGGCGCACTTCCTGACCTTTGGTTCATTGCCGGAACTGGACGCCCTCGGCAGACCCATGGCGTTCTTCGGCAAAAGCATCCATGATCGCTGCTATCGCCGTCCCTTTTATGACAAGGGGCTGTATGCCGAGACTTTCGACGACGAGGGGGCGCGTAAGGGATGGTGCCTCTATCGGCTGGGTTGCAAAGGGCCCATGGCCTACAATGCATGCGCCACCGCCAAATGGAACCGAGGCACAAGCTGGCCGGTGGAATCGGGGCACGGATGCCTGGGTTGTTCCGAGCCCGATTTCTGGGATGCCGGCGGTTTCTACAATGCACTCTCGATCCCCGACAGCGACATCACCCGGCAGGCCGTCTATGTTGCAGGCGCCGGCATCGCCCTGGGTGCGGTCGCCGGAGCGGTCAACCGCAGCAAACAGGCCCGGGCCCGGGAAGAGCATGAGCCAGTCACCATTGACGACCTGGATAAGCGATCATGAGTACACCGGTTGATTTTCTGCTATGGGTGAGAGGACCGGGTTTCGATATCGCACTGGCCGTCTTCATCATCGGTATCCTGATCCGTCTGCTCGAGATGTTGATGCTGGGGCGCAAACCCGATTACGCTGAACCCCGGGGGGCTGAGCTGGGCGCCGGGTTGCGCACCCTGTTGACCCGCACCCTGCCGGAACAGGGCACCTTTAAACGCTCGCCCTTCACCGTGGTCGGCGGCTATATCTGGCATATCGGTTTTTTCATCAGCCTGCTTTTCTTCGTGCCGCATATCGAGCTGATCGATGCCGTCATCGGTCTCAGTTGGCCCGGGATCGCCGGCAACCTGATCGATGCGGTTGCGGCGGTCACCCTTGTCACCCTGATCGCCATGTTGTTCAGTCGTCTGACCCATCCGGTGAAGCGGCTGCTCAGTGGTCCCGAGGACTATCTCAGTTGGTTGGTGACCTTTCTGCCCATTCTGACGGGCTATCTGGCCTATCACCGTATGATCGAGCCCTATCCGCTGGTGCTGGGGCTGCACATCCTCAGTGTTGAAATCCTGATGGTGGTGTTTCCCTTCACCAAGCTGATGCATGCTTTCACCTTTATCATGGCGCGATGGTACAACGGCGCTATGGCGGGTCGCAGAGGAGTTCAGTCATGAGCGAGGCAACCCTTGAAAGAGGTCTGAATGCCTTCCGTGAACAGATGAATGCGCCGATCGCATCGTTCTTCTCGAGTTGCGTGAACTGCGGGATGTGCGCAGAGGCCTGCCTCTTCTATACCGAGACCGGCGATCCGAAATATACCCCGATCAATAAACTGGAGCCTTTCCGCCGCATTTGGGAACAGGAATACACCCTCTGGGGCAGGGTGAAATCCTGGTTGGGTTTGAGCCGGCCGGTCGACGATGAATTGCTGCAAGCGTGGGAGCCCCTGATCTATGACGGCTGTACCTTATGCGGACGCTGTTCCATGGTCTGCCCGGTGGGCAACGATATCAGCTATATGATCCGGTGCGCCAGAGAGGGGTTCGTTGCTGCGGGTTACGCACCTGACGGGATGAAGAACGCCAGCCGGCGCGCCGTGACCATCGGTAGTCCGATGGGTGTCAAGTATCCCGCCCTGGCGGCGCAGATCAAGCATGTGGAAGCGGATACGGGATTGTCGATCCCGATGGATGTCGAGGGCGTGGACTATATGGCGTTGCTCTCATCGATGGAGATCATGAACTTTCCCGAGTATCTGGGGGCCCTGGCGCGTATCTTCAAACAGGCGGGCATTACCTGGACACTTTGTTCCGAGGCCTTCGAGGCCACCAACTCAGGGATACAGATCGGCTCCTCGGATATTGCCAAAGAACTGGTGAACCGGGTCGTGGTGGCCGCTGAGAGACTCAAGGTCAAGTATGTCATCAGTCCCGAGTGTGGGCACGCCTATACCGCGATTCGTTGGGAAGGCCCCAACCTCATCGGCCGTCCCTACCATTTCAAGGTGGTGCATATCCTGGAGTTACTGGAGGAGCTGCGCAGCAGCGGTCGGTTAAAGACGGAGGGGTTCGAAGAGGCCCGCCTGACTTTCCATGATCCCTGCCAGATCGTACGTAAAGGCGGTGTCCTCGAGCAACCACGCAATCTGCTCAATATGGTGGCCGGCGATGTTGTCGAAATGAGCGATCACCGGGAGATGAACTGGTGTTGTGGCGGCGGGGGAGGCGTTAGTGCCATTGAAAGGGCCGAGGCGCTCCGTCTCAAAGTGTTCACGCGAAAGAAGTCCCAACTGGAGGAGCTCAATGTCGATACCCTGGTCACCGCCTGCGCCAACTGTCGTCTGATCATAGAAGAGGGTCTTGAGGAGTATCGTATGGAGATCCCGGTGGTGGGCCTGACCGAAATGATTGCGGAACATCTGGTAGGAGACGAGAAAAATGAGTGACAGAATCGTCATTGATCCGATCACGAGAATCGAGGGTCATCTGCGCATCGAGGCCCAGATGGATGGCGACAGGATAGCCGGCGCCTATTCATCAGGCACCATGGTCCGCGGTATCGAGATCATACTCAAGGGTCGGGATCCGCGCGATGCCTGGGCCTTTGCCCAACGCATCTGCGGCGTCTGCACCTTGGTGCATGGTATCGCTTCGGTGCGCTCGGTTGAGGACGCCCTCGACTATCCCATCCCGCCGAATGCACAGTTGATCCGCAATCTGATGATCGGCGCCCAGTACATCCATGATCACGTCATGCATTTCTATCATCTGCATGCCCTCGACTGGGTGGATGTGGTGTCGGCGCTTTCCGCGGATCCCGGGCAGACAGCGGCGCTGGCCCAGTCGATCAGTCACTGGCCCAAGGCATCGCCGGGTTATTTCTCGGATGTGAAAAAGAAACTCAAGGGCTTTGTCGAAGCGGGGCAACTAGGTATCTTCGCCAAGGCCTATTGGGGGCATTCGGTCTACAAACTGCCGCCGGAGGCCAACCTGATGGCGGTGGCGCACTACCTGGAGGCGCTGGCCTGGCAGCGTGACGTGGTGCAGTTGCATACCATCTTCGGCGGCAAGAACCCTCATCCCAACCTTCTGGTCGGGGGTGTGGCGTCAGCCATCGATCTCAACTCGGATTCCGCCATCAATAGCAAGAAACTCGCGCAGGTGCAGAATGTCATCGACAAAATGCGCGAATTCACCGACCAGGTCTATGTGCCGGATACGCTGGCGGTGGCGGGTTTCTATAAAGACTGGGGCGAACGGGGAGAGGGCCTCGGCAACTTCCTCTGTTACGGTGACTTGCCGGCGATCTCAATGGATGATCCGGATGGTTTCTTCTTCCCATCCGGTGTCATTCTCGATCGTGATCTCTCCATCGTACATCCCCTGGACCTCAATAGCGCGGATGAAATTCAAGAACATATATCCCACTCCTGGTATGACTACAGTGCCGGTAAGGAGCAAGGCCTGCACCCCTATGACGGCGAGACGACCCTCAACTACACCGGTCCGGAGCCACCCTATGAGCAGCTCGACGTGGAAGCGTCCTATTCCTGGTTGAAGGCGCCGCGATGGAAGGGCAAGGCCGTCGAGGTAGGGCCGCTGGCGCGGGTGCTGATGCTGTATGCCAAGGGGCATGAGCAGACCCGTGAGTTGGTCGATATGACGCTGACCAAGCTGGAGCTGCCGACCCGGTCGCTCTTCTCCACACTGGGCAGGACAGCCGCCCGCACCCTGGAGACCAAACTCCTCGCCGATGCCATGCAGGGCTGGTATGACCAGTTGATCGCCAACATCAAGGCCGGTGACGCCCGAACCTTCAATGAGGCGCTGTGGGAGCCCTCCAGTTGGCCGAAACGGTGTAAAGGTGTCGGTTTTATGGAGGCGCCGCGCGGTGCGCTGGGACACTGGATCGTCATTGAGGATGGCAGGATCGCCAACTACCAGGCCGTGGTGCCGAGCACCTGGAACGCCGGTCCGCGGGATGGCGCGGGACAGCCCGGCGCCTATGAAGCGGCGTTGCAGGATAATCATCAGTTAGCGGACGTTAAGCAGCCGGTGGAGATTCTCAGGACCATTCACAGTTTCGATCCCTGCATCGCTTGCGCGGTTCATCTTTCGGATGAAGAGGGCGAGGAGATGTTGCAGCTTCGCGTGACCTGACAGCTTGATTCAGTTAGCGATTTTTGGCCTCTGCCTGGTGGGCAGGGGCCTTTGTTTGTGAAATTTTGAATTTTGAATTATGAGTTTTGAATTGTGGTGCTCGCTTCGCTCGCGGCCACTTTTAATAAA
>JAHXHR010000132.1 GCA_025656505.1 Candidatus Thiodiazotropha sp. (ex Epidulcina cf. delphinae) | reverse complement strand
ATAAACAATTTAATAGCTCCGGGAAAGTTCAATGAAGCATAACAGATCATTGCCTTTAAAAACAGGAACTTATTACGTGCCCATTCCTAACCATGCAGGGGCTGGAGAAAGGGGACTACACAGTAAAGGGTGGCGCCGGGCTTCATGACTCGTGATATTTCAGATGCGCATTTAAAAGGATCTTTCACATGCTCTAATACTGCAAGAGAAAATACTGCTTCAAATGAATTATCTTCGAAAGGAAGCTCTTCCCCTACCCCTAAAACATCTGTGGTATCGTACGGCACAACTTCAAAGTTAACCACATTGGTATAGTAACTTGAACGTTTTCCAGCGCCACAATCTAGCATTAAGCCATTTGAGTGTTCTTCAATAATTGATAGAGCAACTGGATCGTAGTTATTCGATGAAACATTACCAGTATCAATAATGTTGTATTTTTTCTGTAATTCTTTGCTTAAAAAATTAAAATTCATCTTTGATTCGGTATATGATAAATCATCCCTAATTATCGCCCGTATTTTGTCTAGTTTTTCCATCTTGCCTTCCATAAATGCCTCAGATTTTCCGAAATAACTTTTGCGCAGCCATCGCATACGAATCATCGCGGGCATCAATCCCGGTAATGGATAGTACCGGTGGCTCTTTAGCAATTTCTTGCAAGCTTTTATGCTCGCCCGTAGTTTCTTTCTGGCGCTCACCACCATACTCGAGATTCCTCCTTGGTGAGAAATGCCCCCTATTTTGCTCAGCCGCTTATGTGTAATCTGCCTTTTCATATTATGCTGCATCCGGCAGCCTAGCATTCCCAAAATATGCCTGGTTTGGGTGTTATCCCAAGTCCAGGTATTTCCTTTTCAAATTGTAGAATCCAAATTGTCGCTCAGTCTGAAACGTGTCTCTCTCAGTGATTCGTAAGCCCTCAGATAGACTTCTTCATATTTGAGAGGCTGCGCCACAGATGTTCAATAAACCCTAACGCCCCTTGCCAGTTGGTATATTCTATATCATTATATTTTACCCACATTCTGTCTAGCTTAAAATATAATTCTTTACCAGCCACGTCACACACATGATGTTTCGTAATACAAAACTTGCGCTAGTTGCCGCCGCAGGCTTATTGCTTCTCACTGCCTGTGGCCAGAAGGGTCCCCTTTACCTACCATCTCAGGACATCCAACAGACAACTGACCAGCGGGAAAGCCAGTGAAACTGCGATTCACCAAAATGCACGGTCTCGGCAATGACTTTGTCGTGATCGATGCCATCAACCAGTCCGTAAACCTCTCTTCCCGGCTTTGCCGTTTCATTGCCGATCGCCATTTCGGTATAGGCTGCGATGAGATTCTGCTCATAGAACGCCCACAACTTGAGGGTACTGATTTTCACTATCGTATCTTCAATCGTGACGGCTCCGAGGTTGAAGCCTGCGGCAACGGCGCCCGCTGTTTTGCACGATTCGTCAAGGAAATGGGGCTGAGTGATAAAGCTATAATCCCAGTCGGGACCACAGCAGGTAAAATCTCACTAAAACAGATGGATAACGGGATGATAGAGGTGGATATGGGCAAACCGATCCTAAGCCCGCAAGGCATCCCCTTCTTAGCTCCGCAACAAGCACTGACCTATCCTCTGGATATCACTGATGAAACCCTCACTATATGTGCGGTTTCGATGGGCAACCCTCATGCCGTTTTAATGATCCCTTCAGCGGACGAGGCACCTGTGGCTCGTCTAGGCCCGATGATCGAAAACCATCCCCGCTTTCCAAATCGCGCCAATGTAGGATTCATGCAAATCGACTCACGGGAAGAGATCCACCTGCGTGTCTACGAACGGGGCGCCGGCGAAACACTAGCCTGCGGCAGCGGGGCCTGCGCTGCCGTGGTTGCCGGCCGTCTGCTGGGGCTGCTGGATGAACAAGTCCGGGTACACCTACGCGGCGGCGATCTTGTGGTAAAGTGGCACTCAGAAGGCCGGCCCGTATTCATGCAAGGTTCTGCAAAGAGCGTGTACGAAGGAACCATCGATCTATGACCCAAAAAGCGCCCATCAATAACCCTCTAAACGGCAATATCGAGGATCAGCTAGCCTCCTATTTGAGCGAACATCCCGATTTTTTCTCCCGCCACCCCGATCTGCTCGGCCGGATAGAAATCCCCCATGAAAGCGGGGCGGCGGTGTCGCTCATCGAACGCCAAGTCGAGACCCTACGCAATCAGTTCCGGGCGTCTCAGAAACACCTGTCTGAACTGCTGGAAGTCGCCCGCAACAATGAGTTGCTGCAGGAGCGCATGCATCGCCTGACCCTGGAACTGATCGATGCAGCGACCTTTGAAGAGGTGCTGAACGCCTTGGAAGACGAGTTGCATGACGACTTCAAGGCCGACGCCGTGGAGCTAAGACTCTTCTCTTCCAGCCACCTGGACGATCATCCGGACGAGGCATTGAGTGGCCAGATCGCCACTTTCGAACAGTTCTTCAATCGGAATCAGCCCATTTGCGGAAAACTGGACCCGCATCAATTGGACTACATCTTCGGCGCAGAGGGTGACCGCATTACATCCACTGCCCTGATACCGCTCAAGAGTGATGGCGTACTCGGCCTTTTGGCCATCGGTAGCTGTGATCCCAAGCGATTCGCGCACCACCAGGGCACCGATTTTCTCACCCGCCTGGGGGAAATCATCAGCCGTACCCTGCAAGCGGTATCTCTGCCTGGGATATAGTGACCAGGCCGGGCATGAGCCGACTACAGGAATGGGCGGACCGGTTTATCGAACATCTGCGCACCGAGCGCCGGCTTTCACCCCACACCTCGGAGAGCTACGGCCGGGACTTGAGGGCCGCCATTCAATGGTTCGAAAAACTGCGTATGGACAGTTGGGCAAGGCTGTCTCAGCACCATATCCGTCAATACATCGCCGCCAGACACCGGCAGGGGTTTTCCGCCAAGAGCCTGCATCGCGAACTCTCCGCCCTGCGCAGCCTTTTCAATTTCCTGCTGCGGGAAAAACAGCTTGAATCCAACCCCGCGCTGGGGGTGCGGGCGCCCAAGGTGCGGCGCAAGCTCCCGGCCACCCTGGATGCCGACCAGATCAGCCGGCTGTTGGAGGTTGACGATGACTCACCGGTCGCCCTGCGCGATAGGGCCATCATCGAGCTTTTCTACTCCTCGGGCCTGCGTCTGGCGGAGTTGATCGGCCTCGACCTGGACGACATCAACCTCAGTGAGCAACTGGTGGAGGTCACCGGCAAAGGCGATAAGACCCGGCGCGTGCCGGTGGGCAGACAGGCCAGGGAGGCCATCGGGCAATGGCTTGAAATCCGCCTGCGGATGGCGTCGCCGGATGAGGCCGCCCTGTTTGTCGGGGTGCGCGGCAAACGCATCAGTCGCAGCACCGTTCATCGGCAACTGCACGCTTGGTCGATACGGCAAGGGACCCCTCGCAACATCCATCCGCATCTGCTTCGTCACTCATTCGCCAGCCACCTGCTGGAGTCCTCCGGCGACCTGCGCGCCGTCCAGGAGCTATTGGGACACGCCAACATCAGCACCACCCAGATCTATACTCATCTCGACTTTCAACACTTGGCCGAAGTGTATGACAAGGCCCATCCCCGGGCGCGGAAAAAGCGTAGATGAACGGGACCGACCGATTAACTATGCAGATTAACAATACTGCTCGATAGCTTCTTTATATTTGACTTTTCAACCCAAAAAACCTTACTAATATTAGTGTAATATATTTGAATGCCCTCATAAGCAACATCGATGGGGCATTGTTTGCGTACTAGGGAGATTGAATTCCAACGCTCACGCCGGAAAATCTATCGGCCTTGCAGTGTGGATCGGCGCATGGAGGGAACGGACTCTGATCTTTTGTTCCCGGAGGTATCCGGTGGAGTGCATTATGAAACGAATTGACTCATATCCATGGTTTGAGCGCGGCATCATTCTAGCGTCGTTGATGATGGTCTCGCTGTCGGTCCCCGCGCTTGAGCTTGTCAATACCCTCTTTTCACCGATGCGGATCGCTGAAGGTCAGGATGGGCGGCTGTTTGTCACGGACTCAAAATCGAATTCCGTATTCATTCTGAAAAACCTGCTTACGGAGGGGGAGTTGATAGGTTTGGATCGCCCTTTAGGCATTGCCGTGGACCCGCTCGGCAACATGTATGTCGGTAACGACGGGCGGGACAACGTGGAGGTCTACGATCCCTCGGGAACCAAGCTGCGCGACATCGGCACAGGCCAAATTCAAAAGCCCAATGACCTCGCGCTGGACCTGGCGGGGAACCTGTACGTCGCCGACAGTCTGGCGAACGCCGTCAAGGTATATGCCCCGAACGGGCAACTGCTGAGCACCATCGGAGACACCCTGCTGCAATTCCCCGTATCCGTCACCGTCGCCTACAGCGCTGCGGGCGGAGGGGCCGGCGAACTCTATGTCGCCGATCAGGGAAATGCAAAAATCCAGGTATTCAGCCTCTCCGGCGTCCTGCTGCGGGCCTACGGCGAGAAACTCACCATGGAGAGCGTCGGCTGGCAAGGAAAGTTCGTGCAGTTGCAAAGCCTCGCGGTCGACTCGATGGGACGTGTTCACGTGCTCGACAGCTCCCTTAGCCGCGTCCAGATACTCGATGCCGTTACCGGCGCATACATCGATACGTATGGAGGCTTGGGCTACACCGAGGGTAAGTTGAATCTGCCGCTGGATATCATGATCACGGAAAACGACCAGGTCATGGTGACGAATAACGGGAATCATCGCATCGACATGATTCTCGACATGAACTGATACAGAGGCGGACCACGTCATGAAACTACATAACGAATATCACTGCACGACACCGGTGCTCTTATTGCCGGCCCTGGCGTTCCTCTTTTTCGCCGTGTGCGCCGAAGCGGCGCCTAGCATTCACACCCCGCAAAACCTGATCAACTACTGCATCTACTGCCATGTCGATACCGCTAACCCGCCACCGCCGTTCATCACGGTCTGGCGTGGCGAAGAGCAGGCCGTCCTTTGCCTGAGTTGTCACAACCCCACCGGCATTGCCTCCGATAAGAGCGACGTGGCCTTGCATCGTGTCGACACCGGCGCGCGCATCGTCGATTGCGGCTCGTGCCACAACCCGCATAATTCCGATCCTTCGACGGACCCTCACCCCGGCGGCGCCACCGCGCTCAATCTGAGCCTGGTCCGGGCCAACACCTCCAAGTATGTTCCCGGCGCGCTCGAAGACGCGGTGTTCCAAACCCGGCCTGACCACTTCGCATTCGGCGATGGCGACGGACCCTGGAACGGCATATGCCAGACTTGCCATCAAAACACCACCGTGCACAGAAACAGCGCCGATTCGGATCACGAGCACAACCTCGACATGGTATGCACCGAATGCCATCAGCATAAGGATGGATTCCTGCCCCTCGGCGCGGGCGATTGCTCCTATTGCCATAACGTGCCCCGCGGCGACAACGGCGACGGCACCTTCCGTCGCCGCCAGATATTCGACAGCAACGGGGATTTCCTCAAGACCTCGCACCATGTCAAGGACAATGTCCAGGTCAGCGATTGCCGCGCCTGCCACTACCTGAAAGAGCACGCGCGCGGAACGGTCATTCTGCAGGATCAGGATCAGGTCGAGACGATATACCGTTACGACCCGGCCGATCCGGCGAGCCTGGAGCCCTTCTGCCTGTCGTGCCACGACAGCGACGGCTCCCAATTGTACGGCGGCACACGGCCCTTCAGCGATGGTGTGACGGTGCCCGATGTGAAAGGCGCGACAGGGAGCGATTGGGCGAACTCGGCCCATAACACCCGGCCCTATCCCGACAACGGCGGCAATCCGCTGACCTGTCTCGGCGACGGATCGGGGGGTGGCTGCCACTCCAACGGCCACGCCTCCGACAATGAAAAACTCCTCGCACTGCCTGCAGGCGCGACCATTAATCAATTTTGTTTCAATTGCCACACGGACGGTAAAGTGGTCAACGACGCCATTTCAGGCGCAGCATTGGCCACCAGCATCCAGGGGGCCTTCGGCCTTTCCGCGGTGCATAACATGGAGACAACCTTCAAAGGCGGCAGCTACAACTATTCACTCCAGTGCACGACCTGTCACAATCCACATGTCGTCACCGGCAGGCACACCGACGCCGCCGCCGGCCAGTCACCGGTGACCCGCCCGGACTTCACCCGGAGTCCCGCCGACAATCCGCGCGCCATGGGTACTGCATTGTGGGGCGCCGTCAGCGGACAGAAGGCCGACGATTACGCCGGTTCAGGCACCTATAGCACCCCTAAGAGCGATGTCTTCTCCGGCGCCGAACTCCCCGACTACAACTCGCTGTGCCTGGATTGCCACGGCGTCGGCGCCATGCCGACCCCGTCCGCCGCGACACCGAATGATCACGGCGGCATCAATTGGGCGGGCGACGCCCACGGCAAGAGTTCGGCGAACGTACCCAACGGCGGCGGCGTGATCCCGGACCGGTGGTCGGCCGGCAAGGCAAAGGGTTGGGACGGCGACGACTGCGTCGGACTGGAAAGCGACTGCTGGCCGGTGATGACCCGTGGCAAGGGGGAGCAGATCTGGACCCGGCAGCCATACGATCAGGAGGCGCGTATCGGCGGCGCCAACTTCGTCCTGCAATGCGTGGACTGCCACGAGGCGCACGGCTCGAACAACAGCTCGATGCTGCGGACTAACCCGAACGGCGGCACCGGCACCTTGATCTGGAATACGATGTGCAACAACTGCCACTACTATTACAGCGACTGGCACGCGGGCATGTCTTGCGGCAACGCCAGTTGCCATGTATCAGACGGCTCCGACCGCATGTACTGGACCGGCACGAATACCATGCATCAGATGGGACACCGCACGGGCGCCGGCGGCACACGCAGTTTCGATCCGCAACTGGTGGCGGACATGCGTTTCGAAAACAACCTCAACGACTCCGGAAGCTGGCGCATGCACGGACGCTGGTTCGACACCGCCGGCACGTTTGCGGCAGGCCGCAGCGGCAACGCCGTCACCCTCAACGGCGACCAGCCGATCGAACTGGGCACCCGCAACGCCTACTGGTCCACCGATGAAGGAAAACACGGCACCTGGAAGTACACCGAGATGAAGTACAACACGACGTTGGAGGCCTGGGTGAACCCCAGCGACGACGCGCAGAACGAGTACATCATCTTCACCAAACACGTCTACTACAATTCGGGCGGCTACCGGCTCTCTCTGAAGAAGCTCAACAATGGCCTGGCGGTAGTGTTCAACATCAATGTCGATGGCGCCGACACCGGCATTCGCGGCGCCTACAGCCGTGTCAACGTGCCGCTGAACAAGTGGACCCACGTCGCCGCGGTGTTCGATACCGCCGGACCGGATCGGGATCCGCTCGATCCCCAGGCCGGCAGGATCCGGCTCTATGTCAACGGTGAAGATGTCACCACCAGCGATGCCTCTGGACAGTTGATGCAGCCGGGGACCGGTGAAACGACGATCTTCCCCTACAGCGAGCACAGTCCCGCCAATCAGGGCAGCTGTTATGCCGGCCATTGGTGCGCTTCCGCGTTTTCCGTCGGCGGCGTGATGTGGGGCAGCGGTTCCCGCAGCGGCTTCATCGGCATGCTTGACGACGCCAAGGTTTGGAACGTCAGCAAACCGCTGAGCTACTTCCAGCTTGTGGATGCGGCAGCGGCGCCTCGCATCGTCGACGT
>JAHXHR010000131.1 GCA_025656505.1 Candidatus Thiodiazotropha sp. (ex Epidulcina cf. delphinae) | reverse complement strand
GCAAGGGTCGCTCCTGCACATCCCTGTGCTTGCGACACTTGTGCATCCCTGCACGGCGCACAACGACGCGGAATAGTGTTCTATTGCAAGGCGTTGTAACGCAGCCATGCGCCGCCACAAGCGTGCCGTTCACGGTGTAGCGCTGCTCACCTAATAGGTGAATACTATCAAACCTGATAAAGCTCATGTTTTCAAAGCGGTTAGTACAGTACATAGCGGTCAACTGAGGATTCTAGGTTCAGTGGTCTATGCCACGGGTAGACTTTAACATTGAATCTCATGGGGTTTTATTCTCCGCTGCTTGCAGCGATAAAAAAGCATTGCAATGAAATCTGTGATTTCGAGCAATTCATACTAATATCCCGTCAGCTTGCTGCGGGGTGGTTTATTTACCATGTAATATTTAGAATATTAGCAAAGGCGAAGCATTGCCAGGCGACGATCTCGTGGCTCATGGGTAGCATTTCTTTAATCATCAATGGTTTATACTATTTACTTAATCACGGATCCGTCCTTGAACAATGAACTCGGCGCGATCATCACGCTCCTGGGTGAAACATGGGCTAGAGCCTGTCCAGCAGGCCATTGCATGCGTCGGTATAACGCCTGCGACTGAACAGTAGCTGTCGCCTGCGTCCCCCGGCCTGGCGCCATAGTATGGCGGCTCTGATGCCGGACAACAGCAGGGCGCGGATTCGATTCACATTGTCGCTGTTTTGCAGATAGACCGGCTCGCCACTGACCATGATCCTGGGCATGAGGTTGCTGACGTTCTCCTCGTAAATGTCGGCCAGGGCGCCGAGGATGTTGCCGTGGGTGGCGGGAAAATGCGCCAGTCTTCGGGCCGTGTCGTTTATACCCTTGCGGATTTTTTCGAGTCGATCCACATGGGTGCGGAGTTTCCGTTCCAGATGAATCAGGCCGAGCAGGTATCGGGTCAGTTCATCGTCTCTCGCCTCATTTCCGCTCAACTGTCGATAGGTCAGGCGTAGACCCGGAGCAATACCGTTCAACCCGCCATACACATCGACCACGCTGCCGACATCGATCTGAAACAGGCTATGGATGTTAGCCGCTATGCTGTCTGTGTTCGCCAGACCTCTCCGAGCGACCTGCTGCACCAGGCTGGTCGCCTGATAGATGCCGGAGAGGGCGATTGCGCGATCTTTATCCTGGTACTTCAACCTAGAATCCTCAGTTGAACACCGTGAAGGGTGCGTTTGTGGTGGTGCAGGGCAAGTGTCGCTCCTGCACATCCCTGTGCTTGCGACACTTGTGCATCCCTGCACGGCGCACAACGACGCGGAATAGTTGTTCTATTGCAAGGTGTTGTAACGCAGCCATGCGCCGCCACAAGCGTGCCATTCACGGTGTAGCGCTGCTCACCCAATAGGTGAATGCCGGCAAATCTAATAAAGCTCATGTTTTCAAAGCGATTAGTACAGTACATAGCGGTCAACTGAGGATTCTAGGTTCATGTTGCCCCCGGTCTGAATGCCTGGGCGCCCCGGTTGAGGCTGAAGATGTAAGGGCGGCCTCTATGATGCCCCCGCCCAGGCATTCGTTGTCGTGATAGAACACAATCGACTGGCCCGGTGTGGCCGCCCGTTGCCGGGTATCGAACGCCACCCGATATCTTTCCCCACCGATGACGGATGTCCGGCATGGCTGCAAGGGCTGTCGGTGGCGAATCCGGGCCAGACACCTCAGGGGCGATTTCGGGGGGTAACCGGCTATCCAATGCAGTTGCTCGACTATCAGTTCGTTGCACATCAGCCGGGGATGGTCGTGCCCCTGGACAGCCACGAGCACGTTGCGTTGTAGATCCTTGGCGCCGACGAACCAGGGGGTTTCATCGGCGTCTCTCAGGCCGCCTATTCCCAGTCCTTGCCGCTGTCCCAGTGTGTAGTACATCAATCCTTGGTGTCGACCGAGAACCTGACCTTGCGAATCTTCGATATTGCCCGGAGCGGCAGGCAGGTAACGTTGCAGGAAATCACGAAATTTTCGTTCGCCGATGAAGCAGATACCGGTGCTGTCCTTTTTCTTGTGATTCGGGAATCCCGCCTCTTCGGCAATCTTTCTCACCGCTTGTTTGTGTAGCCGGCCCAAGGGGAACAGGCTATGATTCAGCGGCATCTGGCCGAGCATGTAGAGGAAGTAGGTCTGGTCCTTATCCTCATCCGCGGCCCTGATCAGATGGTGACCCCGGCTGTCCCGGCTTAATGCCGCATAATGGCCGGTGGCGATCGATGATGCGCCGAGGTTGTCGATGGCGAAATCGAGAAATGCCTTGAATTTGATCTCACGGTTGCACAACACATCGGGATTGGGCGTCCTGCCGGCCTTGTACTCCTCGAGAAAATAGACGAACACCCGGTCCCAATACTCGGTGGAAAAGTTGACGGTGTGCAGCGGTATCCTTAGGCAATCGGCTACCGCTTGGGCATCAGCCAGGTCTTCGGTTGCTGAACAGTAGCCCTCACTGTCGTCTTCTTCCCAGTTCTTCATGAACAGTCCTTCGACCCTGTATCCCTCTCTTTGCAACAGCAATGCCGCGACGGATGAGTCGACGCCTCCCGAGAGACCGACAATGACCCTTTCCCTAGCTTGCATGGGGATGCCTTGTAGGGGTATATGGTGGCGCCGCATCGGCGCACAGCCATTCGCCGGGCTGTAAATGCTTTAGTCGCCAACGACCTATCCCCACTCGCACCAGTCTCAGGGTGGGATGACCTACCGCCGCGGTCATGCGTCTGACCTGTCGGTTGCGCCCTTCGTGCAGTTGAATCTCGAGCCAGTGGGTGGGGATGGTCGCCCGGCGGCGGATGGGAGGATTGCGCGGCCAAAGATCCGGGGCCGGAATATGCTTTACCCTGGCGGGGTTGGTCGGACCGTCTTTCAGAACCACTCCCCGCTGCAGTTTTTCGAGGGCTAGGCCATTCGGAATACCTTCCACCTGCACCCAGTAGGTCTTCCAGGTCTTGGTTTTGGGGTCAGTGAGACGCTGTTGCAGTTTGCCGTCATCGGTCAGCAACACCAGGCCCTCACTGTCCCGGTCGAGCCGCCCCGCCGCATAGACCTGTTTCATGTCGATGAAGTCGGCGAGTGTGGCGCGATCCTGTCTGTCAGTGAACTGTGTGAGTACCCCGTAGGGTTTGTTGAATAGAATAAGCATCCAAGAAATTTAACGATTTGTATTCAGTGCCCATCAATGAGCGCCGCCGGGTTAACCGGCAGGCCGGTTTGTAAGGGCTGTCCGGTGTCGCAGAGGATACCATCTCCGGTCGTGTCCTGTCCGGGGATGATAGTGTTGCGATCCGCGCCAACAGCGACTGGGGGGCAGAGTGGGCGACTTCCGGTCCGGGAGCTGTCCGGGCATGAAAAAAGCCGGTGCGGGATCTCCGTACCGGCTTTTCCGAGCTGTCGATTCTCAGGTCGACTATTCGAGAGGTCTATTCATTTGCCGCGACCCGTTGGATGTTGGTTGCATGAAGCCCCTTGGGTCCCTGACTAATCTCGAATTGGACCTTCTGACCCTCCTTTAAGGTTTTGTATCCATCCATCTCGATGGATGAGAAGTGGACGAAAACGTCCTGATCTCCGTCTTCCGGGGTTACAAAACCGTAGCCCTTGGCGTTGTTAAACCACTTTACGACTCCAGTCGCCATAGCTATTACTCCTCACGATACGATGACCTGGGGAGGGGGAGTGATTGCAGCGTCACGGATTGAGTCTTGTCGAGGAGGTGAGAGAGCGGCTTTGATACAACCGTGAAACAGAAACAAGGAACATAGTCTGAAAACGGGCATATCAATCCGGAACGATCACCATATTGCAAAAAGCTCAAAACCGACTAGCTACATTGTTATTCTGCAGAGAGGCATAAAACGACTCTGTCCACCTGCCCAAGTACCAGCCATTGGTAAATTAGGTTGGGCGTCAACTTAACAGCCCGAATTCAAGTGTTCCTGGCCTTCTAAAACGGGAACCATTATCAACACTTACGCAGAAGTATAGTGTGCTATCGCAATCGGTCAACAAATATATAATCAGTAAAAGCATTTTTGTCTTGGTATTAGTGATATCCCTAGGGGGTGTTCTCAATCATCGTTCGCGGCGTGATTCCGGCCCTTTTCCGCGCCGGCGGCGTTGCGATTCGTTGCAATAGAATGACTATTGCGCCTCATCGCGCCTTGCCGGCACGAAAAATGACTCAGAATCACGCTCACTCAGGTAATTGAGAACGCCCCCTAGCTTTTCCGGCTTTTTCATATTAAAACCCCTGATCCAGTGTGGTGTGACGTATAAACCATACAAATCAGAGGCTCGTCAATGCCCTCAATACGCCCCGTAGGAAGCGCTCTTGGGGGTGCGCGCAGCGAGCTGGTGATCCGGGCGAGCGGCCCTTGGTCCAAGCTGACCGTGCCCTCCCGGGTGTAGTTGTATGCTGGTTTGGGTTAGACTTGGGATTAGAATATATCTGGAAAATATCCGGAATATAATTCCGTTTTTCAGGCTGCATAGCCTGCTAGAATCAGCCAATATGAGCAATCGAGAACACACTTCGCACGAAGACAGTCTAGCATTACAAGAGGCGGCCCCTAAACTAAAAAAGCCTCCTTTATATAAGGTTATTATCCTGAATGATGACTATACGCCCATGGAGTTCGTGGTTCAGGTATTGGAGACCTTCTTCAACATGGATCAAGAGAGGGCGACCCGGGTGATGTTGCATGTGCATACCCGGGGAGTGGGAGTCTGTGGCGTGTTTACCAAAGATGTGGCGGAAACCAAGGTGTCACAAGTAAACGATTTCTCTCGTAGCAACCAGCATCCGCTTTTGTGCACCATGGAGGAGACCTAGGCGGGGCTTATCGGAGTTTTCTGAGATGTTGAATAAAGAGCTGGAATTTACCCTTAATCAGGCATTCAAGGATGCCAAAGAGAGGCATCACGAATTCATGACCGTGGATCATCTGTTGCTGGCGCTGCTGGCAAATCCCACGGCGGTGGCGGTTCTACGTGCCTGTGGTGCCGAAATTGAAAAAATGCGTAAAAGCGTCAGGACCTTCGTTGATGAGACTACGCCGCTGATTCCCGATGGCGACGAGCGTGAAATCCAGCCGACCCTGGGTTTCCAGCGGGTCTTGCAGCGAGCGGTTTTTCACGTGCAGTCCTCTGGAAAAAACGAGGTCACCGGGGCCAACGTCCTGGTAGCCATCTTTAACGAACAGGATTCACAGGCCGTCTATTTTCTCAGTGAGCATAAGGTCAGCCGCCTTGATGTGGTCAACTATATCTCCCACGGGATCTCCAAACCTGAGAATGCCAATCAGGACGAAAACCCGCTGGAGTTCTCCAGCGAGGTCAAGAGCGAAGGTCAGGCCACCCCTCTGGAAAGCTATGCCAGCAATCTCAACCAGTTGGCCGAGCAGGGCAAGATCGACCCATTGATAGGGCGTCACCCGGAAATAGAACGCACCGTCCAGATCCTCTGTCGTCGGCGCAAGAACAATCCGTTGCTGGTGGGCGAAGCCGGCGTCGGTAAGACAGCGATCGCCGAAGGACTGGCAAAAAAGATTGTCGACAGCGAGGTGCCTGATATTCTCGCCAACGCCACCATCTACGCACTCGACCTGGGAACCTTGGTGGCCGGCACCAAATACCGCGGCGATTTCGAGAAACGCCTCAAGGCGGTCCTTGCAGAACTGAAGCGTGAGAAGGATGTGGTGCTGTTTATCGATGAAATCCACACCATTATCGGCGCCGGCGCCGCCTCGGGAGGGGTGATGGACGCCTCGAACCTGATCAAACCGGTGCTTGCATCCGGCGAACTGCGTTGTATCGGCTCCACCACCTATCAGGAGTTTCGCGGCATCTTTGAGAAAGATCGCGCCCTGGCGCGCAGATTCCAGAAAATCGATATTGAGGAGCCGACGGTGAAGGAGACGGTGGAGATCCTGAAAGGCCTGAAGTCCCGTTTCGAGGAGCACCACCATATCGAATACACCCAGGAGGCCTTGAACAGCGCCGCCGAGCTATCCGATAAATACATCAATGACCGTCATCTGCCTGACAAGGCCATTGACGTAATCGACGAGGCGGGGGCGAATGTGCAGCTCCAGCCTGAGGCGGACCGGCAGAAGATCATCGACGTGGATGAGGTCGAGGCCATAGTGGCCAAGATCGCACGAATTCCACCGAAGAAAGTCTCCACCTCGGATACCGAGTCGCTACGCAACCTCTCGCGGGATCTCAAACTGGTTGTGTTCGGCCAGGATAAGGCCATTGAAGCGCTGACGGCGGCAATCCGTATGAATCGCTCAGGACTGGTCAATGAAGGCAGGCCGGTCGGCTCATTCCTGTTTACCGGTCCCACCGGCGTGGGCAAGACCGAGATCACGCGCCAGCTTGCCAGGATCATGAGTATGGAATTGATTCGATTCGATATGTCTGAATACATGGAGCGGCACACCGTCTCACGACTCATCGGTGCGCCGCCGGGTTATGTCGGCTTCGATCAGGGCGGATTACTGACGGAAGAGATCGCCAAGCATCCTCACTGCGTGCTGTTGCTCGATGAAATCGAGAAAGCCCATCCGGATGTCTTCAATCTGCTGTTGCAGGTGATGGATCATGGCACCCTGACCGATAACAACGGTCGGAAGGCGGACTTCCGCAACGTGGTGATCGTCATGACCACCAATGCCGGCGCGCAGGAGATGAGCCGTACATCCATCGGCTTCACCAAACAGGATCACAGCAGTGACGGCATGGAGGCCATCAAAAAGGTGTTCACGCCGGAATTCAGAAACCGCCTGGATGCGATTATCCAGTTCTCCGGTCTCTCCCCGGAACATATCGCCAAGGTCGTGGACAAATTCGTCTTCGAACTAGAGGGGCAGTTGCAGGAGAAGCGCGTCAGCCTGATGGTCGAGCCCGAAGTCAGGGTCTGGTTGGCGGAGCATGGATACGATCCGAAAATGGGTGCGCGCCCGATGGCGCGGCTGATTCAGGATGAGATCAAAAAAACCCTGGCTGAAGAATTGCTGTTCGGCGAGCTATCCCATGGCGGGGTGGTCAAGGTCGATGTCCGGGAGGACAAGCTGCAATTCCAGATTGCGGGCGAGCCGGTAGCCGATGCGACGATGGGGGATAGCTGATCCCGATCAGCGCGCCCGATAGGTGATGCGACCCTTGCTCAGGTCGTAGGGGGTTAGCTGAACGGTGACCTTATCCCCGGTGAGGATGCGTATATAGTGTTTGCGCATCTTGCCTGAGATATGCGCCGTCACCACATGGCCGTTCTCCAGTTCCACCCGGAACATGGTGTTCGGCAGGGTCTCAACCACCGTGCCCTCCATCTCGATAAAGTCTTCTTTCGCCATGCTTGTACTCGATACTGTATAAAAACCGGGCGGATTGTAGCACAGGACCCGATGTCGAAGTGCGCCATTATCAGTATATTTGAGCGTATGGCAAGCGCTTATGTATTTCGATATCTCCACTGCTGGATTCTCTTCGAAATCCAGCAGCTTGCTCCGTCTGCTCCAGATAATGTGAAATAGGGTAAAGAAGTCAATGTAATCTATTGAAAATAAAGTAAAAAATGATAACTTATAAAAAACAGGCAGTTAACCTGGATATTTCACCCTGTAAATTGATGAGGTGACCTAACTTATTGATAATTAATCTCAGGTAAACCCCCGGCTATGCCGGGGGGACTCGCGTGTGCCTGGCATGACGCACAGGCCGCCGTTCCAGGCGAAGCCTGG
>JAHXHR010000130.1 GCA_025656505.1 Candidatus Thiodiazotropha sp. (ex Epidulcina cf. delphinae) | reverse complement strand
CGCGCCAACCTGACCTACGGCTCTCTGCGCCAACTTGGCCTTCGATCATGGACATTCGTGGAATCCGGTAGGTCACGTTGCGCAGCTACGTGACATCACCCTTAAGCCTTGCCAAGCGACTTCGACGTGGTGGTCGGCTTCGATTCGCCGGAGGGGCCGTAGGTCTTGTCCCGTTCACTGATGCCGCGGAGGATATCCAACGCCTGGGTGACATGACGCTGATTGAGTTGTACGGCTCCGCCGTTGATTTCGTTCTGCTTGTGGCAAGCTTCAAGCAGAGAGACCAACCGATGCCACTTTTCCGCTGGTCGGGCGTTGTTGCCACATGCTTGTAGAAATGCCTCGGTACCCCGGCGATCACTGCTGAATCCCTGCTGATCCAGGAACCGGTTGTGTGCCGTGACACTGCTCTCAACCGTTTCCAGTTGTAGCTTTTTTTTCCCGATCAGATCCTGCAAGGATTGTGACGAAGCGCTTTGCAGCAGTTCATACTCCTTGCGAAGCAGGTCAAGCAGATGTTGGGTCTGCTCAATCTCGCTGTCGAGGATTCGGGAGAAGGTCGCTTGGGCCTCTGTCGAGTCATGCATGGAGATTAGGGGAGGTTGATCTCCATCGCCAGCATTTTGTCCGCGGCGCTTTGCGGGTCGATGGTGAAGCTGCCGGTGGCCAGCGCCTGTCGTACCGCATCGACCGCTTGCGCATCAACGATCGGCATGTTGGCGATCCGTCCCTCCAGTTCCTGGAGTTTGCCTGCTGAACCGGTCAGATCGAAATGATCCTTACGGGTGGAGGTTGCCGTGGCTGCCGTGCGATTGCCTCCGGGCAGGCCTGAGCGTTGGACCGATCCACGCTCTCCCGCACCCTGCAGATTACCGCTGGAAAGACTGTTGATTTCAATGGTCATGGCTCTTCCTCTATAACATACGCTATATTCCGTTATCGACGATTCTGGCCATTACTTTAACCTAGAATCCTCAGTTGAACACCGTGATTTGTCAGTCCACCATCACCAATCCTTCCGCGACCACCCTGGCCTGGAGTTTTTTCTTTGACTTCAGATTGATGACGGGAATCAGTTCACCGGGATTGCCATGCTTTAATGCCTTGCCCCGCATACGCACTTCGATCACACCCGCCTTGGCCAGAATGGTGACCTGTTCTCCCCGTTTTACGGTTTTTCGCACAACCAGCACTGAGGGGGTCAAGACCTGGTCTCTGCGCAGGGTTCGTTTCAGCGTTCGGCCCACCACTTCATTGATCGATTCAAAGTGGCCGCGGAGTAGATGAGTGGTGTCTGATGTCCGCAGCTTCAGGTCACCTTCAGTGATGGCTTGGCCTCTGGCCAGATCACGGGTTGCCACCACGACCGGGGCTTCAAGGCCCGCATTGGCTGAGACGTAGAGCGTCCAGGGGGCGGGGCTTCGGCAACGAACGCCTACCGAAGTGCGTCCCGGCTTGACGCCCCCGGGAGGACTGAAGGTCTCCAGGGGCGAATCGCAACGGGTCAGTTTCAGGCGATGATCCAGCGGTGTGACCTTGATGACGGCGTTGCGGGCGCTGTGGGCGACTGTCTGTTGCAGGTACGCCTCAACGGCATCGATAATCGCCTGATGGGGCTGCGTGGTATCGCCGGAAGCCTGGCAGAGGTTGATCGGGCCAAGCAGCGAAACGGCCAACAGGGTGTTCAGGATCGCATTCAGGTTTATCATGAGGGTATCGCCTCTCAGCGGATTTACCGGTAAACATGCAAGCGGCGTGCCGTAATTCTTGATCGTTGTCTATCCGTTGCATCGCCGGTTGCTTGACCGGGGGAAGAAAACCACGCTGCCGGATTAAAGGTCGGCGTGTTTAAGCCGACACAACTCTTAGTCGAGGCGTCTAACTTTCAAGCGGGGTGCAAAGCGATGGCAGGCATGTTGGACAGTGTTGATCAACGAACCAAACTGGCCGGGCAGAATCGTCTGGAGTTACTGCTGTTTCGTTTGCAAGGACGCCAGATATTCGGTATCAATGTCTTCAAGGTGAAAGAGGTCGTACAATGCCCTCGCTTGACTGAATTGCCGGGATCCCATCCGGTAATCCGGGGCGTCGCCAGTTTGCGGGGCAACAACATCCCGGTGATGGACTTGTGCCATGCCATCGGCGGACCCAAGATGGGAAAGGCAGCCGATTATTTTATCATCATTACTGAGTATAATCGCCGTTTGCTCGCCTTTTTGGTGGGCAATGTGGAGCGTATCGTCAATATCCATTGGGAGGATATTCTGCCGCCGCCCGAGGGCGTTGGGAGCAGCAGCTATATGACGGCAGTGACCGATATCGATGGCGAACTGGTGGAGATCATCGATGTGGAGAAGGTGCTCAGCGAGGTGCTGGGGATTGACGAGGAGATAACCTGCTCCGTGGAGGATACCGGGGCCGACCTGGATAAACTGAAGGTCTTGGTGGTGGATGACTCGATGGTGGCTCGCAGCCAGATCAAGAAGGTGCTGACCGAAATCGGCGTTGATCCCATTCTTGCAAAAGACGGCAGTGAGGCGTTGAAGCTGTTGTTGGAATGGTCCGAAGAGGGAAGGGTCAGCGATTGGCTGGCGATGGTGATCTCCGATATCGAAATGCCCAAAATGGACGGCTACTCCCTGGTGATGGCGATCAGGGAGAATCCGAAATTGCAGGATCTCTATGTGATTTTACACTCTTCGCTGAGTGGCGTATTTAACGAGAGCATGGTAAAGAAGGTGGGAGCCGATCATTTTCTCGCCAAGTTCATGCCCGACGAACTGGTTGGTCGCGTTACGGAACGTTTGAAAAAAATAGCTTGAATAGCTGAAGACAACGGTAAATACCATCACTGCGATGCACCATCGGCCGGCCGCTATCTCGTCTGCGGAATATGAATCCTTCAGGCTGTTTCTGCAGGAGGCGTGCGGTATTCTGTTGGGCAATGGAAAGGAGTATTTGGTTTCCAGCCGGCTCGGCAATGTGATGAAGGAGGCCCGGGTCGACTCTTTGGGCGCCCTGACGAAGATGATCAGCTCGTCTGTTCATTCCCGTCTCCGGGTAAAGGTCATCGATGCCATGACCACTAATGAGACCTTCTGGTTTCGTGACATCGGCCACTATCTGCTGTTGAAGGAGACCATACTGCCGGACCTGAACCGACAGGGGGGCGGCAGCATACGGATCTGGTCTGCGGCCTGCTCCAGCGGCCAGGAACCCTATAACATCAGCATGATCGCCGAGGAGTACCAGGCGTTCAAGGGCGTCGGCAGAGCGGTGCAGATAGAGGCCACCGATATCTCCAGCAAGGTTCTCGACGAGGCTCGCGCCGGGGTCTATTGCGGTCTGGCGGTGGAGAGGGGGCTGACCCATGAACAGCAGAGACGATTCTTTATTCCAAAGGATAACTGTCTGGAGGTCAGGCCGGAGATCAAGCGGCGGGTGAGTTTCAAATCACTCAACCTCACCAGCAGTTACCCGTCGATGGGCAAATTCGATGTGATCTTTTGCCGTAATGTACTGATCTATTTCGCTAATGATCTGAAGAAGACTATCGTCGAGCGGATGGCCGATGCGCTCAATCCGGGAGGTTATCTGTTCCTTGGCTCCACGGAGTCCATCAATCAACTCACCGACCGCTTCGAGATGAGAGTGGGGCACGGTGGTATCTCCTACCGATTGAAGTCCTGAACGGCAAGGCTTGCCGTTTTCCGGCGCTGATTTGCCGCACGATTCCGCAGTAGCGGCCTGTTACGGATTCAGCGATGTCCCATCCCGGGGCGAAATATCCGGGCTGACCGTGCCGGCTCCTGTTTGGCACGCTCCCTGCATTCCAGTCGTTGAGACAATGGTTCCGGAGCAACCGATGAACTTCGACGACATATTCGGCATTCATGAGCGGGCGTTGGTGTTGCGCTCCCAGCGGGCAGAGGTGCTTGCCGCCAATCTGGCGAATGCCGATACCCCGGGGTATAAGTCCCGGGACTTCGATTTCAAATCGTTGCTGCAAAACGAGATGGACGGCAGCACCCGCTTGAGGACCACGCATCAGTCGCATATTCAGACCGAAACCGGTCCCGTGTCCCCCTCGCAACTGCTCTATCGCACTCCCCTTCAGCCTTCCCTGGACGGCAATACAGTGGATACCGAACGAGAGCATGTGGCCTTCAGCGCCAATGCCATTGAGTATCAGGCCAGTCTGGGCTTTATCAACAGCAAGATCAGCGGCATACGCAAAGCCTTGAGGGGTGATTAGTCATGTCCCTATTCAACATATTCGATACCGCGGCTTCAGGCATGAGCGCCCAGGGCCTGCGCCTGAATCTGGTGGCCAGCAATATGGCCAACGCAGATGCGGTCAGCAGCAGCATCGAACAGACCTACAGGGCCAGACAACCGGTGTTCCGCACCATGCTGGATCAGGCCAACCCTGATGCGGCGGCTACCGGGGTGCGTTTGGCCGGCGTGGTGGAGAGTCAGGCGCCGCTGATTCAGGAGTATGCCCCGGAGCATCCGCTGGCCGATGAAGCGGGGTATATCTTCCGTCCGAACGTCAACACCGTGGAAGAGATGGCCAATATGCTCTCTGCTTCGCGTTCCTACCAAGGCAATGCGGAAGTGGCCAACGCCGCCAAACAGCTACTCATCGCCACCCTGCGTATGGGTCAATAAGGAGACGCTCATGACCGCCGTCAGCAGCAATTACGACCTCTATGAGGATATCGGACTGACCGCCAATACGGCCCAAGGGGGTAAAAAGAACAATCAGTTGGGCCTTGAGGACTTTATGAACCTGCTGGTCACCGAGTTGACCCATCAGGATCCCTTCAAGCCCATGGAAAACACCGAGATGGCCACCCAAATTTCCCAGTTCGCCACGGTCTCCGGCATCGACGATCTGAATGCTTCCTTTAATGACCTGAGAAGCTCGTTGACGTCGGATCAGGCCCTGCAAGCGGCCAATCTGGTTGGCAGGGATGTGCTGGTGCAGAGCAACATCGGCTATTTGGCGGATGGGGAGACCTTGCAGGGTAGCGTCTCTCTACCGTCTTCGGCGAGTCATGTCCGGGTGATGATTAGCGATCGTTCAGGTGCGTTGGTGCGTGAACTGGAGCTCGGCGTCCATGAGGCCGGTCAGGTCGCCTTCAACTGGGATGGTTATGACGACGCCGGTGATTATGCGGGCGACGGACAGTATCAGGTGACCGCGACGGCGCATGTGGATGACGTGGAGATGGCGCCGGCGGTCCTGATCTCTGCCCAGGTGGAGAGCGTCAATCTTGGCGGTGAGGGGGGAATCCGGCTCAATCTTGACGGTCTCGGACAGGTTTCCATGACGGACGTGGTGCAAATTCAATAGAACATCAGTAGCAAAGCCGAACGCGATGAGCGGATTCGGCGCTCAGACAGGAGAAGACAGATGGCATTTCGTATCGCACTGAGTGGTTTGGATGCGGCTTCCACCGACCTTGAGGTCACCGGGCATAATATCGCCAACTCCAGCACCATCGGTTTCAAGGAGTCCCGGGCCGAGTTTGCCGATATTTATGCCAACTCGATCAGTGACGTCAGTAGTTCGGTGCCGGGGCGCGGTGTGCGTGTGACCCGTGTGGCGCAGCAGTTTGCCCAGGGAAGCACCGAATTCACCTCCAATAACCTGGATCTGTCGGTCAACGGCGAAGGCTTCTTCGTCATGCAGAATGCCGACGGCGATCTTGCCTACACTCGCGCCGGCGCCTTCACGGTCGATCGGGAAGGCAACGTAGTCGATCATACCGGCTCCCGATTACAGGTCTTCCCCCGCATCGGCACCACCGGTAACCTGTTCAACACGGGAGATACCGCCGATCTGAACCTGCCGGTGGTATCCGGTACGCCCCAGGCAACCACCAATATCGATGCGACCCTCAATCTGAGTGCGGCCGAGACGATCCCGGCCGTGCTATTGGATCCCACCGCCCCCGCTTTCACTTTCCCGCCGGACCCCCAGAGTTACAATCATTCGACGGCCACCACCATTTACGATTCACTCGGAACCGCCCATACGGCAACCATGTTCTACAGCAAAGTGGCTGACAATCAATGGAATGCCTTTACCTTCATGGATGGGGTGAACGTGACTGTCGGCGGCAATGCCTTTGCGGATGTGCAATTCACCACCTCCGGTGCTCTCGATGTCGGCGTGGGGGATGTGGATGCCACGGGTCATGTAACGCTCGACCTCTTCACGCCGAGCGGTGGCGCGGCGGATATTACCGGTATGACCTTCGATTACAACGCCTCCACCCAGTTCGGCTCTGGTTTCGCGGTCAATGAGTTGACCCAGGACGGTTTTACCTCCGGGCGTCTCAGTGGCGTGGATGTGGACGGCACGGGCGTGATCTTCGCCAGATTCACCAATGGTCAGTCGGATGCGCTGGGTAAGATCGCCCTGGCGCGCTTCAACAACAACCAGGGTCTGCGGCAGGTCGGCGACACCTCCTGGGTCGAGTCTTTCGCTTCCGGCGATGTGCAGTTGGGTGAGGCCGGGACCTCCAGTTATGGTTTGATTCAATCCGGCGCCCTGGAGAACTCCAATGTGGACCTGGCCCAACAATTGGTCAACCTGATTACCGCCCAACGTAATTTCCAGGCCAACGCCCAGGTGATCACTACCGCGGACGCCATCACCCAGGCGGTCATCAATATTCGTTAGTCGATCATGATCGCCGCCGGGCCTCTCTCCAGTGTACGGGGGAGGGGGCTGGTGGTTTCGTTCCGCTGGACTTCATACCCCTTAATAGAACAGAGAAACTCTCGCCAAGCAAAATCACTGCTGGGAGAAAAGCAGATAAACGGCAAACAGCAACCATGACAATAGGAGAAGCACCCAGGGCAGTTTATTACCCTTTCCCTGATCTGAGGATAGGATTGGAGCGTCTTGGCTGAGAGAGTCGTCATCTGTAGGGGATCTCTCTTTTTTCTTTCGTTTATCCATTTCCCGCAGCTTGGCTTTTTGTTGCTTTTTATAGTGATCTATCCCCTTTTGAATACCATTGGCAATCAGCTTGGTCTGCTCTTTTGTCTGACCGGGCCGTTGCATGGCCCGGGCAATCTTCATGGCTTCTGCCGCCGTCTCTTCCGAAGGTCTCTGTTTTTTGGAATACCTGGTCATCTTTTTGTCGCTACGTTCTCGTCAAAGGGCTGTGATCGAACATTATTAACCCGGCAACCTAAACAGCAAGGCATCAAAACGTCACTGTAGCACTCCTACCGTCAGTTTTGATAACGCAGTCCGTAGGCAGGCACACATCGGCCCGCTTTTTGCTGGAATTAGTTCAGATCGGTGTGTGACCCGATCGGTTCGGCCCCGGCCGCTATCGATCAGTTGCATCTTCAATAAGTAACAGGAGTCAATTCATGGATCGCATGCTTTACGTCGCCATGAGCGGGGCGAAAGAGACGCTGATGGCCCAGGCCGGTAACGCCAATAATCTGGCCAATGTGAATACCCCCGGATTCATGGAGGACCTCAACCAGTTTCGCAGTATGCCCGTATTCGGCCCAGGGTACCCGACCCGTGTCTATGCCCTGGATGAGCGGCCCGACATCAATTTCGACAAAGGCAGTCTCCAGTCCACAGGCAATCCGTTGGATCTGGCTGTCCGGGGTGATGGCTTTTTCGCCGTCCAGGCGCCTGACGGCACGGAAGCCTATACCCGGCGCGGCGACCTGAAGGTCGATGCCAACGGCCTGGTGACGAACGGCGAAGGTTTGCCGCTGATCGGCAATGGGGGACCTATTGCCTTGCCGCCTTATGAGCGGTTGGAAATCGCACCGGACGGCACCATCACCCTGCTTCCCGAAGGCGCTACCCCTGAGGCGCTGGCGATCATCGATCGCATCAAGATGGTCAATCCTCCGGCGGATAGCCTGATCAAGGGCGAAGACGGTCTGCTGCGTCTCAAA
>JAHXHR010000129.1:4817-7980 GCA_025656505.1 Candidatus Thiodiazotropha sp. (ex Epidulcina cf. delphinae) | reverse complement strand
GCTCGGTTACTGATCGAGGAGCGGTATACCTGGCCGGTACGTACCGTTCTGTAGGGAGGGGGTAGCCTTCGGGCTACCTCCTACCAGATTCGCATTATCAGCGGCCGGATGAAATGTCCGGGTTCAACCGATCTTTTTGTGTAAACACCCTCTTTTCCGGCCGGCAACCGCACGGTGGAATATCGGTTCGATGCTGCTGATCGGGCGATTGCCGGTCATTTCCGGCGAAGCTGGATCGGCTGACCGCGAAAAGGTTCAACTAGCCCGACCTCGGGTGTCGATTAATGTGACGTGTATCGCATTTCTCTGTAGGTATTTTCCGAAAAAGACCGGCAAAAGGGTAAGCCGTGTTTTTTTCTATGAGGAGGGCGCTAGTATGCGCACCTTAGCGGTTTTGAACCGCCTCTCTATTTAAGTTAAAAATTCGGCGCCTCGCCGAATGTAAGGAATTGCATGTGAAGGAAAAGGAATCAGCGAATCGTTTACGACTGTCTCTCATCGCCCTGTTGTTCTTGGCCCAAGGATGCGGTGGCGGGGGAGGCTCCTCCGACAACCCGGACGATAACGCCTCGAATGCTTACACCGGCAGCGAATCCCAGGCCGTTGTCGATGAAGCCAACGCCAAGGATCTCGCCGTCACCGCGGCGTCCGGCGCGAAGCGGGCGGTTGATGAAATCGGCCTGGTGCTGCCTGCCCGGCCGCCCGTAACGGCATCCGAACTGGCGCCGATGAGTACGGCGGACGAAGAGTCCACTGCTGCATTATGCCCCCATGGAGGAAAAGCGACCGTTGAGTTCAGCTATGAAGGCGCCGGCTTGATCAATATCTTCACACTAACCGATTGCCGCTATGGCGAAGGTCTGCACCTTTATACCTTTACGGGTACTTACCACGCAACACATGCCGATGCGGAGAGTGATTTAAGCGCGGTCACGCAAGTAATAGCCGGTAGAGTAACAAACGTTGCCGGGGTAACGCGGGAAGTACACCACACACTCAGTTGCACGGAACAATGGCGAAGCTGCACATCCTCTTCTGACTTCAACGGGTTAGACGGTCGTCTTTACAGGGAGACCGAGGTAGCGGTAACGGAAGAGGGCAACATGGTCTACACTGCCGTGGGGAGGATCTACGATCCCTATCACGGCTACATCGATGTGACCACCGGGATCCCTTTCACCCTGGAGTGCCCGGAAGGCCGCCCCGGTTCGGGGCGCCTGAACTTCACCGGCGCCAACCGGACATCGGGTTCCATCGAGTTTGTCAGTTGCGCCGAGTACGTGGTCACCACCGGCAGCGGAACCTCAAATACCTATCGTTGGTGATTGAATGGTTTTGACGTTTCGCGCAAGGACAAAGGAATGGGTGTCTGACAAGGATGTTATGGGTAGATATGACTAAGGAATGGGCGTCTGACAAGGATGTTATGGATAGAGATGACTGAAGAAAGGATACCGATTGTACGATTTTTTGCTGCACTCCCCTTGTTTGCGCTTTCCTACGCCTGTTTCGCAACAGAAGTGAGCGCAGACGGCGATGACGCCTTTCGGCCTGCCCGGCCCTTCAGCGCAATTCTGGTTGAATACAACAGACACAGCGAGGACGCGAGGAGACGTACGCGGCTGATCTTCAGCGAACACGGCATGCGTTCCGAAAGCCTCTCGCCGCAGAGCGGGAAACCGCAATTTATCGTCATTCAAAACTATCGGACCCAACAGGAATGGCTGGTCAATCCTGCCCGGCGCTATTTCAGCGAACTGCCGGAAGGCAAACCGGTCAGCTCGAATGGCGAACCGGCGGGCAGCCGGGAAACAGCGCCGCCGGGTGTGTTGGCGCCCATGCCCTGCGCCGGGATGAAGGGTGAGAAGCGAACGGCAAGAGCGATCGGAGAAACCGAGTTGAGTGTCTGGGACTGCTCCGACGGCCGGGGCCGCAGCCACCTTCAACACTACAGCACCCTGCTCGGGCTGGTCATACGGCAGGAGACGGCGGAGGGAGCAGTGGGTGAGTTACAGGAGATCGCGCTCATCGACAAGCCGCCCGGCTATTTCAAACCGTCGAGCCTCTGGCGCGAGGTCGCATTGGAGGCGTTCTTGATCGGTGCGCCGATGTTGCCCGCCTATGAGGAGTGATGTCGGGAGAAGGGTGGAAAGGCTTGTGGGCGCCGATCAGTCGGCAACGGGTCCGTCTGTTGCGGGAGTGGTCTGTGACACCAAAGTAAACAAGTACAAGTTACTGAAAGGAAGATCAATAAAGCTTTTTTTGTATGTAATGCGCGTAAGGATGGTTCAAATAAACGCGAAGTCGCATAACTTGGTTTTTCAAATCAATACAAGGAGTGTTTCTCAATGTTCATCAAATCGAGTAAAAAAACATCACGGCATTCTCATTTCGGTCAAGGCATGACCGAGTACATCATCATTGTCGCTGTCATTGCGGTCGCCGCGATCGGTGCGTTCGGCTATTTTGGTCAGATTGTTGAAGCTCAAATAGCCGGTGTGGGATCGGAACTCGGCGGTGGTAGTGGCGCTGATGCGCGAGGTGCGGCCACTGGTTTAGGCGAAACCGCCACGACCCAGGCAACTGAATCCGCAAACAGCATGGGTAACTACGATGATAACGATTCGGAAGCGGCAAGTTCAGGGAATTAGTCAGCCTATTGTGATGCAGGGGTCTTATCCTTCTGCATACTGTTGATCTAAGAAGGCCCGGCTTCGTCTACTGAGCCTAGGCGAAGCGGGCGTGACAATGGACAGCAATATGATTCGGATATCTCGCGTTAAACAAAAAGGCCAGGCGCTCCCGCTCGGGCTTGCCTTGCTCATGGCTTCAATCCTGCTCGGTATCGTCCTGTTCAATACGGGGCAAACGGCGTCGGAGAAGTCTCGTCTGGCGAACACGGCCGACGCCGCCGTCTACAGCGGTCTCATCTGGCAGGCCCGCGCCCTCAACTTCCAGGCCTATACCAATCGGGCGATGGTCGCCAACCAGGTCTCGATCGGGCAGATGGTGAGTCTCGCTTCATGGACGAAATACGCCTCTATCCTCGCGAGAAACATCGACTACATCGGCTCCTGGTTTCCGATCATCAAACCCTATACCCAGGCGGCCAAGTCGATAACGGAGAAGGTCGACGATGTCGTGGTCAATATCGCGGAGACCT
>JAHXHR010000129.1:0-4807 GCA_025656505.1 Candidatus Thiodiazotropha sp. (ex Epidulcina cf. delphinae) | reverse complement strand
GGGGTGCTGAGCCGGGCGCAGCAAGCGGTCTATCTGGCGAGCTTTGCCGCGACGCCGGCCATCGTCAGGGAGGTGGTCGAGAAAAACGACCAGCGCTACAGCGCGAAATCGGCCTATGCGGTGATCGGCTTGGGCGAAAACGCCATGGGCTGGAGCGATTTCGCAAAACAGTACGACGATCAGACCGGATTGCTGCGCAAAGCGGATGTGGTCAATCGCTCCAAAGATGAATTCACCAATGCCAGGAATCTCGGCACGAGCCAACTGTTGCCCGGTTCACCGGATGTGTTGGATCTTGGCATAATGCGTTTATGGGTGAGGAAGGAAGGCAGGACAAACCTGATTACTGAAGACACCGCATCATCGGATGATGGAGAGACAGGCACGAGCAGTGCAGGAACTGATATGGCGTGGGAGTGGAAAGGCAAGGACACATTATCCTTGCATAAGGAAGAGTTGAAAATGACTCGCCGGGGACCTAGGTGGCGTCATCAGGAGATCCCGTTAGGCTGGGGTTCTCGTTATGTCAACGGCGATTTCGAATGTGAAGAGAATGAGGATGGCTGGGAAGTCTGCCCCCGCTACATGAGTCAGAACAGACAGGCGGAAAGGCTTGCCGACCGGGAAAGCGAAGCACTGGATGCGGACTACGAGGGTCTGCGCGCCTATTACGATCTGATGGATCTGAGCCGGGAGAACAAGGACCCGCGTCTGGTGCTGCGCACAGAGGTGGAACTGCCGCAAAGCGAACTCAAAACCGCATCGAAAATCGACGGCCTCGGATCGGATTCTGTGCCGAGCGAAGCACTGAGAAGCGGCATAGGTGAGGGCATGTTCGGTACGGAAGACCAAATGGCGGGCGACGGCATGACCTCAATCGCCGGCGGCGAACTCTTTTTCCATCCGCCGGACGACTACAACCCGGCGCGAAGGCGCGGCCGATATGAGATCGCTAGTCTCTTCAGCCCCTACTGGGAGGTCAAGCTCACGAAGACCCCCATCGAGCGCCGCCTCATGGCCTGGGCGTTGCGGGACGAAGCGCTCTTCACCAGGGACGCATCCGGCGTGGCCGGCGGCGCCGATCACTTTCTCGGTGAACAGACCGAAGAGTTGGAACGGCTGCGTCGACGGCAACAAGCGTTGCAGAGCCGGTTGGGCGGGGCCGTGGATGAGGCGACCCGCGCGCAGATCGAGACACAGCTTAACACGGTGACGGCGCAAATCTCGGCGTTGGAATCGATCGACTACGGGACCGGTTCAATGATCGCCGGCCTGCGCCGGGAGATGGCGCAGGGTCTCAGCAGCGCGGCGAATGCCCAGGTGGCCGACTATCAACGGATGTTGGAAGCGTCCGCGGCGCAACAGGGCGAGGAGCTGGTCAACCGGTTTGAAGATGAGGTGGTCGGCCAGGTGACCGATCAGTTGCAGCAGGCCCTGGAGCAAGCCGTCGAGGGCGCCGTTGACAATGCGATCTCCTCACTCTTGTAAACATGCCGTGAAACCAGGCGCTTGGTGGAAGGGCAAGACGATGCAGCGCCGATAGAGCGGTAGGAATGAAATATGATAATGATAGCTACACAGCAGAACGGTAAGACAAAGCAGAAAGGCAATGCGACCGTCGAAACGATCCTGATCGCCACAGTGATGGCGCCGCTGCTGGGCGGCATCCCCCTGCTGGGCAAGATCGCGGACATCAACAACAACACTGCCCAATCGAGCCGCTACCTGGCCTGGGAGCAGACCGTCGCCGGCCCTTCACGCAAAACGGCGGCGCAGTTGCAGACCGAGGTCGGCAACCGCTTTTTTGCAAAGCCGGATCTCCATATCAGGACCGATCGGGGAGCGCTGTCCGCCGATGAGTATGACAACCCGATGTGGACGGGATACGGCTATAACGAAGAGGATGAGGTCAACCGGCTGGTTACCCTCGGTAACGGATTGACTACCCACATCGTCAATGAAGAGCCGCAAAGCCTCGCCGGCAGGCTCTCGTCGGGTATTGAGCGGATCGGCCGGACCATGGCCCGCTTCTCCGGCGGCGAATGGGACATCGAGGCGAAGGGGCTCTACACCGCGACGGTCTCCATTGATGTGGTGAGCAATAAATATCTTCCATCCGGGGTCAATTGCAATCATCAGGAATCGGAAGACACAACGGTCTGCGTCTCACGCTCGAATTCAATTTTCGTGGATAGTTGGGAAGCGGGAAATGCAGATCATGCTGAAGCGAGAGCCAGGACCTTTGTGCCCGCCGGGGCTCTGGAAGGGGTGGGTAATGCGGTGGCAGGCATCGCGGGGGCGGTGCCCTTCTTTGCCGATATACGCACCCTGCGCGCCGACGGCAACGGGGGGTTTGGTTACGTGAATGCCGAAGTATTGCCTCTGGACCGCTATGCCGATGACTGAATCAAAACGCCGTGCTGCCGGCTTACTCAGGGAGACAGCGCTTCTCCTTTTCGCCGTCTGCGCCGTGAATATCGGCCATGCCTACGATATTGCAGACGTAGCAGACCCGCCGGGGGCGACAATGACATACGTTGGAGATGTCGTACAAAACGGCTTACCGCTCCAAATGAAGCAATTCACGGCAGACTATCCGGTGGCGGAACTGCTTGGCTTCTACAAGCAGCGATGGTCGGAGACGGCTGATCATCGAGAGAACATCCCTCCCTATATCGAAAAAAGGGTCGGTGAGTGGCGGGTGTTGAGTAAAGTGGAAGAGACGAGCAGCATTGTCGTGCAGGTAAAGGAAACGCAAAGCGGATCGGCGGAGGGCTTTATCTCCGTGACCGACCTGTCCCGACCGGCAGTGTCAAGCCAATGGTTGAAGGCGTTCCCGCGCTTGGGCGACAGCGAACTGATATCGAGCACCGAATCGGTTGATAAAGGCCGCTTGGCCACCACGCTTGTCATGATCAACGACTACTCCGTGGCTGACAACAGTGACTACTACCGGGCGAATATGGACGCCCTGGGCTGGCGCTATTTGCGCGGCGGTACAAAAAACAACGTCTCGATGCTCTACTTCGTGAAAGAGCGTCAGCAGTGCGAAATAGCGGTGACGCAAGCGGACGATGGGAAAACGGTTATTTTCGCCAACTTGGTTGAGACGAAAGAAAATGGTTGAAAGAAAGCGGGCTGTCAAGGGACAAACGGGCCATATTGCATTGGAATACGTGCTGGTGACGTTTGTCCTGGTCATGTTTCTGTTTGCGCCGGTGACGGACGAGAATCAATCGGTGATGGGGTTGTTGATGGACGCGATCAGAGACTTCGACACAAACAGGTCGCTGCTCTACTCGCTGCCATGACGACTGAGTGAATATATGGATATCAATCAGACAAGCGTCCGGGCAAACCGGCGCGGCGAAAAACAGCTCATCAATAAGAATGTGATCATGCTGATCCTTTCATTGGCGGTCGGCGCCGCCGGGGTCTATCTGGCGAAAGACTTTATCGAGAAAAAGGTCAACTACTACAAAAGCCAATTGGAAAAAACCGAAGAGATGGTTGCGCTGGTGGTGCCGAACAGAGACATACCGCAAGGCGCCATTGTCTCGGTCCGTGATTTCTCCATACGCGAGATTCCGAAAAAATACGCGCATGCCGGGGCCATTGGTAAATTAAATTTCGATGGGGCGATCGGGCAAAGAGTCGGCTTTGGTGTCAGCAAAGGGCGCACTTTGTTATGGGCGCATCTGGAAGGTGGTGTCATACCGACCTTTTCCGGCGGATTGGAAGAAGGCAAGCGGGCACTGGCCTTCACGGTCGACAAGATCAACTCCATCTCGGGGTTTCTGCAGCCCAAAGACAATATCGACCTGCTGCTCGAATACAACAAGCAGGTCATTCCGGTCATTCAGAATCTCCATGTGTTGGCGACGGGCGCCAGGACCCGGATCGATAAAACCGGGAGACAGTCTGAAGACGCCTTTCGAACCATCACGGTCGAAGTGACCCCGGAAATCGCGGAAAAGATCACCCTTGCGAAGAGCATCGGCAAGCTCACCGCGCTATTGAGATCGCCACAAGACAACAAACCGATCAGTGAACAACCGATGACGGTCGCACGCTTACTGAACAAACCTCAACCCAAGGCAAGGTCAAGGAAAAAAGTAGTGCGGAAAGCGAAAGGGATAGAGTACATCATCGGCGGGACAGGGAGTTAGGCTTACGGTTATGGGTATATGAAGGTAATCAGCAAGTGATAAGAAGATGCACAGAGATAGGCGTTGCGCTGCTGTGGATGGTCGGTTCAGGCGTCGCATCGGCAAGCAATATCGACCTGTTCGTGGGCGAGGTAAGGATTCTCGGCGAGGTTGCGGTAGACCGGGTTGCAATCGGTCAAGGCGATCTCATTAAGGTGGAGATACTCAGTACCAGGGAGTTGTTGCTCATCGGCGAGAAGCCGGGGAGCACATCGCTACGGTTATGGAATAAGGACGGCAGTCACGATCAGTACAGCATCCGGGTTACGGAGCAGGACCCGGAAAAGCGGGTGCGCATGGAGAGCATGATCAGGATCAGCGTCAAGATGGTAGAGTTCAGGAAGAGCGCGTTATCCAAGCTCGGCATAGACTGGTCGAAGGACATCAACGGCCCGACCTTCGCGACGGTCGGCGATTTTGCCACCAATTCACTGTTCAGGTCGCCGAACGCAGCGATCGACGGCGCCACGCTGCCGCTCAATGTCAAGCCCTTCGCCTCCTATTTCGGGATCGCCACGGCGCTTACCTCAAAAATCAACCTGCTCGCCTCCGACGGCGACGCCGTGGTGCTTTCCGAACCGGTGTTGAGCTGCGTCAAC
>JAHXHR010000128.1 GCA_025656505.1 Candidatus Thiodiazotropha sp. (ex Epidulcina cf. delphinae) | reverse complement strand
CTAGCCGAATGTGTAGGTCTGAAGCAGCAAATAATCTTGCGCGAAAATTTTACGGTCTGATAAATATAGGCTGTTTATGGACGGACACTAGGTTAAATACTTGCTCAGAAGCGCCCGGCGGGAGACTTCCTTCTGCCAAGGGCGTTGTTTCTTCATCCGTTTCATGTATGCATCACGGGTCTTGATGACGCAATTCCACGCCTTGAACGCCTCTTCCGGTGTTGCGTAGGATTGCATGTTCAGTGCGATCGATTGCAACAGATAGTGTCCGAGCCGGGCATGATAGTTCAGATGCGCTTGCATATAGTCGCCGCTCCATCCCAGGCGCAGAGAGGGTCCCAATACCTGATAGTCGCTGTTTCTCCGGTCTTCGCCGCTCCAGCCTTCGGGGATGATGATATGGGGATCCTTTTCGGGAAACAGCAGGCGTGACATCATCCAGGGGGTCAGGATCAGAACGACACGCCAACTACTGGTTCGCCGATAGGCGTGCAGGTGAAATCCCAACTCGGGGTTGGCCAGGGGGTCGCCACTGAAAAAGTCGTTATAGATCTCCTTATGCGCGATCAGCAAGCAATCCTGAAAGATATTGTCCTTGTTTAGTTCCGGTGGGAGTAATTGCCAATGGGTTTTAGGCATAGGCCGTGTCTCTCTTCGCCGAGATGCACGACAGACTCGGCTGATCACCCCAGGATCGATGGATAGGCCTTTTGTCCGCATCAAACATAGGGGGTAGGAATATCAGGCTGAGGGGGGCGGATGTCTACAGAATTATGACACTGTGTTGACTTGGGTCACGGTCTACAGGCTATCGGGCAGACCCCATGACCGGAGCGGCCTGAAATTTGTTTTTACTGCGGTTTTTAGGTTAAAGTCGCCTTGACGCAGCGCAAAATACCGTAGTCAACCTCGCCATCCAAGGCTTCGTAGACCGGTTTGAGTCTCCCTTCCGCACCGTACCGCTCAAATGCGAACAAGATGGTCCTGAGTTGATCCGGAGGGATCGATATCGCCTCATCAAGCGTCAGCCGTTGCTCTTCGATGGCCGTGGTCAGGTGGTTGTAGATCGTGGTTAGAGTGAGGTTCCGTTCTCTCGCAATGGCCTCCACGTCGAGCCCACGCCCCAGATGCCGCAGGGTTTCCTCCAGCGTATCGTCCGGCCGGGTTGCCCGAGATTGGCCGAATTTTTGCAAAAGGTCTAGGAAATCATCGCCATAGGCTTCCAGTTTGCGTTCTCCCACACCGGATATCAGCGCCAGATGTTGTCTGTTTTGCGGACGACTTTCGACCATTTCCATTAACGTGGCGTCGTGGAAAATTACATACGCAGGCACCCCCTGTGCCTCGGCAAGGTCGTGGCGCAATTTTCTCAATGCCTCCCAAAGACTGTGGTCGGCGGCCTTGATCTGTTGATTATGTTGGCTTTGGCGGCGACTTTTCTTTTCTATTTTGCGGGCCTTGCGCAGCATCAGGGTTGTTTCACCGCGCAGTACTGATCGGCTCGCCTCTGTCAGCCGCAGTCCGCCATATCCCTCCAAGTCCACTGCCAGCAGGCTGCGGGCGATGAGTTGCCTGTAGATGGTCCGCCATTCCCCGGCATTGTGCTCACCACCGATGCCATGGGTGGTGACCCGCTGGTGGCCGAACTGTCTGATCCGCTCGTTGCCCTTGCCGAGCAGGACATCGACCAGATAGTTGACACCGAAACGCTGGCCGGTTCGATGCACGCATGAGAGGGCCTTCTGCGCGGCGACCGTGGCATCCCAGGTTTGCGGGGGTTGCAGGCAGGTGTCGCAGTTTCCACAGGGTTGTTCGAGAGGATCGGCGAAATAACCGAGCAGGGCCTGGCGGCGGCAACCGGTGGTTTCGCAAAGCGCAAGCATGGCGTCGAGCTTGTGCCGCTCTACCCGTTTGTGGGACTCGTCGGCCTCGGAGGATGCCTGCATCTGGCGCAGGGTGATGACATCTTGCAGTCCGTATATCATCCAGGCGTTCGCCGGCAGACCGTCCCGGCCAGCGCGCCCCGTCTCCTGGTAATAGGCCTCGACGCTCTTCGGCAGGTTGAGGTGGGCGACGAAGCGTACGTCGGGTTTGTCTATGCCCATGCCGAAGGCGATGGTGGCGACGATGACCATGCCATCCTCGCGTAGAAACCGGCTCTGGTGCCGTTGGCGTGTCTGATTATCCATCCCGGCATGGTAGGGGAGGGCCTCGATATTCTTGGATTGCAGCCAACCAGCCACCTCGTCGACCCGCTTGCGCGACAGGCAGTAGACGATACCGGCGTCCCCTGGGTGTTCATCGCGGATGAAACGCAACAGGCGTTCTCGGGCATTGCCGTCGTTTTCGGCAATCTGATAACGGATATTGGGGCGGTCGAAGCCGGCGATGAACCGCTTTGCCTGCTGCAGGGCGAGACGCTGGATGATCTCCTTGCGTGTCGGTTCGTCCGCCGTGGCGGTGAGGGCGATCCTGGGTATTGCGGGAAATTGCTCGTGTAACTGGGAGAGTTGAATATATTCCGGTCGGAAATCGTGTCCCCACTGGGAGACGCAGTGGGCCTCGTCGATGGCGAACAGGGCGATCTGCGATTGCTGCAACAGGTTGAGCATGCGTGGGGTCAGTAGCCTCTCCGGCGCCATATAGAGCAGATCGAGTTCGCCCTGCAACAGTTGCCGCTCGACTCGATTCGCCTCCTCGGGGGTCAGGGTCGAGTTGAGGTAGGCGACCCGCGCCCCGAACTGCCGCAATCCACTGACCTGATCCTGCATCAGCGCTATCAGCGGTGAGATCACAATTCCGGTGCCGGGCCTGAGCATGGCCGGGATCTGATAGCAAAGGGACTTGCCCCCGCCGGTCGGCATCAGCACCAGCGCATCGCCGCCACTGATCAGGTGATCGATAATGCGCTCCTGGGGTGGGCGGAAATCCGCATAGCCGAAGGTATGCTGCAGGAGTTCACGGGCTCGGTCCAGGCGAGGCGTTTGTGGTGTGGTCTCGATCATCCGTGACATTATCCCGTTCTTTTGTCTGCATGTCAGGACTTGTTTATGCGTTACACCACACTCAGACGCCAGGAAGTGTCATACTCCGTGTCTGAGTATGGGGCATTCGACCCGGCAGGATACAGCATCATGTGCGGATTATGCGGTGAATTACGTTTCGACGGCGGGGTTGCGGATCTCGCGGCAATAGACCGGATGAGCGAACGCATCCGCCGGCGGGGTCCCGATCACAGCGGTAGTTACAGTGATGGAGCGCTGGGATTCGGGCATCGGCGTCTGGCTATCATCGATCTATCGGAGCATGCCTACCAGCCGATGCTGGACCAGGAGCTGAACCTGGCGCTGGTATTCAACGGCGCCATCTACAACTACAAGGAACTGCGGGAGACCCTGAGAGGATTGGGTTATCGGTTTTTTTCCGACGGCGATACCGAAGTCATCCTCAAGGCATATCATGCCTGGGGCGAGGATTGCGTGGACCATTTGCACGGCATGTTCGCCTTTGCGGTGTGGGATTGTCAGCGTAAAAGCCTGTTTCTGGCCAGGGACCGTTTCGGCATCAAGCCGCTCTACTATACTCAGGATCGCAATCGCCTGCGTTTTGCCTCAAACACCCAGGCGCTGCTCGCCGCTGGGGGGGTTGACACCTCCATCGATCCTGTCGCCTTGCACTACCAGTTCACCCTGCACGGTGTGGTGCCTGCGCCGCATACGGTTTTTCAAGGTATTCGTAAGCTGGCCCCCGCCCACTGCATGCTCATCGAAGCCAACGGCACTGAGCGTATCCGCCGCTATTGGCATTATCCCGCCACCCGTCCGGAAACGCCGCTCTCCGACGACGAATGGTTGGAGACTATTCATGACGCGCTCCGCGAGGCGGTGCGCAAGCGCAATGAGATAGCCGATGTGCCGGTAGGGGTGCTGCTTTCCGGCGGCCTTGATTCCAGCCTGCTGGTCGCCCTGCTTGCAGAGGCGGGCATCAGCGACCTGCGTACCTTCTCGGTCGGTTTTGAGGATCAGCCGGAGGAGAAGGGCAACGAATTCGAATACTCCGACCCGGTGGCCGAGATGTACGACACCCGCCACCAACAATTTCTCGTGCCTAACGGGGAAGTGCTGACACGGCTGCCGGAAGCGGTGGACAACATGGCCGAACCCATGTTCGGCCAGGATGCGGTGGCCTTCTATCTGCTGGGCGAGCAGGTTTCCAGGCAGATCAAGGTGGTGCAGTCTGGACAGGGGGCGGACGAGGTCTTCGGCGGCTATTTCTGGTATCCGCGTATCATGCAGGAGACCGAAGGCGAACCGGTGGAGCGGTTTGCCAAGCACTACTTCGATCGGGATCACGACGAATATCTGCGCATGGTCACCGCCGCCTACGCCACCGGGGACCACACCAGGGAGTTGATCGCCGAGCGACTCAGGGAGCCGGAGGCGGATAGTCTGATCGACGCCGTGTTGCACATGGACCAGACGATGCTGATCGTGGATGACCCGGTGAAGCGGGTGGACAATATGACCATGGCCTGGGGTTTGGAGGCCAGAGTGCCGTTTCTCGACCACCACCTGGTCGAATTGGCGGCTCGCTGCCCCCCGGCGATGAAACTGCGTGATAACGGTAAATATCCGTTGAAAGCCATGGCCGGGGGCATGCTCCCCGAATCAGTGATAGATCGTCCCAAGGGCTATTTTCCCATGCCGGCGCTGAAATACGTGCGTGGCGAGTTTCTCGAATTCATGCGGGATATACTGGATACACAAGCGGCGCGGCAGCGTAGCATTTTTCGACAAGACTATATCGACAGGCTGATGGCCGCACCTGAAATCCACCATACCCGCATTCGCGGTAGCAAGCTTTGGCATATCGCGGTGTTCGAGTTGTGGTTGCAACGCCATCTCCAGCATGTGTGAGGATGGGGAAATGACTGCCGAGGAGCGGAAGCCTATGCTGATCATTTTGAGTATCGTTGTGCTCGGTCATGACCCGCCTTTCGGTTTGGCATGAATAAAAACTCAAGTTACGGTGCGGCAGGGCCGGCACCCTACGAAGCTCGGGGAGCATGGGAACAAGATGAACTCCGAAACTTGAGTAAAAAAAGCCCAAAGTGTGCTGTTTTTTCTCCCGGTCTAGTGCGCCGCTGACTCCCTGCCATGATATGATATGGGGGCTATGATGGGTTTTTTCCCGTGCCCGTGCGGCCAATGGCTAGAATCTCCTTAATGGAATTGTGCTTGTATTTTTCGGCATGGACCCAACATAGTCACGACAAACGACCAAGAGGTATTCACGATGGATGTATTGGATCGAATTCGGGAACAGGTTGAGAGCAATCCGATCGTTATCTATATGAAAGGGACCCCTCAGTTCCCTATGTGCGGCTTTTCTTCCCGCGCGGCTGCGGCGTTGCAGGATTGCGGCATTCCCTTCGCCTATGTCAATGTGCTTTCCGATCCGGAGGTCTTCGAGAACCTGCCGCGCTATGCCGATTGGCCGACCTTTCCGCAGATCTATATCGATGGCGAATTGGTGGGAGGGTGCGATATCACCCTTGAGATGCATCAGGGCGGTGAACTGAAGAAGATGATGGAAGCGGCGGCTGCCAAGGCCGCGCCGGCCGGAGATGGCTGATTGACCAAATGGGATACCCGCTTTCTCGGGCTGGCGGCTTGTATTTCAGCCTGGAGCAAGGATCCCTCGTCACAGGTCGGAGCCGTCATCACCGACGGTAACCGCATCGTCTCCCTGGGATACAATGGTTTTGCAGCCGGGGTGGAGGATAGGCAGGAGCGATTGGGCGATCGTGACTGCAAGCTCAGTCTGACCATCCATGCCGAAGAGAATGCGATGATCTTCGCCAAACGCGACCTGACTGGCTGCACCGTATACGTCACTCACCCTCCCTGTCCCCGTTGCGCCTCAAAACTGATCCAGGAAGAGGTGGAGCGCATCGTCTATATCGCCCCCTGTGAGGATTTTCTTTCCCGCTGGGCCGATGATCTCAAACTCTCTAGTGAAATGTACCGTGAGGCGGGCGTGGAGGTGACCAGCTATGCATTGGAGGCGATCAACCTCGATAACGCCAGGATCACCATTGCGCCGGGAGGCTTGTTCAAGAAGGTGATGAATCTCTTTCTACGCTAGTATAGAACCCTACACTATAGGTCATAAATACTGTAACATTAATCACTTCCTTCTCTCAGCTCGTCCAGGACCATTCGATAGGTGCGGCCGGATCGTTGGCGCTCTATTTTTACCGGCAGGTAGTTCAGTTTCGCTGCAAACCAGATGGTATAGTCCGGTGGCTGTGACGCCTTACTGCGTTTTACCCGCAGACAGTCCAGCCGGCCATAGGGGGTCTTTATCCGTTCCTCGCCCTCGACCCGGAAACGGTATTGCTTGATTTTACCGCCATCGGCCACCTGATACGCCATTTCCTTTCTGCCGTGCGCCAGGTCGAGCCGGACCAGCAGTTGCTGGCTGAGTTTATCCTGGGTTCCCGGTGTAATGGGTTGAGACCAAGTGGTTCCGCCACTGCTGGTATGCACCTCGGCGTTGCTCCAGTCGAATGCCAATTCAGTGTTCTCCGCCTTGCCGGCCTCATCCCGGTAGTGATAACGGACAGGCCGGATGCTATCCGTCGATATGCGGCCATGGCTCTCTTCAAGGATATCGTCCCCACTGAACAGGCTCGCCAGCATGCCGGGCATGGTGTGGGCGTGATAGGTATAGTCCCCCGTGCCGTTCAGACTGAGCTTCAGTTCCAGTTCGCCCAGGGGTATGAGATTGCGCTTGACGCTGAAGGTGGCGGAAAAGGGCTCCAATACCAGCCCCGGGTCTGCGAACAGTTGGTTGGCGCAGAGGAGGATTCCGATAGCCAATAGCCATCTGCTGTGGAATAGGAAATTCGCCATCCCGGGTCTAGCCCGCATTTCTCACCAGGATTTGGATTTTTGGGGTAAGCCGGCGTAGCAGGTTGAACGATTAGCCGCAGACGCATAGCCGTCGCTATGGTTCAAGGCTAATCGTTCAAGATGCGCCCCGCAGGAAGTGCCCTTGGGGTGCGAAGCCGGCTTGTTCCAAAAACCAAATAGGACAGGGTGTAAATGTACTACCATCATCTTTCGAAGTTAACTCCTTAAAATTTCATAATATTTTCAGTTCATCCGGTCCGTCTGGCGAGCGATGCGGGCTAGCCAATGGGTTCATGAGGTCTAAAGAGCACCGGTCGGTCGAGCTTTTCGTCATCCAGCCTGACCTCGCCGTTCTCATCCATTTTCAGGCGGTTTTCAGCAAACCAGCGGATGGCCAGGGGATAGATCCGGTGTTCTTTTTCCAATACCCGAGCGGCCAATCCGTCGGCATCGTCCCCCGCCTCAACCGCTACCTGGGCCTGTATGATCGACGGGCCGCCATCCAGCTTTTCAGTGACGAAATGGATTGTGGCGCCATGCAGGCGGTCTCCGGCATCGAGCACCCGCTGGTGAGTATGCAGACCGGTGTAATTAGGCAACAGAGAGGGGTGGATGTTCAGCAGGCGTCCTGCGTAGTGGCGAACGAAGGCCGGTGTGAGGATGCGCATGAACCCGGCCAGGATCACCAACCCGGGAGAAAAACCGTCGATCAGTCTCATCAGGGCCTGATCATAGCTTTCCCGGTCAGCATGGTCCTGATGGTTCAGTGCCGCTGTTTCGATACCTGCCTGTCGGCCGCGCTGCAGACCGTATGCGTCGGGCCGGTTACTGATGACCGCCCTGATCTCAACCGGTAGGCCCCGTTTGGCGCCGTCGATGATTGCTTGCAGGTTGCTGCCGCTACCGGAGATCAGCACCACGACAGGAAACCGATGCGTGGATGTCACGCCAAAGGTCCGGTGATTTCCACCTTCAGGTCGCCCGGATCGGCGGTTTCGACGGCACCGAGCCGCCAGGCCGTCTCACCCGCGCTATCGAGGGTTTGGAGGGTTCGCTGCACATCCTCCTCCGCCACGCAGACCACCATGCCGACGCCACAGTTGAAGGTG
>JAHXHR010000127.1 GCA_025656505.1 Candidatus Thiodiazotropha sp. (ex Epidulcina cf. delphinae) | reverse complement strand
CAGTGAACGCCGGCACCAGCGTTTGGATCGGCGAACACCGGACCAGGTTTATCTGGAATGGCCACAAGCAGCATGATCAGGTGATGATCAACAAGGGCGGAATGCACTTATAGAGCTGTCTGAAAATTGGGGTCCACTACTGCTATTCTACTCAATGAATGGCTATAGGTCAGACAACATGGACACCCACCCATAATGTCTATCACAACATCCTATTTTTGGCAGGTGTCCTGCTAAGCTTCCAAATCAAGTAAATACTTCAAAATCACAATAGCGATCCGCCCTCATAGACACATATCCGCTATGCGCAACAATCAAATGATCAATGACTGGAACGTCCATTACCTTACCTGCGTCGATCACTTTCTCGGTAAAATTTATATCCGCATTTGATGGCTGGAGATTCCCGCTTGGGTGGTTATGCGCGAGTATTATCTTTGTTGCACCAAGCATCAATGCATTTCGAAATATTATTTTAATGTCAGCAGGACCAGACGTTTGGGTTCCCGATGCAACCACTTTAAACCCAACGACTTCATTCGACACATTCAAAACAAGTATGATCAGGTGTTCTTGGTCATCGTCAAGTTGGCGATAAAGTGATTTCAGGATTTCGTAAACTTCATCCGGGCCTTCTGCTTTAGGTCTGTCATCGTCACTTGGATCAGCGATATAATCAGGATAGAGTTTTATCTGAACAGTTTTCAGTCTCTTGATATATACAGCGTCAATGTTGTTGAAGTTTTTCATATTTTTACAATCTTTAGGTTGCTTCAAACCATTTTTGAATATCTTGCATAACAGTTAAGCATTTATCCGCCGTGCGCAGCATGGCGGATAAATGCTCGTTGGACCAGGTCGACCATCAGCACCTGATAGCGCTCATTTAATAAGGAATTGTTTCCGACAGATCTGCCGAGAAAGGGACAACCAAGCCTCTCACCACCGGATGATGGCGTCTGATTTGCCGGTCTGGGGCGCATGAGGGTGACTCCATGGCCCATTTTGGCCTCCCTATCGCTTTGAATACGGCCAATAATAGCGATTTTTTTACCTTCATGTCGAGCATGCCCCTCGGGTCTGGGTAACCCGACCCTGCTTGGCTCCGGTTTTTGGCTCTATGATTCTGCTGAGTCCGTCAAACGACTATTCCACCGTCACCGACTTGGCTAAATTCCGCGGCTGATCCACATCCGTCCCCTTCAGCACGGCCACATGATAGGCCAGCAACTGCAACGGGACGGTGTAGACAATCGGTGCGGTCGATGGGTAGATATCCGATAGGGTCAGATTCTGAAAATGGTCGAGATCGATCTTGACCTTCTGGTCGCTGAACAGGAACAGCTCGCCGCCCCGGGCGCGCACCTCCTGCAGATTGGAAATCACCTTCTCCAGCTCGCCCGCGGGGTAGGCTTCGGCATGGATATAGGAGATCTCTTTGAGTTTCAGCGCACCTTCCATGGCGATCGGGTAGAAACTGCCTCTGCCGAGAAACAGGGCGTGGCGGCGTTCGGCAAAGGCGTTGGCCATCTCTTGAATGGCGTCGCTCAATTTGAGGATCACCTCTACCTGGCGGGGCAGGGCATGCAGCTCCTCGACCAATTCCCGTTCGCGCGCCGGGGTCATCCCGCGATGCTTGGCCAAGGCCAGGGTCAGCAGCCTCAATGCAACCAGTTGGGTGGTGAATGCCTTGGTCGAGGCGACACCGATCTCCGGTCCGGCCCGGGTCATCAAGGCGACGTCGGACTCTCGCACCAGGGAGCTTTCGGGTACGTTACAGATCGTCAGACTGCCCAAGTAGCCCTGGGAGGCGGCTCCCCGCAGGGCGGCCAGGGTATCCGCGGTTTCACCCGACTGGGAGATGGTCACGAACAGGGTATGGTCCGGAACCACCACCTCTCGGTAGCGGAACTCACTCGCCACTTCGACACTGCAATGAACACCGATCTCTTCCAGCCAGTAACGGGCCACCAGGCCCGCATGGAAACTGGTGCCGCATGCGATGATATGGACATTCCGGGTCTGATCCAGCAGTTTTTTCGCTTCGTAGCCAAAGGCTTCCTCGAGCAGCCTGCCTTTGTGGATCCGCCCCTCCAGGGTCTCTGCGATCACCGCCGGCTGCTCGAAGATCTCTTTCAGCATATAGTGGCGATAGGGACCCTTTTCCGCTTTTGAGGCCGATAGTTGTGAGGTGCGTACTTCACGCGCTATCTGTTTGCCTTGGCTATCGAAAATACGCACATCCTCTCGGGAGAGACGGGCAAGATCACCCTCTTCAAGGAACATAAAGCGCTGGGTCACCGGCAATAGGGCGAATACGTCCGAGGCGATAAAATTCTCTCCCACCCCGAGACCGATCACCAACGGGCTTCCCGCCCTGATGACAATCATCTGATCGGGATCATCCGGGCTGACGACAGCCAGGGCATAGGCGCCGACGAGTTTCTCGGATGCCAGTCGTATCGCATGCAATAAATCGAATTCCGTCTGCAGAATATCGGCCAGCAGGTGGGCGATGACCTCTGTATCCGTTTCGGAGCTAAAGACGTACCCCTTCCCACTCAGCTCTTCACGCAGGCCTGCATAATTTTCGATAATCCCGTTATGTACGATCGCCACCCGTTCGCCGCTCATGTGAGGATGGGCGTTTCGCTCCGCAGGCATGCCATGGGTCGCCCAGCGGGTATGGGCGATACCCAGGTTGCTGGATAGGGCGGCCCCGTCGATCAGATGCTTCAGCGTCGCCACCTTGCCGACAGAGCGAATACGTTGAATATGCCGCTGCCCATCGAGCACGGCCACACCGGCAGAGTCATAGCCCCGATACTCCAGGCGCTTCAGACCCTCCATCAGGATCGGCACAACATCTCGCTGCGCTATTCCACCGACAATGCCACACATAGCTAGTCTCCGGAAAACCTACTGTTTTGGTTTTTTTACAGGCCGCTCCCAGCCCTTGATGCTAACCTGCTTTGAGCGGCTGAGGGTTAATTGCTCTGCGGGAACATCTTTGATAATCGTAGACCCGGCGCCTATGGTTGCGCCTTCGCCAACCTTCACCGGTGCAACCAGCTGGGTATCGGAGCCGATGAAGGCCCTGTCGCCGATAATCGTACGGTACTTGTTCGCGCCATCGTAATTACAGGTGATGGTGCCTGCCCCGATATTGACATCTTCGCCAATGGAGCTGTCGCCAATGTAACTCAAATGGTTGATTTTGCTGCCATTGGCAACCAGGCTCTTCTTGATCTCGACATAGTTCCCGATATGAACGCGATCGGCAATCCTGGTCTCCGGCCTGATACGGGCGAATGGGCCGATGCGACACTCGCTTCCTATCTCGGCGTCTTCCACAACGCTATTGGCAAGCACCTGTGTATCCTGGCCGATCGTCGTGTTCTTTAATAAAACGTTGGGGCCGATCGATACGCCGTCCGCCAGGCTGGCCTCCCCCTCCACAATGACATTACAATCGATGAAGACATCCCTGCCCGTTGTCAGCCGGCCGCGAATATCGAGTCTTGCAGGATCTGCCAGCGTAGCGCCCGATTGCATCAACAGGTCGGCCTGCTGACGCTGATAATAACGCTCCAGATGGGCCAGTTGTTTACGGTCGTTGACCCCCATCACCTCCTCTTCGGCATTCGGATGCACGGCCTGGATGTTGACGCCGTCTGTAACGGCAAGGGCGATGATATCGGTCAGGTAATACTCTTTCTGGGCATTGTTATTATCCACCCGCGAAAGCCAACCCTCGAGCCGGACGCGGTTGACCGCCATGATGCCGGTGTTGATCTCTGAGATCTCCAGTTCGCGCTCATTGGCATCCTTCTGTTCCACGATGCGGCTGATTCGATCATTGCGATCACGCACAATACGCCCATATCCGCTAGGATCCGGCAAGTCCACGGTCAGCAGGGCCAAATCGCTGCTGTGCAGGCAGCTTAACAGGCTGACCAGCGTCGAACCGCTGATCAGCGGTACATCGCCATAGAGAATCAGTACCTGATCGGCTTTCTGCAATAAGGGCAGTGCCTGTATGACTGCGTGGCCTGTTCCCAGGCGTTCCCGTTGCTCAACCCAATCCAGATCCCCGGCAGCCAGTTCCGACAACACCGCCTCACCGCCGTGGCCAAAAACTATGGTGATTTCGTCAGGACTGATCGAGCGTGCAGTATCGATGACATGGGAGAGCAATGGCTTGCCCGCCAGTGGATGTAATACCTTCGGTAGCCTGGAACGCATGCGTGTCCCTTCGCCTGCCGCCAAAATCAGAGCGCCAAGATGCATCTGTCAACCCCTCCAGTGTTTCGAATGGGCATAGTTTGACACGAAGATACCCCGAGATCACTCAGCAGAGCGGATTGCCGCTCAGATTTAAACCCAAAAACCGCAGTGGGACGGGGTGAAGTGTGCGCTTGCGGGGGTGCGGGGCAAGGGTCGCTCCTGCACATCCCTGTGCTTGGACACTTGTGCATCCCTGCACGGCGCGCAACAACGCGGAATCGTCATGCTATGCCAAGGCGTTGCAACGCAGCCATGCGCCACCGCAAGCGTACCATTCACCCCGTAGCCTAGTTCACCCAGCCGGTGAATAGGCAAACCGAAGTTAATCGTTTGCCTATCAGTAGTTCAGTATCAGAATGGAGCGGTCAACTGCGGTTTTTAGGTTCAAAGGAGTAAAGTGGACAGTGGGATGATCAGAGCAAGAAATCGCGCTTTTTATTAGGGCTAATTGAGGGTATGCGGCTGTCCGGGCATATCCACTTGCATAGCATCTTCCTTGGTGGCATCCCTGACTTCGAGAATCCTGACCTTGACCTTCAGCGTCTTTCCGGCAAGGGGATGATTGCCGTCTACGGTCAATTTCCCATCCCCGATCTTGGTGACGAAGAAGCTTTTCATCTCGCCATCCTCGTTCTGCATCTGCACTTCCGCACCAAGCTGGCGAAACTGAAGCGGAACGTTGTCGATGCCATCGGTAAAAGTCAGGGCCGGATCATGGTCGCCGAATCCCTCTTCGGGAGAGAGGGTGAGGGTGACTTCATCCCCTTGCCGCTTACCTGCCACGGCATGGTCCATACCTCCGATCAACTCGGTTTCACCGCCGTGAATATAGCTTACCGGGAGATCGCTCTGTTCAAGCAGATTTCCTTCCGGATCTGAAATCGAGTAGGTAAGAGAGACGAATTTTCCGTGCTTGATGATTTCTTCAGACATAATCAAGAAGATCCTGGGCCTGATCGCTCAGGCCCGGAATGGATGAGTACATCGGGGTGGTCTGTCAACAAGCCCTAAGAGCGCTTGCCCTTGCGGATCCTTTCAATGGCGCGCAGTTGAGCCACCGCTTCGGCAAGCTCAGCCTGGGCCTTGGCATATTCGAACTCAGCGCTACGATCCGCCATGGCGTCTTCGGCGCGCCGTTTGGCCTCTTGGGCAGCCGCCTCATCGAGATCGGCGGCACGAATAGCGGTATCCGCCAGTACGGTCACGAGATGGGGCTGAACCTCGAGGATGCCACCCGAGACATAGAAATGCTGCATTTCCGCACCGCTGTCGGTATCGACCCGCACCTCACCGGGTTTCAACTGGGTCACCAACGGAGTGTGGCGGGGTGCGATGCCCACCTCACCCATAACAGCCGGGGCATAGACCATCTCAGCCATGCCGCTGAAGATCTCTCCCTCGGCACTGACGATGTCCACATGGATTGTCATGGCCATCTTATAACTCCTGGACGATTAGGCATTGCCGCCACGTTCGGCAGCCTCTTCAATGCTGCCGACCATGTAGAAGGCCTGCTCAGGCAGGTGATCGTACTCACCCTCGACGATCGCCTTAAAGCCTGCGATGGTGTCTTTGAGCGAGACATATTTACCCGGTGAACCGGTAAACACCTCAGCCACGAAGAAGGGCTGGGAGAGGAACTTCTGGATCTTACGCGCACGCTGCACTACCAGTTTATCCTCTTCGGAGAGTTCATCCATACCGAGAATAGCGATGATATCCTTCAGCTCTTTGTAGCGCTGAAGCGTGCCCTGAACGCTACGTGCGACACTATAGTGCTCCTGACCCACTACATTGGGATCGAGAATACGAGAAGTGGAATCAAGCGGATCAACCGCCGGATAGATACCCAGCTCCGCGATCTGACGGGACAGCACCAGGGTTGCGTCAAGATGAGCGAAGGTGGTTGCAGGCGACGGGTCGGTCAGGTCGTCTGCCGGCACGTAGACCGCCTGGAAGGAGGTGATGGAGCCCGTCTTGGTGGAGGTGATACGCTCTTGCAGGACGCCCATCTCCTCGGCCAGGGTCGGCTGGTAGCCTACCGCAGAAGGCATCCGCCCCAGCAGCGCCGAGACCTCGGTGCCGGCAAGGGTGTAGCGGTAGATATTGTCCACGAACATCAGCACGTCACGACCTTCGTCACGGAAGTTCTCGGCAATGGTCAGACCGGTCAGCGCAACGCGCAGACGGTTGCCTGGAGGCTCGTTCATCTGGCCGTAGACCAGGGCCACTTTATCGAGAACGCCACCTTCCTGCATCTCGTGGTAGAAGTCATTACCCTCACGGGTGCGCTCACCCACACCGGCGAACACGGAGAAGCCCGAATGCTCCACGGCGATGTTACGGATCAGCTCCATCAAGGTCACGGTCTTGCCCACGCCGGCGCCACCGAACAGGCCGATCTTACCGCCCTTGACGATCGGCATGATCAGGTCTATTACCTTAATGCCGGTCTCCAGAATCTCGGTGGTTGCGGCCTGATCTTCCAGCTTGGGAGCCTCTCGGTGGATCGGCATCAACTTGTCGAACTTGACTTCTCCGGCCTCGTCGACCGGATTGCCGAGCACGTCCATAATGCGACCCAGCGTGCCCTGTCCGACAGGGATGCTGATCGGCGAACCCTGGGACTCCACCGACACACCGCGCTTCAGGCCGTCGGTTGATCCCATAGCGATGGTTCTCGCCACACCGTCACCCAACTGTTGCTGGACTTCCAGGGTGAGATTCGCCTCGTCGATCTTGAGTGCCTCGTAGACCTTCGGCATCTCGCCGCGGGGAAACTGAACGTCTACCACGGCACCGATGATTTCAACCACTTTGCCCGAACTCATTTCTGGTTCCTCTTGCCGCTCCAGGCGACTCTCAAAAGATAAAAAACTAAATCCGTCACCCGATATATCCGACGTCAGACAGCGGCTGCACCGCCGACGATCTCCGAAATCTCCTGGGTGATCGCGGCTTGGCGCGCCTTATTGTAGATTAGCTCCAATTCGTCAATCAGATCGCCGGCGTTGTCTGATGCCGCCTTCATGGCCACCATTCGCGCCGACTGCTCGCAAGCGCCGTTTTCCACCACCGCCTGGTAGACCAGGGACTCCACGTATCTGCCCAGCAGGTTGTCCAACACCTCTTTCGAGTCCGGCTCGTAGATATAGTCCCAGTGGTGCTTCAGTTCCTCTTCCATGGTTGGCGGAATGGGCACGAGTTGCTCAAAGGTCGGACTCTGCGTCATGGTGTTGACGAAGTTGTTGTAGGCAATATGGATACGGTCGATCTTGCCATCGCCATAGGCATCCAACATCACCTTGACGGTACCGATCAGGTCTTCGATATGCGGTATGTCACCCAAGTGGGTGGCCTGACTGACAATGTTACCGCCAAAGCGCCCGAAAAAAGCGAGCGCCTTATTGCCGATGATGCAGAAATCCACCTCGATGCCGGCATCGAGATGCTCTTTCAACTCTTTAAACAGTCTGCGGAACAGGTTGCTGTTCAGCCCACCACAAAGACCGCGATCGGAGGAGACGATTATGTAACCGATGCGCTTCACTTCACGCTCGATCATGAAAGTATGTTTATACTCCGGGTGCGCGTGGAACAGATGGCCGATAACGTTGCGCATCTTATCCGCATAGGGCCGCGTGGCGGCCATGCGGCTTTGCGCCTTACGCATCTTAGAGGCAGCCACCATCTCCATCGCCTTGGTGATCTTGCTGGTGTTCTTGATGCTGCCGATCTGTGTCCGGATC
>JAHXHR010000126.1 GCA_025656505.1 Candidatus Thiodiazotropha sp. (ex Epidulcina cf. delphinae) | reverse complement strand
GAACCGACCAACGACCTCGACGTGGAGACCTTGCGCGCCCTGGAAGAGGCCTTGCTCACGTTCCCCGGCTGCGCGGTGATCATCAGCCATGACCGCTGGTTCCTCGACCGCATCGCCACCCATATCCTCGCCTTCGAAGGCGATTCCGGCGTAGTCTGGTTTGAAGGGAACTATGCCGATTACGAAACCGATCTCAAACGCCGCCTGGGCGCCGAGGCCAATCAACCCCATCGCATTAAATATAAACGCCTGAGTGGGTAAAAAAACAAAATCAAGCGCCATGAATCAGCAATATATTCTATTTCCCTTGATAACCCTTGTGTTGTTCACCGGGTGCCTGGGCGTTGCCATGCTCGTTGCACGTTACAGGGCCGTGCGGGAAAGCGCGTTACGTGTGTCCTATTTCAAGTACAACCGAGGAGGCAAACCGCCTAACCCGGATATTTCACCCGACCGCTGATAATGTGAATTAACCTTTTGATTTAACATGTAATTTATGGAATATTAGCAAAGTACACGGTGTTACCCGGCAACGCTAAACGCGCCCTCACACCGATTTCGTCGCTCAGGGACGGTATTTCCTCAATCATCAATAGCCTAGGCTGAGCGACGAGATCGGCACGATCATCACGTTCCCAGGAGAAACATCCGGGCTAAATACCTGCTCAAGATCACCCAACACTTCGATAACCTGCTTGAAACCCCTTTTCTTTTCTACCTGTCCGTGGTGGTTATTCTGATCTTGCAAAAGGTCGCTGTTTGGTATCTCAGTCTCGCTTGGCTGTATGTGGCGTCACGCCTTGCGCATGCGTGGATCCATATCGGAAGCAATAACGTTATTCAGCGTAAAAACGCTTTTCTATTGGGTTATGCGTGGATCTTCGGCATCTGGATTCGGCTGCTGCTACAGATGGCTCCATGAACCTGAAAACCGGCGCCAAGCCGCTACTCTTCCCCTTTCCCGATCTCCGGCAGACCGCATGAAAGCAGTGCCGTCATGACCACAAAGCCCGCCGACCACCAGAGACAACCCACCAACCCATACGACTGTGATAGACCAAGCCCGAGAGCACCGTACCGATCAGCCGCCCGATCCCGGTCCGTGTTTCCAGACAGACACCCATTCTGTCGAGATATTTAACACAGTTCAATTTATGACAAGATGCGCTTTGCAACACATTTTTACTGTCAAATCAGCAATATAGAAAAATCACGCCTAAACCTCCTTGTCGAATATTTTGACAACCATCATCCAGTCAATGCTTTGGATAGCCTTATCTCATTGTATTTACTATATATTATCATTATGGCGCAATTTATGCGTTGCTACTATCCGACGATAGCAGATCGACTCACTTCAAATATCCATAGGTAAAAGAACATGGTTGGTAAAAAGCAATTAATCATATCTGCAGGATTACTGACAGGATTCATCGCCGTCCCCGTACACGCAACCCTGATCAGCGCTTCCGGTCCGTTGAGTTCATTGGGCACACCCGCATCCATCATTGCCGCACCGGCGAATATTCTTGATGACGACATCATCAATACGGGCATGCAAGGCTTCGATGAGGCGCAGGGCGTAACGACTACCATGAACTATGCAATGGACGGCGGAGCCACTCTCTTTGCCGGCAGCACGGTCAACAGCCACATGATTTTTCTGAATTCGGACGGCCGCACCAAAGTAAAGCACTTCGGCGTACAGTGGCAGTTCGACACGGTTATTCTGGGTGTCATGTCGGATCGCAGAGGTAAGTTCGAGGCGGCTTCTACAGGAGAACTGGGGCATCCCGGCACCAATTACACCACCAGATTTCCAGGCAGTGGCCGGGCCGCACCTTTTCGGGCCCGCGGATTGGAGCGCCGCGGCGATGGCTACAATATCTTTGATCCATTCACCTTGATGGTGAATATGCGCGTGACCGAGCCGGGCGATTGGATTCGGGTGATCACTCGGGCCAGTTCGATACCCGAGCCTTCCAGCCTGGTCTTAATGGGTCTGGCCCTCACGGCCCTCGGCTTTGCCGTACGCAACAAGAAAAACACAACCATCCGAATATAAAAAAGAGGCGTTCACGGCCCCGCCCGGCATTGCGCTTGGGCGGGGCTTTTGTGTGAGTGATGGGTGTCTGGATTATTCACGGGTGTCTGGATTATTCTCTCATCACCCACTCAAAATATTGTCGTGGGGTGCTTAGCTAAGTGCCCGGGTTTTCATTGACTGGTCCCCTTTATTTGCTCGGAATGCAAAATTTGTATTCATAGCCATTCACCGTAATATAGAAACACCTCGAGCCCTCCCTTACCGAAACACGATAGGTTTCTTCATGAAGCAGTTTGCCTTTGTCTATGTCGGGACCGCAGGGCTTCAAGTGTGCGGGGTGCTTACTTGGCTCTGCGCCTTCGACGAGGCAGGGTTCGAGACGCTTGCCGTCATGTACCGAAACAATGGTCGCCCCGAAGTCTTCGTTGAGCGTCATGACGATATCCGCCCGGTCTTGCTCAAGGCTTCGATTCAGTAATCGGCGTGCATTTTTTTTCCGCAGCAGGGCGACCTTGGCCTTATCGTGGCCGAGTAATCCCTGGACGCCTTGATTGCCGCACGCCGCTGCCGTCGGCGCGGCAGCGCATCGGCTGTCCTTAGCGGAGGGGGGCCGAATGCGGGGCTGGTTGCCGGAGTTATATCGCACGGCGCCGAAGAGCGCATCGTCGGCGCCTTCGCAATGGACTTCAAAATAGGCGGCGAAGCGTATGACCGCGCCATTGATATCGTATGCGGCTTCAAGTACGTCGAACCGGCCGTTCGCTTCGTTACAGTAGCGGTTTGACTCGTAAACGTTGAGTTTGTGTTGCGATAAGGGCGTTGAGGGGGCGTGTGCGGCATCTGGATAGCTGCCGGGGGTAAGCGGCTCCTTGTTTGACGCCGCAAAATCGAGATACCACTGGGCTGTGGCGCCGGCGAAAGCGAGGCTGACGCCGTTGTCATGGTTGCCTGATGCGGAAAAGCTTCCGTCCTGTTCCAGCCATGTCTGTTCCTTTCCCTGACCGAGATGGTCGTCCGGCTGGCTGTACAGGTAGAGATAGGTTGCGGCGTTTGCCTGAAGGGAAAATACTGCGAAAATGAAAAATACCACCGAAATAAACTTCATGTCTTAAGCTCCTTGAATGAAAGTACGCACGGATGCGCCGGTATGAAAGAGTCGGTTTCTTTTGTGTGTGTCTCCGGTTGGTTGCGAATTTCGTCAAAGCCCCGCCCGGCATTGCGCTTGGGCGGGGCTTTTGTGTGAGTGACGGGTGTCTGGATTATTCTCTTTTGGATTATTCTCTCATCACCCACTCAAAATATTGTCGTGGGGTGCTTAGCTAAGTGCCCGGGTTTTCATTGACTGGCCCCCTTTATTTGCTCGGAAAGCAAAATTTGTATTTAAATCCATTCGCCCAAATAATGATGCACTTCGAGCCCTCCCTTACCGAAACACGATAGGTTTCTTCATGAAGCAGCTTGCCTTTGTCTATGTCGGGATCGCAGGGCTTCAGGTGTGCCGGGTGCTTACTTGGGTTTGCGCCTTTGACGAGGCAGGGTTCGATACGCTTGCCGTCATGTACCGAAACAATGGTCGCCCCAAAGTCTTTGTTGAGCGTCATGGCGACATGCGCCTGGTCTTGCTTGAGGATTCGCGCCGTCTTGTGATGCGAGGAGCAGCCCGCCAGCGTCAGTGCGGCGATGGACAGGGTGATCAGCAGGGGTTTGGTGGGATTCAATTTTTTTCTCCTAGGTTGTGGTTTTACATGACGGTCCATACATTACGCTACACGAGCTAAAACCATATTTGCAAATGCAGCAGGAGTGCGCGTTCCGGGTAATAGGGCGACGCCTGCGGGGTGCCGGACCCCGGCCGGATGCTTTGGTAGTTGAATTCGCGGTCGAACAGGTTGCGAACCTGCAACTCCGCGAGGCCCCGCCGATCGGGCATGCGCACCCCCAGGGTGATATTCCCTGTCCAGAACCGGTCGCGGTCCTCTTTGAGGCCGGCGGGCTCCAGGACATTGGTCACTTTTTGCGATACATGGGCGGCCTCCAGCTCGCCATAACAACCGCGGGGATGACGGTATCCGGCCTGCAGGGTGAAGGTCCGGGTATTCATCTTCGCGGGCTCGTCTTCATTCGCCTCGCCTTCGATGTGCTCCCGTTCGAAGTCATCGTAGATATAGCGGCCGCTCAGCGCGTAGGCATCACCGGGAGACCAGTTGAGGTGGGCCTCATGGTACTGTTCCCGATGGTCCTCTTCCAAGGCCGTTCCTGGAAGGTCGGGAGATTCGACAATTTCTGTCACGGCCCTGCGGGTGAATGCAATCCCCCCTGACAGGTCGTCGTCGATTGCCTGATCCAGCGCAATGCCGTAGCGCCAGGCCCGGGTGCCGACCGCGTCGTCAAAGACTTGATTGAAGCCGGCGACCTGGGTCGGTGGCAATGTCTGGTCGTTCACCGCCATCGCCCGCAAGGTCCTGAAGGCGGCGAGTCTGAGGGTTGAGGTGCGGCTGATGTCCCAGAGCATCCCCGCCTTCGGACTGAACTGACGCGCTTCAATGAGTGTTCCGGCGTCGATTGCCGTATGATCGAAACCGAGGACGCTCAAGCCCCCTGACCAGGGGAGATGCAGGTAGGCGTAGACTGACTTTTGATCGATATCGGTCCATGTCGGGGGCGGGTTGAAGAGGAGGGATTGGATCACCTCCTCCCGCTCGGCATCTATGCGGCGCAAGCCGGAAACCAATCCCAGTCTCGCCCCCCGATGGATGTATTGCCCCTCGAATTGACGGCCGTCCAGCTTGTTTTCCACGGACAGGATCCCAGGTAAAGCGGTTTCATCCACTCTGTCCTGAGCGATGGCGGATATGAGGAAGGTGTTGCGAAGATCCGGCGAATAATTGACCCCCAGCCTATGGCTGTCAGCATCGATCGTGGTTCGCCTGGTATCAAAACTCTCCGGATTGAAACGCAGCGCCAAATCCCCAAACGCCCCCTCCCGCTGCCTGAGTTCGCCCTGCACGCTCAGGTTCGGGGTGATGCGGTATTGGCCGAAAAGATTCTCGATGGTCTGATCGCTGTCGTTGTTGTCACGAAAACCGTCGCTGCTCTCGGTGAAACGGCCGATGCTCAACATCCCCCGGTTGAAGAATGCGCCGGCGGTGATCTCTCTGCCCCGGGTGTTGTTGCCGCCGGTGACGCCGCTGGCGAGCAAGGCGAGACGCCGGCGGTTGAACAGGGGATTGTATTCGTTGAAACCGGCCACGGAGGGGCCGCTGCCCTCGAAGGCGAGCAGGCTTGCCTCGCCGGCGCTGGGACTGACGGGGGAGACGATCTCCGGTTGCAGCATCTGCGCCTGGAGCAGTTCGCTGACCCTGGCCATCTCGTGCCGGGGCGTCCCGGCGTAGGCGTCCGAGAGGAAACGATGGGCGGAGGCGTTGCCGGGATCGGCGCTCAGGGATCTCCTGCTCTCCTTGAGCGCCAGGCGACGAAACCCCAGGTCGTCGTAGAGGCGCGCCAGGCTGGCGCTGCGCGCGGCCCGGTCCTCGTCCAGCAGGAGGCGGGACCGGTAGACCGCCCGGTTGTCGTTGAGGTCAATGGCCTTTTGCAAATCGGCCAACGCCTGCAACGGGCGGTTTTGAGTCTGCTTGAGGATGGCGTCGTAGAACCAGGCGGTGGGGTCCTGTGCATCGAGTTGCTTGGCCAAGCGGAACTGGGCGGCGGCCTGCTTGCCTCGCTTCTCTTCGTAATAGGCCTTACCCAGGTAGCTGCGTAGCAGGGCGTTGCCGGGATCGAGATTGGCGGCGGTCTCCAGCAACCGGCGGCCCCGGGCCGGTTCGCCCCGGCGGATCAGCACCAGGCCGAGGCCGAGTCGCGGCAACGGCGCCGCCTGGTCCAGGGAGGCGGCCTGCGCGAAGGCGCTTTGGGCGGCGGCGAGGTCGAGGCGGATCAGATGGGCGAAGCCGAGGGTCGTCTGGGTGAGGGCGATACCGGGTTCGATCGCCACCGCGCGCTGGGCGGCGTCCGTCGCCGCCTGCATGTTGCGGAACATGAGCTGGAGTTGCGACAGGCGCGACCAGGCGAGGGGGTTGTCGGCCTCGACGCGGGTGGCCTGTCGCGCCGCCTCCAGGGCTTGCGCCAGTTCGAAACGGGCCTGCCCGGCGTAGGAGAGGGCGATGTGCGATGAGGCCGCCTGCGGGTTCGCCTTTACCGCTTGTTCGGCATAGGCCGTCGCTGCCCGGGTGTCGTTCTGCACGGTTGCGATGATCGACATCAGCGCCAGGGCATCGGCGTCCCGGGGATCGGCTTGCAGGGCTTGTTCGATATCGGCGCGCGCCGCATCGACGCCCCCGACCCTCAGCCTGAGGGAGGCGCGATAGGTCAGCAGCGAGCTATCCAGGGCGCTGGACGCATCCTCCAGGGCTGCGAAGGCGCCGCTCAAGTCGCCCTGCCGGTAGGCTGCGAGGGAGCGGCGCAGGCGCTTTTGCGCTCGGCCCTCATCCTTGGCGGCCGCTTTAGCGGCGAAATCGACAACCGGGGGATAGTGGAGCGCCCACTGGACCGCATCCCTGGGATCGACCACCGCTTTGACGACCGGGGCCTGTCCCTCGATCGCTTCCGCCATCCGCCCGCCGCTCAGCAGGACATCGCCCTGATCGTTATGGGCCCGCACCCGCCCCTCCATGACGATGACCCCGGCGCGGCCCTGTGCCGCCCGGACCGTGAATTCCGTGCCTTCGATGGAGGCGTTGACATAGGGCGTGCGGACCTGGAAGGCGTGCCTGATCCGGCTGATGAAGTGGGCGATGCCTTGCAGCAGGCCGAGCCGGGTGGAGCCGTCTTCGGCGGGGGCGCTGAAGGTGACGCTGCTCTGTTCGCTCAGGCGCAGGAAGCTGTCGTTATGCAGGTAGAGCCCGGCCCGGCTGTCGGCGCTGACGCGCAGCCGGTCGCCGGGACAAAACCGCACGTCCCGCTGCACGCGCCGCCAGGATTCGGCGTCCGCGGCGCGAACCTCCACCCGGCCCTGGATGGAGACCGCCCGGGCGACGGGCTCCGTGCATGCGTCGGCGGCAACGCCGTCGACGAACCCCCAACAGAGCAGCCAGAGGCCTGACCACAGGCTGAATTTTGTACCGATAAGCCGTCCGGCAATCATCACGAATACCCATGTCGTGTACTGAGACAAAGACAGGTGTAGAGATACGCGCCTTATACCTTAAATCCGCACGGACAAAGCGCGCCGGGCGCGACGACTGATGCAGTGGCGGTGTGGGGTGGTTTCCAACGGGACCAACCTGATTTTCCGTCCCGGGCCGACGATCTCTCTTCCACGGAGAATCATAGTGACCGTTCCCTCTTCACTCGCCGCCAGTTTATTCGTTGATGGGTATTTGTCAACCGAGCGCACCCTTCCCCGCGCAACGCGGCGGTGCTGAAACGCATCCTTCTTTGCCAACGGCATCCGTTCCGCCTATGATGTCCCCGGCCGAGCCGACGCCGCCGCCCCGGTAGGCCGATACCGACCGGGACGGTGAGCGCAACGAGCAAGCTGCATGACCTCAAGTTCGACCATCCGAACGAGGAGAAGGATTGTTATGCCGGAAGACCGGCAAAGGAGACGAAGAAACCATGGCGGTCACCATCACCATCAACGGCCTGACCCTGTGCCACCAGGGCAGCGGCGGCATCATCCACAACACCCTGCCCGATGTCTGCAAGACCCCCGACAAGGGCGTTCCCGTCCCTTATCAGAACGAAGCCTACTCAAAAGATCTGATCAACGGCACAACAAGCTGTTTTGCCGACGGCGGCCACATGATCGCCAATCTCGGCAGCAAATTCGCCGTCTCCGTATTCGACGAACCCGGCGCCATGGGCGGGGTGGTGTCGGGCACGAACAAGGCCGAGGCGGAATGGATCAGCCACTCCTTCGATGTCTTCTTCGAGGGCAAGCCCGCCTGCCGGTTGACCGACAAGATGTTCATGAATCACCGCAATACGGCGAGTCTGGCCGGCCTGGTGCAGCGCGACCTGCCCAATAAGGAGCTGGCATTCTACGATGAGCTGTGCGAGATGGCGT
>JAHXHR010000125.1 GCA_025656505.1 Candidatus Thiodiazotropha sp. (ex Epidulcina cf. delphinae) | reverse complement strand
AAGGATAACCAATCTACCAGGAGTTTTCACTGATCCAGATCTAGTAATAGTGAAAATAATCAGTGGGTTAGGGTTTATGGACGGACACTATATAGGTGGTTATTTGCTGCCTGAAGACAAAGCAATTGAACTAGAAAGTACGCTTACTCAAATTCAATACAATTTCTTTGACTCTTCATCTCTGAGAAAAGATACAGAATTTCATGGAAAGGAGATGTTTCACGGCAAAGGAGTGTTCAAGAAAAGAAAACTTGCAGAACGAGTTCAGTTGTTCAAGGAGATATCAACATTCCTCATAAACAATCAACTTCCAATCAGGATGGTGCGTATTGATGTGAATGCGCATCGAGAAAAGTATGTTGACCCCACCCCTGAGTACAGATTAGGGTTAATGCTCATTCTTGAAAGGTTCTGTGATTATCTTGAGAAGGTAGATGATCTTGGGGCGGTCTTTGGTGATTATGAGAAAGATGAAATAGCAAGGGCTATTATTGATTTCTCAGATTTCAAAGTATCTGGGAAAACCCCAATGTACTACGGAAGGCCGCTGGGCAGGCTAATTGATACTGTATATTTCACGCATTCTCACCATAGTCGTTTCCTTCAGGTCGCTGACGTCTTGGTTTATATGGCGGGTAGGTACGAGAACACGCATGCAGCTCCAATCAAATGGCATGACATTCAAGTGCATGAAATATGGGGAAAAATTAAGGCCGGTACCGATGTAGCAATCCAGCGCCGGCCTTAGAGTATTCGGTACGACCAGTCTCAGAAGAGAAGTTCGCTGTTTGGAACGAACGCTAGTCGCACTGAAAGTATGGGGTTATTAGGGTGAATAATCAAGAAGAACTAAAGTTTCACGGTTTTGTGAGCACCGAGGTGCGTAGTGGATATGGGCTAAGGTTATTTTTGATGGGGTTTGCCCAGTTTATAGCAAATCCCCATAAAATTAATTCTGGGCGAAGCCGCTGCTTGCTAAAAAACACTCTGTTTTTCAAAAAGATAGTCCATGCACTTGATATTACCACAAAATCAATAGCGTGAAACTTCAGTCAAGAAAAATATAACAAGGCCATAAACGCGGACGTCAAAAACTGCGCCGGTCGTTCCGCCCTATGCGGTTTTTGCCTCCGGTTATGGCAATGATAGGCAAACCATTGAATTGACTTCGATGTGCCTATGTACCAGCCCGGTGATCCACGCTACGGGGCGAATGGCACGCTTGCGGTGGCGCATGGCTGCGTTGCACCCCCGTAAGCGCACACTTCACCCCGTCCAACTGCGGTTTTTAGGCTACTTGATTCTCAACTCAAGATTGAGGCATGGAGAGATCCTGCCGATTTCCTGTGTGGTAAAAAAACAATAAAAACAGCGAGATGATGGTGGGCGCAACAGGGATCGAACCTGTGACCTCTGCAATGTGACTGCAGCGCTCTCCCATCTGAGCTATGCGCCCTCTATAGATGAGAGGCGCATTCTAAAGAGGTGGGGCTATCAGGTCAATCCGGGGGAGGGCGGTTCGAGGCGACATTCCTTCATCTCCCGCGCAATATCGGGCGTAATGAGTCCGTACCGGCATGCCGTTCGGCGGCGGGTTTAGCCCGGGAAGTTGAAACAGCACTCTCGCCAAGATCGCAATGCCCACGGAGGGGTCGGTTTTACCGCTGAGGTATTTCACGGCTTCCGAATCACCCTAGGTCTGCTAGAATCGCGGTTTTGCCAGTAACCGGATGCCTTTTTGACCATGACTGTCCGTACCCGTTTCGCTCCCAGCCCCACCGGCTACCTCCATGTGGGCGGCGCTCGCACCGCCCTGTTCTCCTGGCTCTACGCCCGTAAACACGGCGGCAAGTTCGTGTTGCGTATCGAGGATACGGACCTGGAGCGCTCCACAGTGGAGTCGGTGAATGCGATCCTGGAGGGCATGACCTGGTTGGGTCTGGAGTACGATGAAGGCCCCTTTTATCAGACCAAACGCTTCGATCGCTATGATGAGGTGATTCAAGGGCTGCTGGATAAGGGTTTGGCCTATCGCTGTGACTGTAGCCGTGAGCGTCTCGACAAGCTGCGGGACGAGGCGATGAAGCGCAAACGGAAACCGCGTTATGACGGACACTGCAGACATCGGGGGGTCAGCCCCGATGAGCCCCATGTGATCCGTTTCCGCAATCCCGAGGCCGGGGTGGTGGCGGTGGACGACCTGATTCGCGGCCGGGTCCTTTTCAACAACGAGGAGCTGGATGACCTGATCATCCGCCGCACTGACGGTTCGCCCACCTATAATCTCACCGTGGTCGTGGATGACCTGGATATGGCGATCACCCATGTGATCCGCGGCGACGACCACCTCAATAATACCCCCAGGCAGATCAATATCCTGCGGGCGCTGGGCGCGAAACCGCCGCAATATGGTCATGTGCCGATGATTCTCGGGGATGACGGGGCGAGGTTGTCGAAACGCCATGGCGCCGTCAGCGTCATGCAGTATCGAGAAGCCGGCTTTCTTCCTGAGGCCCTGCTGAACTACCTGGTGCGCCTGGGTTGGTCCCATGGTGACCAGGAGATATTCTCTGTCGACGAGATGATCGAGTTGTTCGATATCGATGCGGTCAACAAGGCGGCTTCCAGCTTCAATACCGACAAGTTGTTGTGGTTGAACCAGCACTACATCAAACAGGACGATGCGAAACGCATCGCCCACCTGCTCAGTCCGCACATGGGAAATCTCGGCATTGATCCCGCTCAGGGCCCCGATTTGGTGGCGGTGGTCGAGGCTCATCAGGCGCGCGCCAGGAGCCTGGTGGAAATGGCCGAGATGAGCGCCTTCTGTTATCAGGATTTTGAGACGTTCGATGAAAAGGCGGCCAAAAAACATCTCCGCGCTGCTGCCAGGGAGCCCCTGGAGCGGATGCGCGAGGCGCTGGCAGGACTGGATGAGTGGACCGAGGAGAAACTGCATGCCCTGGTGGAACAGGTTTCGGCATCCTTGGAGGTGAAGATGGGCAAGGTGGCCCAGCCCCTGCGAGTGGCCGTGGTGGGCCGTGCCGCTTCGCCGGGCATTGACGCGACCCTCTATCTGGTGGGCAGACAGGCTTGCCTGCGGCGCATCGATAAAGCCCTTGCCTATATCCGTCAGCGCGAAGCCAACGCCGGTTGAGTGAATGCCGCCTGACCCTCTGGGTCCAGGCTCCAACTAATCCAAACCAATGAAGTAAACAGCATGAATGATATGGAAAAGAGCGCGCCGAGCCATTTTATTCGCCAGATCATTGAACAGGATCTGCAGGCGGGTAAAAGCGGCGGCCGGGTGCATACTCGCTTTCCCCCGGAACCCAATGGTTATCTGCACATCGGCCATGCCAAGTCGATCGTGCTAAATTTCGGCATCGCCAAGGCGTTCCAGGGTCAATGCAACCTGCGCTTCGACGACACCAACCCGCATAAGGAGAATATCGAATTCGTCGACAGTATCCGGCAGGATGTGCGCTGGCTCGGTTACGATTGGCAGGATCGCCCCTATTATGCTTCTGACTATTTTCAGCAGCTCCACGACTTCGCCGTTGAGCTGATCAAGGCAGGAAAAGCCTATGTCTGCGACCTCGATAGCGAGCGGATGCGGGCCTATCGCGGCACCCTCAAGGAGCCCGGCAGGGAGAGTCCCTACCGCTCCCGCTCGGTGGAGGAGAATCTGGATTTGTTCGCGCGTATGAAGGCGGGTGAGTTCGCCGATGGGGAGCGTGTGTTGCGGGCCAGGATCGATATGGCGTCGCCGAATATGAATCTGCGCGATCCGACCCTGTACAGGATTCGTCACGGGGTGATTCACCACCAGACCGGCGAGGCTTGGTGTATCTATCCGATGTACGACTACACTCATCCGGTCTCCGATGCCCTTGAAGGCATCACCCACTCGCTTTGCACCCTGGAATTCGAAGACCATCGACCGCTCTACGACTGGATCCTGGACAATATCTCCAGCCCCTGTCATCCCCGACAGATCGAGTTTTCCCGCCTCAACCTTGAATACACGGTGTTGAGCAAGCGTAAACTCACGCAACTGGTGGAAGAGGGGGTTGTCGAGGGTTGGAGCGATCCCCGCATGCCGACCATCGCCGGGTTGAGACGGCGCGGCTACACAGCGGCGTCGATACGGGAATTCTGCCGCCGCATCGGCATCACCAAGTCGGATGGGTTGGTGGAGATGGGGGTGCTGGAAAACTGTATTCGTGAGAACCTGGACGCCCATGCTCCCCGCCGCATGGCGGTGATGCATCCGCTGAAGCTGGTCATCGAGAATTACCCGGAGGACGGTAGCGAATCGTTGACCGCCCCCAATCACCCCAAGGACGAGTCCATGGGACAGCGACGGATTCCCTTCTGCCGTGAGGTCTATATCGATCGGGCCGATTTCCGCGAGCAGGCGAACAAGAAATACAAGCGCCTGATCACGGGCGGGGAAGTGCGCCTGCGCAACGCCTATGTCATCAAGTGTGAAGCGGTGGTGAAGAACAACCAGGGCGAGATCATCGAACTGCGCTGTAGCTATGACCCGGATACCCTGGGCAAGAATCCCCAGGGGCGCAAGGTGAGGGGGGTGATCCATTGGGTCTCCGCCCGGCATGGGGTGAAGGGCGAGGTGCGTCTTTATGACAGGCTCTTCAGCCGGGCCGATGCCGATAGGGTGGAAGAGGGCGGACGTTTTACCGATAACCTCAATCCCGACGCTCTGCGCACCCTGACCGATTGCTATTTCGAACCGATGCTGGCCGAGGCGGGTACGGATGAGCAGTACCAGTTTGAACGGGAGGGCTATTTCATTCTAGACGGCCTTGAGGCAGGTAGAGAGCGGCCGGTCTTCAATCGTATCGTCACTCTGAGGGACTCCTGGGCGAAAATCGACCAGGGGGGCGGTTGAGGGGGTGGAAAAAGCAGTGGACAAGAAGAGGAATATCCCCTAATATTCGCGGCTTTCCGGGGCCATAGCTCAGCTGGGAGAGCGCAACACTGGCAGTGTTGAGGTCGGCGGTTCGATCCCGCCTGGCTCCACCAGATTTGATCAGGGTAGCATTATGCTCTGGGTCGACATTCTCATCATCGCCGTCATCGCCCTCTCAGCGATCATCGGTCTGGTTCGCGGTTTCGTGCAGGAGGCGCTCTCTCTCGCTACCTGGATTGCCGCATTTACTCTCGCCTGGGTCTTTTTTCGCGCGTTGGCCGTGGAACTCGAACCCTGGATCGACGTACCCTCCATTCGTCTGGGGGTGGCCTACGGCGTCATCCTGCTGGCGGTGCTGCTGCTTGGGGCGGTGGTCAACCATTTCATGAAGGTTCTGGTCAACACCACCGGTTTGAGCGGAACCGATCGCCTGATCGGGATCTTTTTCGGCGTCGCCAGGGGAACTGTGGTGGTCGCTATTCTGATCCTGCCGGCCGGCCTGACCCCCTTCCCGCAAGACAGTTGGTGGCGCGAGTCGAGCCTGATTCCCTATTTTCAGGATTTGGCCCTCTGGTTGAAGCGCTATCTGCCAGATGATATTGCTGCAAACTTCCACTACTGATCCGGAGAACTAAACCATGTGCGGTATTGTGGGGATCGTTGGTAAGTCGCCTGTCAACCAGTCGCTCTACGATGCGCTGCTGGTGCTGCAACATCGAGGGCAGGATGCGGCCGGCATCGTTACCTGTGAAAAGGACAAACTCTACCTGCGCAAGGCCAACGGCTTGGCGCGGGATGTCTTCCACACCCGCCATATGTTGCGACTGAAGGGCAACATGGGGATCGGCCATGCGCGATATCCGACCGCCGGATGCGCCTCCTCGGCCGAGGCCCAGCCCTTTTATGTCAACTCACCCTATGGCATCACCCTCGCGCACAACGGCAATCTGACCAATGCGGAGGAGTTGACCCACGACCTGTTTGTCGAAGACCTGCGCCATATCAATACCTCATCGGACTCTGAGATCCTGCTCAACGTATTCGCCCATGAGCTGCAGATGCAGAATAAGCTACGTATTGCACCGGACGATATCTTCAAGGCAGTGGCCGGCGTCCATCGGCGTTGTCGAGGGGGTTATGCCGCCGTGACCATGATACCAGGGGTGGGGCTGATAGGATTCCGCGATCCCCATGCCATTCGTCCGATCGTCTACGGCAGGCGTGAGACAGACCAGGGTCCCGAGTACATGATCGCCTCGGAGAGTGTCGCGCTGGATACCCTGGGTTTTGAACGGGTACGGGATCTGGAGCCCGGTGAGGCGATATTCATCAGCAAGAAGGGGCAGTTCCATGCCCAACAGTGCGCCGCCAATCCGGTCAAGTCGCCGTGTATTTTCGAATTCGTCTATTTCGCCCGGCCCGACTCGATCATCGACAATGTGTTTGTACATAAGGCCCGCTCACGGATGGGTAAGAAACTGGCGAAAAAGATTCACAGAGAGTGGCCGGATCATGATATCGATGTGGTCATCCCGATCCCGGAGACCAGCCGAACTGCGGCGCTGACATTGGCGAATGAGCTGAAGGTGCGCTATACCGAAGGCTTTATCAAGAACCGCTACATCGGACGCACCTTCATTATGCCGGGACAGACCGTGCGCAAGAAGTCGGTGAGGCAGAAACTGAATGCCATCGACCTGGAATTCAAGGGAAAGAATGTCCTGTTGGTGGACGACTCCGTGGTGCGCGGGACCACTTCGAAGCAGATTGTGCAGTTGGCGCGGGATGCGGGCGCGAAAAAGGTCTACTTCGCCTCGGCCGCGCCGCCGGTGATCTTTCCCAACGTCTACGGCATCGATATGCCTGCAGCCAGCGAACTGGTGGCGCATAACCGTAGCGTGGAAGAGGTGAGGGATATCATCGGCGTCGATCACATGATCTATCAGGATCTGGAGGATCTGATCGAAGCGGTGCAGAAGAAAGGCAAGACCGATATCGAGCGCTTCGATACCTCTGTATTCAACGGTGAATATGTCACCGGCGACGTCAGCGAGACCTATCTCGAACAGCTCGAGTTATTGCGCAGTGACGGCGCGAAAAATCAACACGATACCACTGACAGAAGCATCCTGGATCTGCACAATGACGCCTAGCCCGGGTGAAACATCCGGGTTAACGGGGTTACGCCTGGAACGAGATGCCTTTGCACCTCCGGCAATCAGCATCTTGGATGCCCGGTGGCGCCCCCCTTCCACAATCCCCCGCATTTCGCTAGGATAGAGCCCGATCTCAGGCGGTCGTAGCGCCCGGCGACAAGGCCGGGCGGGGGCGTAATAGCACATCCGTGACACCCATGGGGAATAAACCCGCCGCACCTGATAGGACGAAGTACGCGCATCGTCGTGCCGGAAAGGGCGCGCGCACGTACAGGGAACGACTGTCAGGAGATAACGCCATGATGGAGCACAGCTATAAGGACACAAGGGGCCCCACGGCCTGATACAGAATGAAGACACGCCCCAAACACTTGCCGCCGCGCAAGCAATACGAACTGAAAAAAATCGTCGAGGCCGTGCGCGCCCGGCATGACGTAGAGATGATCATCCTCTTCGGCTCCCACGCCCGAGGCGACTGGGTGGAAGACAAATACGAAGAAGACCACATCACCTACGAATACCGCTCCGATTTCGACATTCTCATCGTCACCGCCGACAAGGGCGACGAACGCGACATCGCCTACGACAACGACCTCAAGGCAGCCCTGCAACCCGGCCGACACGGCACCCGCGTCAACTACATCGTCCACACCATCCAGCACGTCAACCAGATGCTCGCCGAGCGCCGCTTCTTCTTCATGGACATCCTGAAGGAGGGCTACATGCTCCACAACACCAAGCGCTACAAACCGGCCCGGCCCCCCAAGGAGCTGCCGCCCGAGGTCATGTTGCGGCATGCGCAGGAGTATTTTCAGGAGTGGATGGAGAGTGCGGATCAATTCGTACGTGCGGCTGAATTTTTGATAGCGGACGGTGCATTTAAAATCGCGGCATTCCAAATACATCAGGCGGCGGAACGCTACATCACCTGCCTGTTACTCGTACATACCGGCTACCGGCCCAAGGAACACGACATGGAAAAACTGTAAAGTGGACCCCATAGTAAAGACAGAATTGACCTGAATTTAAGTTATACATTCCACTTCACATGCAGCTGCACGGTGCTGCCCCAAAT
>JAHXHR010000124.1 GCA_025656505.1 Candidatus Thiodiazotropha sp. (ex Epidulcina cf. delphinae) | reverse complement strand
CGGGAGGAGAGTGATGGCACAGGCGTTCACAAAGGAGATGTCGCGCAACATATTCTACGGCGGCACAGCGTTTTTCTTTTTACTGTTTCTGGCATTGACCTTCGACACCCACCTGGCGCTGCCGGAGCGGGACAACCGCGAAGTGCTCGATCCCACCACCGAGCGCGGTCGGCTGATCGCCCAAGGTAAGCAGCTATGGGAGGAGAACAACTGCATCGGCTGTCACACCCTGCTTGGCGAAGGCGCCTACTTCGCCCCCGAACTCGGCAACGTCTATAAGCGCTACGGCAGCAGCAAAGAGGCGATCATGGGCTTTATCAAAGGGCGGCCCAAAGACGGCATCCCCGGCCGCCGCAGCATGCCCCAATTCAACCTCAGCGACCAGGAACTGGCCGCCTTGGCCGAATTTCTGCAATACGCCTCAGAGATCAACACAGCCGACTGGCCGCCGAACATCCAGGGCTGACAGCCAAGGCGAGGAGACAACAATGACCTACAAATACCAATCCCAGGCGGTAGCGATACCCTACTTCATTGCCGCCATCGGCCTTTTCGTGGCGCAGATCCTATTTGGCTTGATCCTAGGGCTGCAATATGTGTGGGGTGACTTCCTGTTCCCTGAAATCCCCTTCAACGTCGCCCGCATGGTGCATACCAACACCCTCATCGTCTGGCTGCTGATGGGTTTCATGGGAGCCGCCTACTATCTGGTGCCCGAAGAGACGGAAACCGAGCTGCATCTGCCCTGGCTGGCGACCCTCATGTTCTGGGTGTTTCTCGTGGCGGCGGCGCTCACTGTTGCCGGCTACCTGCTGGTGCCCTACGCCACCCTCGCCGAGTTCACCGGCAACGCCCTGTTGCCGACCATGGGCCGTGAATTTCTCGAACAGCCGACGATCACCAAGCTTGGTATTGTCGTTGTCGCCCTGGCCTTCCTGTTCAACATCGGCATGACCATCCTCAAGGGGCGCAAGACCGTCATCACCCTGGTGTTGCTGATGGGGCTGACCGGTCTGGCCGTATTCTTCCTGTTCGCCTTCTTCAACCCGACCAACCTAGTGATGGATAAATTCTGGTGGTGGTGGGTCGTCCACCTCTGGGTGGAAGGGGTGTGGGAACTGATTCTCGGCTCAATTCTCGCCTTCGTCCTCATCAAAGTGACCGGCGTGGATCGGGAGATCATCGAGAAATGGCTCTACCTCATCATCGCCATGGCCCTGATCACCGGCATTGTCGGCACCGGCCACCACTACTACTGGATCGGCACCCCCGAATACTGGCAATGGTGGGGCTCAATCTTCTCCGCCCTCGAACCGCTCCCCTTCTTCATGATGACCGTTTTCGCCTTCAATATGGTCAACAAACGGCGCCGCAACCACCCCAACAAGGCCGCCACCCTGTGGGCGTTAGGCACCGCTGTGATGGCCTTTCTCGGGGCCGGCGTGTGGGGGTTTCTGCATACCCTCGCGCCCGTCAACTACTATACCCACGGCACCCAGATCACCGCGGCGCACGGTCACATGGCCTTCTACGGCGCCTACGTGATGATCAACCTGACCATCATTAGCTACGCCATACCCATTCTGCGAGGCCGGGAAGCCAACGGCGATCGCGCCCAAGTCATCGAGATGTGGGCATTCTGGCTGATGACCGTCTCGATCGTGTTCATCACCCTGTTCCTGACCGGGGCCGGGATCCTGCAAGTATACCTGCAGCGTTTCAGCGACACCCCCCTGTCGTTTCTCGTCGTGCAGGACAAAATCGCCCTGTTCTACTGGCTGCGCCTGATAGCCGGCGTCACCTTCCTCGGCGGTCTGTGCGTCTATATCTGGAGTTTCTTCATCCCAGGCGAAAAGCGTGCGGCGGATATGCCCGCCATGGAAGCCCAAGGCAGCGAGCGTGGCGCGGTAGAGGCCGCCGCCGGCTGAGCGGAAACACCGCCCGGTGCGCGAGGCCACACCCTACCCATCGACGTAGGGTGCGGCCCTGCCGCACCGCAAGCGCGCAATTCGCCCCGTATAGCCTGGTTCAGCCAACCGGTGAACAGGCAAATCGAAGTTAATCGTTTGCCTATCAGTAGTTCAGTATCGCAATGGAGCGGTCAACTGAGGTTTCTAGGTTCAAAGGTAACGGTGATGTCACGTAGCTGCGCAACGTGACCTACGGCCTGTACAAATGAACGGAAGCATGAGAGCCACTCCGTGATAGAATCGAATCGCGGGATTCAACACCATCAATAAGGAAGCTCTCATGGCCATAAAAACCATCACCCTTGGCGAACTCAAACTTCTCTGCCTTAATCCACTTTGGGAACTGCCGGATGACACGATGATCACCTTTGGCAGCGGAGACTTCAGCTTCTATCGGATAAAAACACGCCAATACCGCAATGACAGTAAAACGCCGCAAGCGATACAGATCGAATTCAACGAACTTTACGAAATCACTCACGAATTCTGATCCTCGAAACACCGCTAATCCACCAGGTCAGAGGAAGAGCCAAGTCATTTATGATGATGCAACGCAGCATCATGAGCGAAGATATCAGGGGACTGCGCGTTCCCATACCGTCAAGTCACTTCAATCAACAGCCTCTGCCAACGCTGTATATACTTGTCCCAGGCAGTCGCGGCAATTCTCCGCCCATTTTCCCCCCATTGCCTCAATGGCTTTTTCGGCAGGGACAACAGCGCCTGATAAAGCGCATGGTGATCTTCCACCGGGACTGTCATACCGCAATATCTTGCCTGTTCAGGCAAACCGTCGACATCCGTGACCAAAACCGGCTTACCTGCCGCTTTGGCCTCCAGGCATACCAAGCCGAAGGGTTCGAATCGGGATGGAATCAATATCATATCGCAGCGGGCGAGAAATGCCGGCACATCGTCGATAGGCCCGCAAAAAGTCACCTGATCCAATTTCCGGCCAAGGGCCTGCAGTTGCGTTTTCTCAATGCCGTCACCGGCCAGCAACAGATGATATTTCGATTTCGGTAGTTTTGAAACTGCCTTTAACAGCAGGTCAAACCCCTTTTGCGGATGAAAACGCCCATAAGCGCCTAAAACGATTTGGTCCGTGACGGCTTTTTGTTTTACCCGTAAGAAAGCGTCCAACTTGCAGCTTTGAGGGATCACCCTCAGTTTGCCGGCAGCCACGACGCCGGCCTCGGCCAGCCAGGCGCCCTGCCCCTCAGACACGGCAATCACCCGACTCGCCAACCAATAGTGCAAGCGTAACATCAACCGAAACCTTGTTGCGGAAGATACGGTTTCCTCGAAGGCCCTGGTGTAATGGTGCTCCTGGATCAGAATCCTGGTGCGCGGATTCAGCAGCCGTAAGAACAGCATCCCGGGCAGGGTTCGCCAGTTGCAGGCGTAATGTTGTACGATTACCGGCGCATGATAAGACTTGCGCCGACAGGATTGCGGATTTACGCATATAAAATCGAAATCATATTCCTCCGCTAGAGTCGATTGATTCAGGCTGTCCACCACGGTGGTTATTCCACCCATCTCCTTGTCATTCAACAGATGAATAACCTTTCCCTTTGCCGTTTTTCCTGCTTTTCCAAAATAAGAGAGCATCCACCATTTCAGCCATCTTGAAGGGATTCTACGGCAGCGCGGATCGGCCAGTAGAGACTTAGCCGCCCGCCGGTGACCGGCCAGTATATTAATCTGGGCAAGATGCAATAAATGCCCGGCAATATAGCGGGCAACTGAAGCTCTTTTACCGGCCGGTATGCGATTGCCATTCAATTTTAGCTGTAAGATACTGCTGTAAGGCAATTCCCGTTGTGGGATATTGTGTACGCTGACTCTGTTTCCGGCATCCAGCCTATAGCTCACACAACATACCGGATCGATCGCAATAGGATATTGCAGACCGATGCGTGACCACATATCCTGATCCTCTCCCTGTTTCTGATTCTCAGGAAAATCACCGACTTCCCGGAATACTTGACGAGGGATGCAGGCGCTGGATGATATAATCGGCAAATCCCCCCTTGAAGCAACAGCGAAATAGTCTGTAATAAGATATGGCTTGCCCTTTAAACCGTAGATACGCGCCGGCCGCCGCCTATCGGCTTGATGAAACTGATAGACGGTAGTATAGGCGCCCGCGCTGGGATAAGCTTCAATCAAGGCTGAAATACGGGCCAGGTGATCGGTTTCCCATAAATCATCAGCATCAATAAATGCGAGATAGTCAAAGCGAGCTTCTCTGATGCCTCTATTTCTGGCGGCGGAAACACCGGCGTTGCTCTGGCGAATCAATCGAATGCGGGAATCCTGGATTGTCTCGACCACCCTCGCACTTGAATCGGTGGAGCCATCATCGATGATCAATAATTCAAATGACGGCGCAGTCTGTCTTAAAACAGATCTTATGCCGGCCTCCACTTCCTTAGACTTGTTATATAAAGGCATGATAATTGAGAACATAGGACTATCCTCTTACTTGGGTTATGAGATGATTGATATTGATCGATTCTTTCATAGTGACTTACGCCGTACGGCTGGTTGTCAAACCAGATAACGCCTCGTCACCCATACCGCATATAACGGCATGGCCAGCATATGCACCGACAGAATGGATACTGCGACTCCGGTAATGCCCCACGGCAGGCTTAACCATATGCCGACTATGAACAACAGACTGAACGAGAGACTCCAGAGAAAGTCTATATGCGGTAGATTCAACACTCGCATTACTTCTGATGCCCCTTCGCCAAAAGGTCTCGGAATGGCGGATAAGCAGAGAATCAAAAATACCGGAACAGCAGGAACCCACTTCTCCCCGAATACGATCGGTATATACCAGGGAGCCAGTATGCTCTGTAGTAAAATAATCGGCATCAGTACCCAGGCGATAATTTTCAAAGCATGGATAAATTTTTCACCTAACTCCCGGTGATTATCCTTTACCTCGCACAGATGGGGAAATAGGGCCGTGTTAAATGCACTGGTCAAAGACAGACTGAGTCCCAGACCGGCGTTGCGGGCAAAGAAATAGATCCCCAGCGCCTCAATCCCTAGAAAGCGACCGATAATAAAATTGTCCAGATGCATGCGTAGCGCCTTAAGCAACTCCACTCCCAGCACATGCTTTCCAAAATGCAGGATCTCCCGCCAATGTGCATAACCGCTGTCTCTGTTGAACTTCCAGGGTTGATTAATCATAGTGCCGATAACCCATACCGGCGCCACAAGCAGTTTTGGTAAAACCACTGCCCAAACGCCCATACCGACCATGGCCAACAGCGCAGTCACAAGATTATCGGCCGTAACCTGAGCACCCGCAATCAGTGCAGTGACCTTAAGACGATTTTGCCTTTGTATGATAAATGCCTGCACAAGCGCTATCGGCATCAATAGGTATACTAAAGCCAACACCATAATCATCCACATCAGTCCAGGTTGTTGATAAAACATGGCTATGGGGTAGGCCAATAGACATTGGATCAAAAACAGTCCGGCGCAGACAATCCAGTTCAATCGATAGGCCGTATTGCAAACCTCGTCCAATTGATCTTCAGACGCCTGAATGATTTTGGCTCCTATGCCGTTCTGGTTAAATACTTTGACAATCTCATGAACAGTCAAGGCCAATGCCGCCACACCGAACTCCTCAAGCGACAGATATCGAGCCAGAACCATAGCAGTGACCAGGCGTGAAACTCTTGCAAAAAGCTCGGATATTCCGATCCAACCGGAATTTCGAAAAAGGCGATTTGAGGTGAGTCGTCCAGCCACATGATTGACAGATAAATCGTATAATCGCTTTACTCCGAATATTCCTCGTTGCGGTTGAATACACCCGTTTACCGTTTCTATAAAATGGTTATTCATTACGGGAATGCCCGAGTTATTGAGCGAACCACTCCAATAAACCGGCTCTCAAGACGTTGATACACATTGCCGGGCAGTATATTCATCAACCAAGCGCAAGCTAGAGTGCTTACCGTGCGTCTCGGTTCTTTCAACAGGATTCTAAAGTCGTTGCGAATGGCCGCGTGAATAAATCGATTAGCCCCCTTCTCGTCCCGTGATCGTATCGCCCTGCGTGCGAGATAGCGGAATTGATAGGCACGGGCCAGATCGCCCCACATAGCTATCAATGTCGGTGCATAGGTGCGGGCTTTATCAATGGCCCGGCTCCAGTTTGCATATTGGGCTTCAAGATTTGCCGATAGACCTGCCGTATTAATACGGTACCCTGTGAGAGGTAAACCGATTCCTTCGAATCGCCATTGCGTGGTTCCCGCAATGCGAATCCAGCATTCGATGTCTTCCGATTGACGAAAGGTCTCATCAAAGTAGAATTCGTAATTGATATTTTTCGACAAGGATTTATATTTGATATCTTCGAATACCTCGCGTCTAAGCACAGGAGACGAGCCATTGCCGATGGGATTGCGGCACAGTATGTCGACGGCTTCTACATTTGTCAGTTTCGGCTTTTGCACCAATCCTAACGGTTTAGCGCCATCATCCATCAAATAGGATTGACTGTAACTAATACCGATTTCCGGATTTTCGTTCAGATGCGAGACATGGCGCTCCAGTTTATCGCTCTCCCAGAGATCATCAGCATCGAGAAAGGCAAGATATCTGCCGCGGGCGTACCTGATTCCCGTATTCCTCGCCCCGGCAAGTCCGCGGTTGCACTGATTGATTATACGAATCCTGCTATCGGTTATTTGTTGGCATACCGCCAAGGAATGATCAGTTGAACCATCATTGATGATCAGACACTCAAATTCAGTGTATGTCTGATTCAGCACAGACTTCACCGCGTCGTCGACATAGGCGGCGGCGTTATAGACCGGAATTATTACTGACACTAGACTCACGGTAGTACTCCTTGTCAAATAGCATGATCGGTTACATTATTTCCATCTAATGCAGAATATATGCCAGTGCAACAAGTCCCGCCCTTCCCCATGAAAAATCACCCGTTTTTTTCAACGCAAGCAGCATGCAATGCAATATGCATTTTCATATTGCATAATGATCAAAATACAACCGGTTACCACGCAATATTGGACCTAGCCAGGATGTTTCACACATCGGCTGAAAAATTGCCGGACCGGTCAGCGATGAAACACCCCGGTTAGGATGTTGCGCGGTTGGGGGAGCTGAATCATGATGTGGTCAGTCAGGTGCTTTTTGAATTATTTTTTTGTTTTTCCCCCCTCATGCCAATGGAGGGTAAGTAGATGCCACTTAAGTTTTCTTGGATAGCCGAGCCAGAGGGCTTCACGGTTTCAATAAGAACGACTTATAACACCTTTTTATGTCGGGTTATTTTACAAAGTGAAACAGTAGAAAATGCCAAGTGATTGATTTAAAATGGATGGCATGGTAATTGCTTAAATCTTTGTGATGTAGGCAACGACACCTTGGAGTAACGGAAATTTCATAATTCGCCCGTTCACAGAGGGATTGAAGCAGGCTGGTTAGCGGTCGACCAAGACCATGCTTTTCAGTCATTGAGAGGGCTTTTTTAACCGACAACCACATATAGAGAATTGTTATCATGGAAATGAAAAGGCACTTGAATATACCGGGATTGCTGACGCTTGCATTATATGCTTCAGTCTCCCAGGCTGGCCTGATTGACCTCTCGGAACGTAATTACCTGTCAGGTGACGACGGCCTGATTACCTATGACGCGACAACCGGGTTGGAATGGCTGGATTTAACCTATACGGTGGGAAACTCGATACTGGACACGGAAGCCGACGCAGAAATATGGGCGAACGACTGGCAGTGGGCGACCACGGAACAGACCAACGCTTTGCTGGACCACACAGTGCTGCCACAGGGATTGACAACAAATCATCCCGACAATCTGGCATTCATAGCGCTTCTAGGCGCCACGCACGAAAGGATCGAACCGAATCAATATACCTGGAAATTCACCGCAGGCATCTCAAGGGGACACTATTTCCCTGGGTATTACGGTACTCCGGCGGGATATAAATCCGCCCTCGTCGAAGGCCAGATTTACCATGCCGGAAACGGAAATGCCAATCCGGTCGGCTGTGACACTGAACCGGCCTGTGTCAGGCGTGTCGGTTACGAACAGGATACGTGGTCCGAGAGCGACTCCCTACCCACCTACGGCAGTTGGCTGGTCCGTAACACAAGCGTACCCGAACCCTCCATCCTCTTGATCTGGGCTACCGGGTTGGCCTGCCTGGGCTTTGTCCGCCTGAAAAATCAAACCTGACCTGATCGGCGGGTGAATCGTACGAATCACAACGATCCGTTTCACCGCTTCGGGGGCGATTGTCCGCG
>JAHXHR010000123.1 GCA_025656505.1 Candidatus Thiodiazotropha sp. (ex Epidulcina cf. delphinae) | reverse complement strand
CGCATCCCATGCGGCTCAACCGTCAAGGAATAAGGAACTCGATATGCAGGGACGTACGCGCCGCCCCCTCTCTCTCTCCGCTTGTTTTGCCATCGCCCTGCTAGGGCTCATCAGCCTTCCCGTTTCGGCACAGACCCATGGCGACCGGATCAACGCCCTCTGGGTCGCCGCCTCCGCCGGGGTGATCCAGGTCGCCACCGCCGACGGTTCGGTCCGGCTGACGATCGAAGACGCCGGCGACCCCCAAGCCGTAGCGGTCGATCGGCAACGCGCCCGGCTGTGGGTGTTCGGCGGCAATACCCTCCGTAGCTACGGTTTTGACGGAACCCCGTATTCGCAAACCCTGGTCACAGCCCCCCGCAAGCCGGATGAAAGACACGCCTGCGAAGACGAAGCGCGCGACCGAGGCGATGACGGGAGCAAAGCCGACCGGGACGATGGCGATAAGGACGACGACGATAAGGACGACGACGATAAGGACGATGATGAGAAGGACGATGATGAGAAGGACGACGACGAGAAGGACGACGACGAGAAGGACGACGACGAGAAGGACGAACGAGACTGCGACGAGGAAGACGATGACCGGGACTCCGGGACAAAACGCCCCGCCAAGCTGCTGCTCAACGCCGACGAAGGCGTCCTCTGGTTAAGCCTCCACAAGACCCTGTACCGCTTCAACCATCAGGGCGCACAGCAAGGCGCCGTCCGTTTTCCCCACCGCATCCGCGCCCTCACCCTCGACACCCGCCGCAATCGGCTCTGGCTCGCAGCAGGCGGGTCGCTGACGGCCATCGCCGCCGACGGCGCCCCGGCCGGCGCCATCGAGTTGGACGCCGAACACCGGGTCACCGGCCTGGCCTATGACGAGCGCCTCGACGCATTATGGGCCGCCACCCGCCAACGGCTCCAGCGCTACGCCATGAGTGGCGAACAGACCTTCGGACAACCGTTTCCCCGTCTCAGCCATATCGCCCCCGACGGCAAGGGCGGCGCCTGGCTCGCCACCCATCGACGACTCTACCGCCTCGACGCCGCCGGACAGGTCCGTTTCGAATTGCCGCCCTTCCACCGTCGCAATGCAGGTCCGCTCATCGACATTGTCGCCGACCCGACAGACGACACGGTCTGGGTCGCCGGCCGATACGCCATCCGCCACATCGACGCCGACGGCCAGATCCTGCACCGCCTCGAAACGGAAAGGAGACAGGGTCGCCGCGCGAAGATCCGCGACCTGGCGATAACTACCGACGCCACAGCGCCGGAACTGACCATCGTCTCGCCGGAAGACGCCGCCTATGTCAATACCGGTCAACCGCGCATCGCCCTGGCGATCACCGATGCCGGCCACGGCGTCGATATCGGCAGCCTGTCGATCCTGGCGGACGGCGAACCCTTGCCGACCGACTGTGATGACGCCCTCCCTGATCCGGTCTGTGTACCGGCAACGGCGCTCCCGGAGGGTTCGGTCACCCTCCGCATCACAGTCGCCGATCACGCCGGCAACCGGTCAGACCCGGCCGAGACAAGCTTTACCGTCGATACCCGACCACCGGCGATGACCCTGCTATCCCCCATGGACGGTCTGCTGACCAATCAATCCACCGTAACCGTCAGCGGCCGCGTCAACGAAGCGGCCGCCCTCACCCTCAACGGCGAGCCGCTCACACTCGATCTCGATCGGGCCTTCACCCACAGCCACCCCCTGACAGAGGGCGTCAACCCCCTGCTATTGCAAGCCACGGACTGGGCGGGCAATGTCACCGACCATCCGCTCCAGGTCGTGCTCGACACCCACCCGCCGCAACCCATCGACACCGGCCTGATCCGCCTCAGCGAAGTGATGGACGACGGCAAGGTCACGATCAGCGGCGACCCCGGCAGCGTCGAACCAGGCGCCACCCTCACCGTCACCAACCGCCGCACCGGCGAAGCCGTCACCGTCATCGCCGGGGCCGAGGGCGGTTTCATGGCGCTTGTCATGGCCGAGCACAGCGACGCGCTCTCGCTCATCGCCACCGACCGGGCCGGCAATGCCAGTGATGAAGCCGAGACCGCCGTCACCGATGTAGTGCCCGGCGTCGGGACCATCCCCCCCGATCCCGCCCGACTCGCCCCGCCGCTCAGTCCCAGCGCCCCCGTCACCCTGTATGCCGCCGGCGCATTCCTCTACAGCGGCAGCCCCCCCATCCAGACCGGCGTCGATCCGGCAACCATCAGCAAACAGCGGGTGGCCGTCATCCGCGGCCAGGTGCGCGACCGCAACAACCACCCCCTGCCCGGGGTAACAATCACCATCAAAAACCACCCAGAGTTCGGTCAGATCCTGAGCCGTAGGGATGGAATGCTTGATATGGCGGTCAATGGTGGCGGTTTATTGACTATCAATTATGAAAAGGCAGGTTATCTGCCGGTTCAAAGAAAGGTCGACGCCCCTTGGCAAGACTACGTCTGGGCCGACGATATCGTCATGATCCGCCTCGACGAACAGGTCACCACCATCGATCTCAGCGACCCCGCCGCCCCCATGCAGGTCGCCCAAGGCAGCCCGGTCACCGATGAGGACGGCGCCCGCCAGGCTACGGTACTGTTCCCCAGTGGAACCACTGCGACCATGACCCTGCCGGATGGATCAACGCAACCTTTGACCACCCTCAGCGTCCGCGCCACCGAGTACAGCGTCGGCGAAAACGGCCCCCAGGCCATGCCCGCCCCCCTGCCCCCCGCATCCGGCTACACCTACGCCGTCGAACTCTCCGTGGACGAAGCCATCGCCGCCGGGGCCAAGCGGGTCGATTTCAACGCCCCCTTGCCCCTCTATGTGGACAACTTCCTCGGCTTCCCGGTAGGAGAGCCGGTGCCCGTCGGTTACTACGACTTCGACAAAACCGCCTGGGTCCCCGCCGACAACGGCCGCATCGTACAGATCCTGCGTATCGAAAACGCCCGGGCCGTGCTGGATGTCGAAGGGAAAGGCGCAGCAGCGACCGCCCAAGCGCTGGCGACCCTCGGCGTCACCGAGCAAGAACTGGAGATGCTGGCCGGGCTTTATCAAGCCGGGCAGGCGCTATGGCGCACGCCCGTCACCCACTTCACGCCGTGGGATTGCAATTGGCCCTATGGGCCGCCGCTTGACGCCGAACCGCCGGTTCCGCCGCCGCCACCTCCACCCAAAGATGGTGGTGATGACCCGGAAGAGCCGGAATGTGAGAGTAATTCGATCATCGAATGCCAAAGCCAGGTGCTGGGTGAATCCCTCTCAATTGCAGGTACCTCGTTGCGTCTCAACTATCGTAGCAATCGAGTGCCCGGAAGAATCAAAAACACACCGATTACAACGGTCACGCTAACCGGGGCCAGCCTGCCCAGCGGCCTCAGAAGCGTCGGATTGCAAATAAATATTGCGGGCAAACGGTTCAGACGCACATTTCAGCCTGAGCCTAATCTGACCTATACGATTGACTGGGATGGTCAGGATGCCTACGGTAGGTCGATAGTCGGGGTTATCCCAGCCAGTGTACAAATCGCTTACCACTATGATTCGGTGATCTATGGGACTCGGAACGAGGCCGGTGAAAGTTTATCAAGAATATTCGGTCGCTGGCTCAATTCCTATGGATGGACTTCGGCCAATGCGATCCGTGCTGCCAGGGATAGGGGTAATGTGAGTCTATCCAGAGGGTGGAAAACAGATGTTCCATCATCAGCCATCGGTGATTCAGCATCGCCATTCGATGTCCAGAAGCTTGGCACAGGCGGCTGGAGTTTAGGGATTCAACACAGCTATGACCCATTAGCCAAAAAACTGCACCTGGGAAGCGGCAAGACGATCACGGCAAACAACCTCGGGTATATCATCACAGCCTTTGCCTCGACCTACGGAAGCGCCGATAAGGGCGCAGTCGATGCCGAAGGTAATGTCTATGTCACCGAGTCGTCAAGCCACCGCGTGGTCAAGATTACCCCTGCCGGCTTTCGCACGCGTATTGCGGGTAATGGATTGCGCGGTTTTTCAGGCGATGACGGGGAGGCTGTTTACGCAAGCCTGCATAGTCCGGTTGATGTCTCACTCGGCCCCAATGGTGAGATATACCTTGCCGATCAAAATAACCACCGCGTCCGTATGATTGACCGTAAAGGCATCATTCGTACCGTGGCGGGAAACGGGACGGCAGGCTATAGCGGTGATGAAGGACCGGCTATCGAAGCGTCACTCAGTGCGCCATCGGCGATGGCCGTCGCCGGCGATGGGACGCTTTTCATCGCCGATCTCGGCAATAATCGTATCAGGCGAGTCTCCGTCGATGGCGTCATTTCCACCTATGCGGGAACCGGTGAGCGAGGATTCGGCGGTGATGGAGGCGCGGCAACGCTTGCCTCACTCAATGGGCCGAGCGGTCTTGCCCTGGATGAACAGGGTTACCTGTATATTGTCGATAGAGATAATCACCGTATCCGCCAGGTCGGTGAACAGGGCGTTATTACCACGGTGGCCGGAAACGGCGTATCGGGTTTTGCCGGTGACGGCGGACCCGGCGCAGCAGCGGAACTCGCTTGGCCCTCAGCCGTTGCGTCTACCCCTGACGGCGGTCTCTATATCGCGGACCTTGGGAACAGGCGAGTGCGCTACCTCGATCCGACCGGCATGATCTCAACGGTCGCAGGAAACGGACAGTATGGTGACACGGGTGATTTGGGTCCGGCTACAAAAGCGTCGTTTGCGGGTCCGGTTGATATCTTGCTATCCAAGACAGGGACTTTTTACATTATCGATAGCGGTAACGAAAGGATACGCGCCATCGGCCTCGCCATGGAGGGTTACACCGGAGAAGGTCATCTCGTGCCCGCCGCCGACGGCGAAGCGCTCTACGAATTCGACGACCTGGGCCGGCATCTCAGAACCGTCTCCACCATGACGGGGGCCGATGCCTACACCTTCGATTACGACCCGAACGGCTTTGTCAAGCAGGTTACCGATGGCTACGGCAATGTGACGGCAATCGAGCGTACCACGGACAGTACGCTAACCGCCTTGGTCTCGCCTGACGATCATAGGACAGCGGTGGAATTGGATAATAACGGTTACCTGTCCCGCCTGATCAATCCCAACAACGAGAGCTATCAATTTGAGTATACCCATGACGGGTTGCTGACAGCGATGATCGATCCCAAGGATAACCGTTCGACAATGGGATACGATGACCGAGGGCGTTTGGTCCGCGACGAAAACCCGGCCGGCGGCGCCTATCACCTGACGCGGACCGAGCTTGGTGAAGGCTATCGGGTTGAACTCGCTTCATCTTCAGGACGGACCACCCGCTATGATGTGCTACTGGGACCCGGCCAGGAAGTCAGGGAAAAAACCCGGCCCGACGGAACCGTCCGGCAGCGCGTGATCGATACCGCAGGCGCCTGGGCCAGAGAGGAGACCCTCAGCGCCGATGGCCTGAGATCGGTCATCGACTACTCATCGGATCAGCGCTTCGGCTGGCTGGCGAGACAGCAAGGCGCCACCAGCCTGGAAACCCCCGCCGGCAGGGTCAGGCAGACCGAGGCCGGTGAGGTGGTCGCACTGAACGACGTCACCGATCCCCTCTCACTGATCAGTTCGACAGATCACTACACAGTAAACGGGCGCAACAGCGCCGTCCGTTTCGACGCCGAGGCATTGACCTACACCTATACCTCACCCCAAGAGCGGCAGCGCCGACAGACCATCGATCCCCAGGGTAGCCTGATGAGCGATCAGTATGCCGACTTGGCGGCGGTTTCCTACGATTATGACGTCCGTGGCCGGCTCACAACACTGCGTATGGGCGAAGGGATGGATGAGCGCCGGCTCACCGTCGACTATGGCCCGGACGGCCACATCAGCGCCTTGACCGATCCCATCGACCGTGTTTATCGCTTCACCCACGACGCCGTCGGCCGGATCACCGAACAGACCCTCCCCGACGGCCGCATCATCGGCTACCGCTATGACCCGAAAGGCAACCTCACAGCCGTGATCCCACCGGGCCGAAGCGCCCATCGGTTCGACTACACCCCCATCGATTTCGAGGCCGGCTACACGCCCCCCGATATCGGCGCCGGGACCACCGCCACCCGCTACGCCTACAACCTCGACAAACAGCTCACCGGCGTGCAACGTCCGGACGGCGTCAATATCGCGCTGAACTACGACACAGGCGGCCGATTGAGTACCGTCACCCTGCCGCGAGGCCTGTTTCAGTACGCCTATCATGACCGGACAGGCCAATTGGCAAGCCTCACCGACCCCGCCGGCGGCTCGCTCAGTTTCACCTACGACGGTCCCCTGTTCCTGGGCGAGACCTGGAACGGTGAGATTACCGGCACGGTCGCACGCCGATACGACGACAACTTCTGGATCACCGGCTACCGCGTGAACGGCGACTCCATCGCCTTGGGCTACGACCAGGACGGCCTGTTGACCCAAACCGGCGATTTGACCCTGGCGCGGGATCCCGCCAACGGGCTGATTACCGCCACCCATCAGGCGGAAATCGATTCCGTCACCACCTACAACGGCTTCGGCGAAAAAGAGGGCGAGCGTTTTACCACCACCACCACCACCCTGGACGCCCTGCTCGAAGGGCAAGGCATTACCGCAGACAACGTGCAGATTGCCGGGCGCATCGGCGGCGCAGGTTCGGTCACCATCAACGGCCGGACGATGCAGGTGGCAAATGACGGCGTGATCACCGGTCAGGTCCCACTCCCGAACATCCATGAAAACACCCTGGACATTGCCGTCCACGACACAGCCGGCCAGCTTGCCGGGCAGATCCGGCGCAGCGTCATCCGCGAACCCTCACAGACCGATTTCAACATCACCCGCATCGTCGAGACGGCTCCCAACGGAGATATCTACTTCTTCAACGACACCGCCACCGGCTCCCAACTGCTCAGACACCCGGCCGGCAGCAGCTCCGCCTCGCAACCCCCCTGGCTCAGCGGCGCCCGCGATGTCACCGTAGCCGATACCGGCGAGGTCTATCTGCTCAAAGGCATGCGCCTTTCCCGCTACGACGGCCAGGCGGAAACCCCGGTATCGGATCTCACCGCAGCCGGGCTCGCCACGGTCAGCGACATCGAGATGGGCCTGGACGGTCGGGTCTATCTCACCAGCGGGCGAGCCATACACCGCATGGAAAGCGGCAATCTCGTGCTTGTCGCCACCCTGTCCGACGGCGAACCGGCGATCACGCTCCAGCACTCCGCCTGGGGTTTGGTGGTAAATGGCGGACAACAGGATTACTACTACCGCATTCAACCCGATGGAGCGCTAGAGACCTTGTCCCGTAGCGAGACATGGATCAATCACGATTTCGCCCTGAGTGACGACGGCGCCGTATGCTGGCGGGACGAAGGGCCGGTCTGCACCCTCATCAACGATCCCTACGCCCCCTGGGACTGGCAGCCATTCTTCGCCGATACCCTGGCCTTCGGCCCCGACGGCGCGCTCTACTATGCGCTCAGCGACAATCTCTACCGCCACGAAAACAACGCCGACCAGCCCCTGCTCACCGGCGGGCAGACCGTCAGCGGAACCCTGCGCCTCAGCGGCAGCCTGGGCGAGAGCCTGCTCAGTATCAGCTACGGCCGAGACAAACTCGGCCGCATCACCGAGAAGCGAGAAACCGTAGAAGGCGTCGAAACGGTATACGCCTACGGTTACGACCCGGCGGGCCGACTGGAAACCGTCACACAAGGCGGCCTGGAGACCGCCCGCTACCAATACGACGACAACGGCAACCGCACCCATGCCAACGGAACGCTGGTTGCCGCCTATGATGAGCAGGACCGGCTGTTGACCTACGGCGATGCCGGTTACAGCTACACCGCCAACGGCGAGTTGACGGAGAAGACCGAAAACGGCGTCACCACCTACTACACCTACGACGTGCTGGGCAACCTGATGCAGGTCAGGCTGCCGGGTGATATCACCATCGACTATGTCATTGACGGCAAAAAACGAGGAGTAGGCAAGCAGGTCAACGGAGAACCGGTGCAGGGATTTCTCTACAAGGATCAACTCAATCCGATCGCCGAACTCGACAATACAGGCAATGTCCTCAGCCGGTTTGTCTACGGCAGCAAGATCAACGTGCCGGATTACATGATCCGAGGAGGCGTCAGTTACAGAATCATCGCCGATCACCTCGGTTCACCGAGACTGGTGGTGAACGTCCAGACCGGTGAAGTCGTACAACGGATGGACTATGATGCCTGGGGGAATGTGACACAGTAAAGTGGACCCCATAGTAAAGACAGAATTGACCTGAATTTAAGTTATACATTCCACTTCACATGCAGCTGCACGGTGCTGCCCCAAAT
>JAHXHR010000122.1 GCA_025656505.1 Candidatus Thiodiazotropha sp. (ex Epidulcina cf. delphinae) | reverse complement strand
CTTCGAAATACTTCTATCGGGTCGCTGGTCACATAATGATCCGTGCCCATTGCGATCACTTCATACGACAGTATCTCCAGGCGCGGACTCAAATGAAGACAAACTATTTTCTCTCTTGCATCATTTTGCATATCCATAAACAAATCATAGACATGACTAGCTGACTCCACGGGCGTATTCAACAAGTCATCATCGACCCGTTTACGCTCATACGTTAATTTCAGTTCTTTGAGGTATGCCATTTTCTTTTTCTGCTGATTCTTTTAAACATAACTTCTAATGGACGAAAACTCCCCACATACCCCATCTATCTGAGAAGACACACAGAAACATTCCACATAAGATGCCGAATTCAGCGGAACAGATGGAAGGCCGATTGAAAAAATATGGCAGGTTTCTGTAAACGCCTCAGACACGAAGCGCATCCCGGCCAGCACATCCCTTGACCGATCACAAATATTCACCCACAAAACAAGCTGCTGCAAAATTTTCCATCTCCGTCTTCCCTTGCCGTCGGTCACAAGTTTAGGTGAAATCCGCAATCTTTCCACATTGATCCTGTTTTGACACGGTGCGGCAGGGCCGCACCCTACGGCTAACAAGACATTCTCTGGGATTCCTTTGCGGTCTTTGCGTGCTTGGCGAGAATTTCTTTTCCTCTTATGATCCCTGCAAGGGGCCTGCTTCGATCACCACGCCTGAACCCGCCGTCACTCCCGCTCTTCGATCCATGCGGCCTGTATGGCTTCGAGAATCTTTTCGCCTGAGTGTTCGGGATCATCGTCGAACTCGGCCAATGCAATCACCCATTCGCGCAGATCGACAAAGTTCACATAACGAGGGTCTGTGTCCGGGTGGGTTTCGTCCAGCTCGATGGCGATGTCCAGACTGTCGGTCCACTTCAATCCCATGACGACCTCCTGTTCAGTGATGTTCTGAGACCATGTTGATGGTGTACTTGGGAATCTCGATCACCAGATCCTCACCCCCCACCAGCGCCTGGCAACTGAGGCGCGATTCCGGTTCCAGCCCCCAGGCCTTGTCCAGCATATCCTCCTCTGCCTCTTCCGCCTCTCCGAGGGAATCGAAGCCTTCGCGGATGATGACATGGCAGGTGGTGCAGGCGCAGGACTTCTCGCAGGCATGCTCGATCTCGATGCCGTGTTGCAGGGCGGCGGCGCAGATCGTGACGCCGGGCTCTACATCGATGACCGCGCCTTCGGGACAGATCTCTTCGTGAGGTAGAAAAATGATTTGTGGCATGCTATTCCTTATTCGAATTCATCGACCTTGTGTCCTGACATGGCCTGCTGAATACTCTGATTCATACGCCGCTCTACGTAGAAACCGCAGCGTTTTTCGAGTGCTGCGATCGCTGCTTTAATGACCTGCCGCTGATCTGCGCGGGCGACTGACCGTAACCCATCCAGGGCTGACGCCACCTGCCGGCGCTCTTCCTGATTCAGCAACCGCTCACCGTCTTCGGCCAAGGCCGCTTCCAGCGCTTCGATGACCCGGTCCGCTTCCACCTGCTGCTCACGCAGGTCGCGGGCGCGCTTGTCCTCGCCGGCGTGGGCGATGGAGTCGCGCAGCATGGTCTCGATCTCGTTGTCGGTCAGGCCGTAGGAGGGCTTGACCTCGATACTGGCCTGCACCCCGCTGCTCTGTTCGATTGCGCTGACGCTCAACAGGCCGTCGGCATCCACGGCGAAGGTCACGCGAATACGCGCGGCGCCCGCCACCATCGGCGGTATGCTGCGCAGTTCGAATCGCGCCAGGGAGCGGCAATCGGAGACCAGTTCCCGGTCGCCCTGGACGACATGGATGGCCATCGCGGTCTGACCGTCCTTGAAGGTGGTGAATTCCTGGGCTCGAGCCACGGGGATGGTGGTGTTGCGATTGACCAGCTTTTCAGTGAGGCCGCCCATGGTCTCTAGGCCGAGTGAAAGGGGGATCACATCCAACAGCAGCATCTCGTCGTCCGGCTTGTTGCCGGCCAGAATATCGGCTTGAATCGCCGCGCCGACGGCAACCACCCGGTCGGGATCCATAGCCACCAGGGGTTGTGCGCCGAACAGTTCCCCGACCCGCTCGCGCACCCTGGGCACCCGGGTGGACCCGCCGACCATCACCACTTCCTGCACCTCTTCCACCGTTACGCCGGCATCACGCAGGGCGCGCCGGCAGGCGATCAGGGTCTTTTTGATCAATGGGTCGACCAGGTCGTTGAACTCGGACCGCAGCAACCCTCCCTCCCAGTGAGCACCATCCTCCAGGACGACACGGATGCTTGTCTCGTCAGCCTCGCTGAGCGCCTCTTTGGCGGCGCAGCCTGCATGCATCAGGCGCTTCAACTGGGCATGGTCGGCATCGCTGTCTATACCGGCCTGCTGCATGATCCACTCGGCCAGAACCCGGTCGAAATCGTCGCCGCCAAGCGCCGAATCGCCGCCGGTGGCCATCACTTCGAAGACGCCCTTATTCAGCCGCAGGATGGAGATATCGAAGGTGCCCCCACCCAGGTCATAGATGGCGTGAACCCCCTCAGCGCCCTGGTCGAGGCCATAGGCGACGGCGGCGGCGGTCGGTTCGTTGAGCAGACGCAATACGTGCAATCCCGCCAATTTGGCGGCGTCTTTGGTGGCCTGGCGCTGGGCTTCGTCAAAGTAGGCGGGGACCGTGATCACCACTCCGCTCAACTCGCCGTCAAGGGTATCCTCTGCCCGTTGCGCGAGTACTTTGAGGATCTCGGCGGAGACCTCCACCGGACTCACATCGCCCGCCACGGTTTGAATACGGGGGGCGCTGGTCTGCTGCTGCACGAAGCGATAGGGAAGCCGGCTGCCGAGGGTCTTGATATCGTCGACGCCACGCCCGATCAGGCGCTTCGCGGAAGAGATGGTATTGAGCGGATCTTCCGTCTCGGCCCGCTTGGCGTCGTAACCCACCAGGACCGTCCCCTCCCGGTAGCGCACGACCGATGGCAGCAGGTGGCGTCCTTCGTCGTCGGGAAGGGTTTCCGCACGACCGCTGCGCACTGTGGCCACCAGAGAATTGGTGGTGCCCAGGTCAATACCGGCGGCCAGCCGGTGTTGATGCGGCGCCTGGGCCTGGCCCGGTTCTGCGATCTGAAGGAGTGCCATCTATCTCTGTTCCAACCGATGAATCAATTCAGCTCATCTTCCAATGCCGCTTCCACACGTTCCGCTTCAGCGTGCAGTTTCTGCAAAAAGCACATTTTCCGCAGGATCTCTCGGGCGGCCTCCAGCCGCTCCTCTGTCGGGGTCTCGAAATGGACCGCCATCTGCGCCACCAGGTCGGTGATCCGTTTATCGATCATACTGCGCAAGGCTATGATCGCTTCGTAGGGATCGGGCTGATCGGGGATCGCTTCCAACGTCTCACGTAACGCCATCTGTTGCATCAAAAAGTCCATATCCTGGGTCGACTCGCTCTGGGCGTCTATCTCGACACCGTGGAGCGTCAATAAGTAACCGGCGCGGGCAATCGGGTCCTTGAGGGTTTCGAAGGCTTCGTTGATCAGGGAGGCGCTTTGTACCGAGAGACGCCTCTCCTGCTCGGTGGCATTGGCGTAGCGATCGGGATGCATGACCCGTTGCAGTTCCCGGTAGCGCTCCGCCAGCGAACGGCTGTCCACCGTATAACCGACCGGCAGACTGAACAGGTCAAAATAGTTTTTTGAAAAATCCAGCATAGCGAAAAAACGGCCACCCTATGGCAGCCGTCTCTGATCCTCATCAGAAATGTCCTTAGACGCCGAAACTCTCACCGCAACCGCACTCGCTCTTGACATTGGGATTGTTGAATTTAAAGCCTTCGTTGAGGCCCTCCCGCGCATAATCAACTTCGGTGCCGTCCAGATAGACCAGGCTCTTGGGATCGATAATCACCTTCACCCCCCGATCCTCGAACACCTGGTCCTCTTCCTGTAACTCATCCACGAACTCCATCTCGTAGGCCATGCCCGAGCAACCTGAGGTGCGCACACCAAGGCGTATACCCAAACCCTTGCCTCGACTGGCGAGAAAGGTCAGCACCCGCTTGGCCGCTGCTTCTGTGACTGTGATACCCATCGTTTTACAACCCTATCAGACTGATCGATGCCAATGCACTCATTTGCCGTTCTTGGTGGAAAAATCTTTGATCGCCGCCTTGATGGCATCCTCGGCCAGCACGGAGCAATGCACCTTCACCGGCGGCAATGCCAACTCTTCTGCAATCTCGGAATTCTTGATCTCCTGCGCCTGCTCCAGGGTCTTGCCCTTGACCCATTCGGTGAGGAGACTGCTGGAGGCGATCGCCGAACCGCAACCATAGGTCTTGAAACGGGCGTCTTCGATCACGCCCTCTTCGTTGACCTTGATCTGCAGTCGCATCACATCGCCACAAGCCGGCGCGCCCACCATGCCGGTGCCGACACTGGCATCATTATTGTCGAAGGCACCCACGTTGCGTGGATTCTGATAATGGTCCAGGACCTTATTGCTGTATGCCATACTCTAAAACCTCTGAGTGAAGCGCATTAATGCGCGGCCCATTGAATCGATTTCAGGTCGATACCGTCTTTGAACATCTCCCACAGGGGTGACAACTCGCGTAATCGCTTCACCTCGGTACGGATCTTGTTGATGGCGTAGTCCACCTCCTCCTCAGTGGAGAAACGGCCCAGGGTAAAGCGGATGGAACTGTGCGCCAGCTCATCCTCGCGTCCCAGGGCGCGAAGCACATAACTCGGTTCCAGACTTGCCGACGTGCAGGCGGAACCGGAAGATACCGCTAGATCCTTGAGCGCCATGATCAGGGACTCGCCCTCTACATAGGCAAAACTGACATTGAGGTGGCCGGCCACACGTTGGCGCTCATCACCGTTGAGATAGACCTCTTCCATATCCTTGATACCGTCCCACAGCCTGTTTCGCAGCCCGAGGATCCGCTCGCTCTCCGATGCCATATCCACCCCGGCGATACGAAAGGCCTCTCCCATACCGACAATCTGGTGCGTCGCCAGGGTCCCGGAACGCATCCCGCGTTCATGTCCCCCGCCATGCATCTGCGCCTCCAGCCGCACCCTCGGTTTGCGTCGCACATAGAGGGCGCCTATGCCTTTGGGACCGTAGACCTTGTGTGCCGAAAACGACATCAGATCGACCTTCAGCCTTTGCAGATCGATCGGTGTTTTGCCTGCGCTCTGAGCGGCATCCACATGAAACAGTATCTTACGTTCACGGGTCATCTCGCCGATCGCCCGGATGTCCTGAATCACCCCGATTTCGTTATTGACGTGCATGATCGAGACCAGGATGGTGTCATCCCGCAGGGCGGACTCCAGTTTGCCGAGATCGATCAGGCCGTTCGGCTGCGGATCGAGATAGGTCACATCGAAGCCGTGACGCTCGAGATGGCGGCAAGTATCGAGCACCGCCTTGTGTTCGGTTTTACTGGTGACGATATGGCGTCCCTTCTTGGCGTAGAACTCAGCGACCCCTTTGATCGCCAGATTATCCGACTCAGTGGCCCCCGAGGTCCAGACGATCTCCCTGGGATCGGCGTTCACCAGATCCGCCACCTGTTGCCTCGCGGCGTTGACTGCATCATCCGCCGTCCAACCGAAGGCGTGAGAACGTGATGCAGGATTGCCGAAGTCACCATCCGGGGTGAGATAGCGACACATCAATTCCGCCACCCGCATATCGACAGGCGTCGTAGCTGAATAGTCCATGTAAATAGGCAACTTCATCTCAAACTCCGAAATATCGATTCCAATCATGCGCCGGCCAGGTCGCTGGATTCATCCGCCAAGGCAAGCTCCAAACCTGATGCCCCCTCTTGATCGGAATGATCCTGACGCGCCGCCACCTCGCGCACGGTTTTGCGGTCCATCAGATCCTGCAGACTGATTTTGTTGAGGTAGTTATAGATTTGGCTGCTGAGGTCCGACCACAGTTCGTGAGTTAAGCAGCGTTCGTTGTTATGGCAATTGTAGGCTCCGTTGCAGCGGGTGGTGTCGATATTTTCATCAACCGCTGAAATCACTTCGCCCACATAAATCTCACCGGCACCCCTTCCCAGGCTGTATCCCCCGCCCGGACCGCGCACGCTGGCAACCAGGGACTTCTTGCGCAACCGGGAGAAGAGTTGCTCCAGGTAAGAAAGCGAGATTCCCTGCCGTTGGGCAATATCGGCCAAGGCGATCGGACCCTTTCCATAGTGCAAAGACAGATCCAACATGGCAGTCACCGCGTATCGACCTTTTGTTGTAAGCTTCACTTCATCGGCTCCCTGATTGTGTTCAACTGCTAATATACATTCCCAAGCAAAATAGTCAAGATTTCGACACCCTGATCATTCGGGGGTTTTCTCCTCCTCGGGGATCTGCTCATCAAGTTTCTCCAGTTCCTCGGCGGTGGAAATGATCTCACAGGAATCGAGGGTGGGCAGGTTGGACTGATCCCCCTCCATACCCAGATTTTTCATCGCTTCACACATCGTCTCCATCCTCTTATCCATCACATGGATATGATCAAGCATGCAGTTGATGGCATGGGCCACCGGATCAGCGGCATCCTTGGTGGCGCCGTAGGCATCGAAACCGATCTTTTTTGCGGTCTCTTCCCGGTGTACGCTCTGCTCCGGCGGCCTGGGCGTAATCAGTTTTCCGGGCACCCCGACGACGGTCGATCCGACCGGCACATCCTTCACAACCACCGCATTCGAACCGATCCTGGCCCCTTCGCTGACCATAATAGGTCCCAGCACCTTCGCCCCCGCCCCGACAACGACGTTATCGGCAAGGGTGGGATGACGTTTTCCCTTCTCCCAGCTCGTACCGCCCAGGGTGACACCGTGGTAGAGCGTGCAATCGTCACCGATCACCGCTGTCTCTCCGATGACCACGCCCATTCCGTGATCGATGAAAAAACGCCTCCCGATCACCGCCCCGGGATGAATCTCTATACCGGTCAACAACCTGGCCAGATTGGATATCACCCGGGCCGGCCACTTCAACCCCATATTCCATAAGGCATGACTGAGACGGTGAATAACCACAGCATGCACACCGGGGTAGGTGGTGATAATCTCAAAGGCGTTTCGAGCCGCAGGATCCCGTTCAAAGACACTCTGGATATCCTCTTTCCAACGAGAGACCTTCTGTACGCCTGAAGTTTCCAACTGTGATACCTGTACGCTTGGGTGTGAAATCATTGACGCCACGGTGGTGATGGTGGCATGAGGAGAGCAGATTATCCACAACGCCTCATAAAATACTAGGGTATTTTAACGGATTGATGGAAAGAGGTTCATCGACCTCTTCGAAGAGGTCGATGAACGCATCACTGCTTTTCCGCTTAAGGGCCTCGAAAAATAAAGATTTAACCCAAAATGCGCCGGATTGTTACCTGCCTTCGAGGCGTAGCGAAGGGCGCGTAGCCGGGCCTACGTAACCGAAGCTACAACAAAGAAGGCCGGCAAGAAGACAAGTAGTTTGGATTAAATCTTTTTTTCTGCGGCCCTAAACCCGAGGATAAACAAACGAACCGGTCAACGCCGCATCGATTTTCGCCCCTGCATGGCGCTGAGAATACCCCGCAGGATGTTGATCTCATCCTTATCCGGACGCGCTCGTTGAAACAAGCTGCGAAGTCTGCGCAGCAACTTCTCGGACTGTCTGGGATCGGTAAACCCGACATCATCCAACGCCTGGGCGAGGTGCTCATGAAAGCCCTGAAGCATCTCCGCCGTAGCCAGATCCCTGGGACGCTCGGATGCCGTCCTCTGCCCCTGAAGATGGGCAAGATGTATCTCGTAGGCCAACACCTGCACCGCAGCCCCAAGGTTCAGGGAACTATAGGCCTCATTGGTCGGAATATGCACAAGAAAGGTGCAACGATCCAACTCACTGTTGCTGAGGCCGGATCGCTCTCGTCCGAACACCAGGGCGACATCGCCCTGCGACGCCTCCGTCACCAGTTTGGCCGCCGCCTCTCCGGGCGATACGACCGGCCAGGCGACACTGCGTGAGCGGGCGCTGGCGCCCACCACCAGGTGACAACCGCTCAATGCCTCATCAAGGGAATCAACGACCCGAGCGCAATCCAGCAGATCGCCGGCCCCCGAGGCGCGCGCACTTGCCTCTTGATGGGGGAATTGTTGCGGTGCGACCAGACAGAGTTGTTGCAGGCGCATATTCTTCATTGCCCGCGCGGCCGCCCCGATATTCCCGGGATGACTGGTATCAACCAACACGATACGAATGTTCTTCAGCATGGGCGGTTAATACTCCAACTAAGGTTATATTCGACGGATACAGCGTTACTGTGGTGTTCCGCAACAAGGCACGGCACGCAGGCAGGAGTGGCACATGGATGTGCCGTTTACGGACCGAAGGATGGAATGGCCATCCATAGTCCTTGCCAAGTCGCAGTGACAGGCCAACTGTATCCGTCAATATAACCTTGTTGGAGTACTAGGGGGCGTTCTCAATTAAGCCAAATAACAGTGGCTACCAAACTGAGCATGGCTTGATAAGTAATGGCTAAACGCTCATATCG
>JAHXHR010000121.1 GCA_025656505.1 Candidatus Thiodiazotropha sp. (ex Epidulcina cf. delphinae) | reverse complement strand
TCCTTCGCTCCGCCCCCATTACAGGGCTTCTTCGCTACTATGACCTCTGCTGACTTCTCACCCATGCTCATCGGTGAGATCTCCCCGGGAAAGGCGCCAAGACTTTCGGCCCGTGCCGTCAAGCTCTACTTCGTATGTCTTTCGGTAACTGTTGGATTTCGTCGTTCCTAGCACACTCATCGCCCATACGCGGCCTCGCTGCTTGTTCGTGTTCCTACGGTCGTGCCTTCGCTACACGCTTCTTTCAGGATGGCCTCACGGCGTCCCCCTTGCGCTTCACTACGGTTGTCGTTACTAAATCCGGTTATCTCCTTTCAGATAACGAGTCTTGGCCCATGCCGGGCACACTAGGATGCGGCCCTGCCGCACCTCTCCTCTCTTACCGGGGTCCAAGTACCGGCGTGAGGAAGAAGCGCAAAGCTAACCCGGATATTTCACCCGGTCGCTGATAATATAAACCAACCTTTTGATTTAACATGCGCAAATCCGTCCCTGGGCGACGAGATCGGCACGATCATCACGTTCCCGGGTGAAACATCCGGGCTAACCGCCCGACTCAATACCGCGCCGGCAACGGTTTGTTGATAACGTAGCGATTGTGACTGGTGGTGAGGTAACCACCCTTGACCAGATCTTTGAAGATGCGGCAGACCATCTCCCGAGAGGCGCCGATCCGGTTCGCAAGCTCCTGCTGGGTGACATGACCCTCGATGACCATCAGACCGTCACGCTCCGTGGCCAGACTCAGCAGCGTCTTGCTGAGCCGCCCGTAGACATCCGAAAGGGCCAGGCTCTTAACCTCCTCCGTCAGGGTCCGCACCCGATGCACCATATCCTTCAACAGGTGAATAGCGATATCGGGGTTGTTTTTCAGCACTTGATGAAATGCCTGTTTGGACATGATCGCCATGGTGGATTTTATGGTGGTCATGATCGATGCCGAACGTGTGCAATCATCGATCAGCGAGAGTTCGCCGAAATACTCCCCCGCATCCTGATAGTTGATAATCGCCTCCTTGCCGTTTTCATCGTTGAGATAGACCTTCACCCTGCCGCTGAGTATGACGTAGAGTGAATCACTGTTATCCCCTTCGGATAGAATGATGGTATTCCTGGGATAGGTTCTGCGAACCATGCGTTGTTCGATCAGCGCAAGGTCGCGCGGATCCATACCTGCGAAGATGGAGACGTTCTCAATCATAACCGTATTATATAGACTCGATCCGGAAGTACCCGCAGGGTGCGAACTCTCCTTAAACCCCCTGCCCCAAACCACAGCGCACACGTAGACCGTGAAAAACCGTCCTTCCAGTATGATACACCACACACTTAGGGCCGACACGATGTACACAATGAAACACTTTAGCAGGCATTCAGCGGAAATACCTGGGAACAGGGTATCGAATCCGGCCGCCGCCGGCATCGGATCGCACATCCCGATCCCATGCTTCGCCTGACGGCCCCTCCATGATCCTAGCCCGCATTTCTCACCAGACGGGCCGTACTAACAGGAAAGCTTATGAAAGTTGAACAGGTTAGCATCTCTCACCGTATGGCATTCATCGGACCGTCTGTCCTGTTTGGTTTTTGGAACAACCAGGCCGAGCCTCTTGAACGATCAGGCTTGAACCATAGGCCCGGCTATGCTTCTGCGCCCGATCGTCCAACCTGCTTCGGCCTGGTTGCACCAAAAATCCAAATCCTGGTGAGAAATGCGGGCTAGAATCCTCAGTTGAACGCTGTGAAGAGCACGTTTGTGATGGTGCAGGGCAAGGCACGGAGAAAAACCATGTTTTCAAAGTGATGGGGCGTGTGCATAGTGGTCAACTGAGGATTCCAGGATGATCAGAGGAGAGGCGATACGCTCCCTGGGCGCGGGCTTGACGATCGGCCTCCTGGGGGTATTGATCAGTCTGATACCCTACACCTCCACATGGGAGGAAGACATCGGCCTGGATCTGTTGTTCAAGCTGCGCGGCCGACGCACCCCGCCGCAAGAGATCGTGATCGTCGCCATCAACGGCCAAACGGGCGGGCGACTCGGACTGGGCGAAGAGATACCGGCATGGCCCCGCACCCTGCATGGCCGATTGATCGATCGTCTGCACCATGCCGGTGTCGCAGTGATCGCCTTCGACATCTTTTTCAAGAAGCCCCGCGATGCCGAAACGGACAACCTCATGGCCAATGCCATGCGACGCGCCGGCAACGTCCTGCTGGTGGCCTATCTACAGCAACAACGGATCCGCTCCGGGCAAGAGACCCTATATGTCGAACGGCTGCTCCCCCCCACCGATGCCCTGGCGCAGGCTGCGGTCGGCGTCGCCCCTTTCGTGTTGCCCAAGGTGCCCGTCAGGGTCAACCGTTTCTGGACCTTCAACGGCGAGAACGAACGGATGTCACTGCCCGCCGCCGCGCTACAGCGCTTCGCGGACCCGCACGGAACGCTGATAAGACAACTGTTGCAGACCACAGGCGACGACCCCGCACGCTCCCCAAACGGCAAGGACAGGCAAGGCGTCGACCATTGGCTGCTCGACAATGCCCCGTTGAGAAAGCGACTGATCGAGGCGGTAAAGACCGGACACCCGCCGAATCTCCCACCCCGGCAACGGCAACGACTCGCATCCCTGTTGACCCTCTATGACAGCGACCCCCATCCCTACCTCAACTTCTACGGTCCTCCCGGCAGCATCACCACCCTGCCCATCCAGGAGATCCTCTCGGCCACACCGCAAGCGCTGGACAAGTTCAAGGGCAAGGTGGCGTTCGTCGGTTACGCCGGAACCTACCAGCCGAAGCAGAAGGACGGCTTCTACACCGTCTTCTCGCAACCCGACGGCCTCGACCTGAGCGGCGTCGAAATCGCCGCCACCGCCTTCGCCAACCTGCTGCGCACAGAGACCCTGTCGCCCCCCGGCATCGGCGGACTGACCGCCCTCCTGCTCGGCTATGGCCTGGTGATCACCCTGCTGTTCCGTCATCTGCCCGGCATCCCCGGTATCGCAGCCGGCATCACGGTTGCCGGCGGTTACGGCTATCTGGTCTATCTCCTGTTCGCCCGGTACAACCTGTGGCTGCCCTGGTTCATCCCCCTCGCCCTGCAAGCGCCCCCGGCCTTGATCCTGAGTCTGATCCGACACTACCGCCGAATGCGTCTCAGCCGCGAACAGTTGCGGGAACTGTTCGGCTACTACCTGCCCGGCGATGTCATCGACCGGCTGGCGCAAGACCATGCACTACCCATGACCGAAGGCGAACCGGCCTTCGGCGTCTGCCTAGCGTCCGATGCGCAGGGCTACACCAAGTTGGCCGAGGCCATGGAGCCACAGGCCCTGCAAGCCTTCCTCAATCGCTACTACGCACTCCTCTTCGCCCCCGTCCGAGCGCGCGGCGGCGTGGTCTCCGATGTGGTCGGCGACGCCATGCTGGCGATCTGGCCGGCCACCGGACTAGACCGCTCGCTACAGCAGAATGCCTGCCAAGCCGCCCTGGCGATCGGCGATGCGATCCGTGCATCCGACCTGGAACCCAAACTCTTCACCCGCATCGGCCTGCATGCCGGCGAGTTGGTGATGAGTCATGTGGGCGCCATCGACCACTTCGAATACCGGGCGGTGGGCGACATGGTCAACACCGCCTCGCGGATCGAGAATCTCAACAAACTGCTCGGCACCTCGATCCTCGCCTCGGGGGATTTCGTCGAGGGTCTGGAGGGGATACTCACCCGTGAGTTGGGCCGGTTTTCCGTGACCGGCAAGCAGCGTCCCGTCACCCTCTACGAAATCGCCGCGACCCGCGAATCGGCCACGCCCCGCTTGAGCGCGTTGCACGCCGCGTTCGCCGAGGCGCTGGCCGAATGGAAACGGGATGAAAGGTCTTCCGCCTGCCGGAAGTTCGAGGCCATCCTCCGCGACCATCCCGACGACGGCCCGAGCCGCTACTACCTTCAGCAATACAGCGAACGCAGAAGCAGCAGAAAAAACCCCCTGGGATGACGCTCAAAAGACGATGCAGGCAAACAATCCACCTAAAAACCGAAGTCAATGGTTTGCCGATCAGTAATTTAGTATCAGGATGGAGCGGTCAACTACGGTTTTCAGGTCCAACAAAGCCCAACCGCTTGTAGACAAAGGGAAAATGTGTTACTGATGTGGTGTGAGATGAAATAAACGCCTAAACCGGCGCCGATAACGATACTATCGGCCGGCGCAGACCGGTCGGCACACCAGAATTGGTAACCGTGATGATTGCCAGACGGCTTATTGGTACGAAATTCAGCCTGTGGTCAAGCCTCTGGCTACTCTGTTGGGGATTCATCGACGGCGTTGCCGCCGACGCATGCACGGAGCCTGTCGCCCAAGCGGTCTCCATCCAGGGTCAGGTAGAGGTTCGCGCCGCCGACGCCGAATCCTGGAGGAGCGTTCAGCGGGATGAGCGGTTTTGTCCCGGCGACCGGCTTAGGACCCGGCGCGACAGCCGAGCTGCGGTGCGTCTGCCCAACGACACCCTGTTGCGATTGGACGGCGATTCAACACTCACCTTCACCCATATCGAAGAGGAAGCTCGTTCAATACTCGACCTGCTGCTTGGGGCCGTGCACTTCATCAGCCGCACGCCGAAAAGCCTGGAAGTCAGGACCCCCTATGTCAACGCCTCGATAGAAGGCACCGAGTTTGTCGTGCGTATCAAAGACGAGGCCACCGACGTCACCGTCTTTGAGGGGCTTGTGGTAGCCGGCAATAAGGCCGGCTCGATCGAACTGACAGCAAATCAGACAGGCCGCGCGGCCGGCAATCAAGCCCCGCTACGCATCGCCAGAGCAAAACCCCGCGATGCGGTCGCCTGGGCCCTCTACTATCCTCCATTACCCGCACGCCCCGGCCCCGCCGATGCCTTGGCTCAACAGACCATTCGCGCCATTGTTCAGAATCGTCTCGACGAGGCCGCTGAATTAGCAAAGCGGTCACTGGCTGCCGATGACCGGTCAGCCGCGGCATTTATGGCGCAGTCTTATGTCGATCAGGCACAGTTTAATATTCCCGCCGCCCTGGCAAACAGCCGGAAAGCCGCAGCACTGGCGCCGCAAAGCGCCCTAACCCTGGCGCGCCTGGCCGAAGTCCGGTTAATGCACGGGGACGCGCAGGCCGCCCATCTTGCGGCTACCCAGGCAGTCTCCCTCGACTCCGGGCTCTCCCTCTCGCATACTGTGCTGGGTTTTGCATCCCTGCGTGAAGTAAATCTCAATGCAGCCATGGCTGCCTTTGAGAAAGCCATAACCCTCGATTCAGCCACCCCCCTACCACACTTGGGTCTCGGCCTTGTGAAGATTCGCCGGGGAGCGTTAGCGTCCGGCCGTGAAGCGATTGAAACAGCCGTCTTACTCGGCGCCAACAGCGCCCTGCTGCGCAGCTACCTGGGCAAGGCCTATTATGAAGAGCGGCGCAACGGCCTGGCGTCCGAGCAATTCGCCATGGCGAAAGCGCTCGATCCGAATGATCCGACCGCCTGGTTTTATGATGCGATTCTGTTGCAGTCCGTTAACCGGCCGGTAGAGGGACTACAGGCGCAGCAACAAGCCATCGAAAGGAACGACAATCGAGGCGTTTACCGCTCCCGGCAACTGCTGGATCAGGATGAGGCGGCCAGGAGTGTGGCGCTGGGCAGAATCTACAGTGATTTGGACTTTCATCAGCAGGCGCGCTACCAGGCAACCCGTGCGCTGGCGCAGGACCCCGGCAATCACTCGGCCCATCGACTCCTGGCGGACAGCTATTCAGGCATCGCCAACCTGGATGCCGCCCGGCAGAGCGAACTACTACAGTCGAAAATGACCCAGCCCCTGAATCTGGACCCACTGCAACCTCAGCTAAGCAACTCGAATTTGGGATTGCTCGACGGCAATGGACCAGGCGACCTCTCCTATAATGAATACAATCCGCTCTTTACCCGTAACGGCCTGGCGCTTCAGCTCGATGCATCCATTGCTGAGAAGAATACCTGGAGTAACGACGCCATAGTGGCAGGCTTGTATGATCGTTTTGCCTTCAGCCTGGGGCAGTATCATACCGAGACGGATGGCTTTCGCGCCAATGCGGATTATGAACAGGATATCTACAATTTTTTTGGCCAGTTCGCCTTATCGGATACCACCTCGTTCCAGATTGAGGTTAGTGACAGTGAAGAACAAAAGGGTGATGTCACACAACGGCTGCTCCCCGATTTTTTGAATCTCAATGACACTCAGATTGACAGTGAGATTTCCACTGCTCGACTGGGTATTAGACAAGCGCTGACAGTCGATGCTGATCTACTGATTTCCGGAATCAGGCGAGAACAGGATTTCAGCCGCTCAGATAGGATTAATCCATCGACGCTTTTCAATACCGACATAGAGAGAACAATTGATCTCTATGAAGCACAAATCACTGGAAAACGAGGGCAGACTGCCTGGTTGACGGGGGTGAGCCGTCAAACTGAGGATGAGGAAAGTATAACAGAGTTTATCTTTACGACAGGCTGTCCATTTCCAAGTTGTGTCAACTCATTCGAAGGTGAGATATCACAAACAAGACTATATGGCTATTTCTATTACGATGCTAGCAAAGTATTTTCTCTGATGGGTGGATTAAGCTTCATTAAGGAAAAAAATATAGACGATGATAGCCTGAACAAGGTTTACCCTAAAGTGGGGTTACAGTTGAATCCAACAACCAACAGTGAAATTCGCCTGGCAGCATTTCGTAATCGAGTAAGCGTGATTTTACCATCGCTCTATGAAACACTAGAACCAACGCAAATTTTTGGTTTTAATCAACTATATGACGATATTGAACTCACCGATTCCTGGAACTACGCAGTAGAATACGACTACAGATTCAAGCACAACCTTCATGCTGGCATTTCTTCTGTATACCGTGAACTGGAAAGCGATATCGAAGTAGTGGATACATCAGTACAACCACCAAGCTCTTCCACTCAAACACTTGAATATGACGAAATGAATGCCAGTTTTTGGCTTAACTGGACAGCATCCTCTCGCTGGGCCTTAGGTATAGAATATTCTTACGATAGACACGATCTTACAAAAGGGGCTCAAGATTCAAATGCAAAAATTTTGACCCCAGATGGTATCCTCAAGTTAGAAACCCATAAGGTGCCTGCCTCCATCAGCTTATTCCATCCACTTGGCTTTTCGAGCAAGCTTACCGCAACCTATTACAATCAGGAAGGTGAGTTCATCAACAAAACTGGAGTAATTACACAACAGGGTGACGATCGAGGCGTTATTACTGATCTTGTATTCAATTACCGATTTCCGAAACGTCGAGGTTCCGTCTCATTAGGTATAAACAACCTCTTTGACAAGCCCCTGAACTTTGAAGACCGGAGTAGTTACGATGTCAGAGACCCAGAAATCTCTGCTTCTCCTTCGGCCTTTACTGGTGAGAGAGTTGTATTTGGAAAAATATCAGTTAATTTCCGTTGACTTTTTTTGGCATTTCTTCACAAAAGAGAGGAGAAAGAAATGAAAGATAAACCCGAAAGAAAAAAATCGTGTAACAATAAATCGGTTTTTGACTATAATCTGCTATTAAAGCCGAATGGCACGGTTGAGATACACGATAAAGACGGGAAGATCGTAAAGAGCAAACGCAAAATAAAATGCCCTCCGGTAGAAAAAATACTCAATGTACGGACACTGACAATAGTAGAAGCAAAAGGATCCAGATGGACTTATGTCGATCCTCCAGGTTGGTGGTGGCATCTTGGATGAAAATCGCAAGATTCAATGCATAAACATCACCGGTAGCCAGACTCAAACCATTACCGCCTGACCACGGTAATGTTTGGGTGGAGAGATACAACGGTGCGGCATGGCCGCACCTTTCCTGACCACTGCAGACCCACTTAAAAACAACTGTTAGGCGAAAGAATGGCTTGTAACCCTGTAACGCAATAGGTTACATTCATACCGTGATCCCGAGTTTCAAACACAAAGGACTCGAGCGGTTTTTCAAAAGGGAAAGCAAGTCCGGCATTCAAGCGAATATGCTGTGTGGTTGCAGCTCATTCTCGGTCGGCTAAACGCATCCGTGACGCCTGAAGATATGGATTTGCCTGGGCTGTTTTTGCATCCCTTAACGGGAAACCGCAAAGGCGCGTGGTCGGTGCGAGTCAGTGGCAATTGGCGAGTCACCTTCAAGTTCACCGGCCCGCATGCCGAGGTTGTCGATCGATACTCAGACACCCACTCGAATACCAACACAATGATGTGGTAATGTTTTCAGCGGGAGTACTGGTTCAGCCACCCTGATCAACTTTCGCAGTGAACGAATGTGATGGTGCGGCCCTGCCGCACCTTTCTTGAGCAATTCAGAGCCACTTAAAAGCAACTGTCAGGTGAGAGAATGACTTGCAACCTGTAACGTAATAGGTTCAAGTTGTACAATGATTCTGAACTTCAAACACAGAAGATATGGATTTGCCAGAGTTGTTTTTACGGGTCTATCCGGGTTTCCCCAAGGTTTTTTGCTGATTTTACTGCCCGGCTATTCTACTCAATGAATGGCTATAGGTGGTTGTTTTTCT
>JAHXHR010000120.1:8174-8967 GCA_025656505.1 Candidatus Thiodiazotropha sp. (ex Epidulcina cf. delphinae) | reverse complement strand
TTTCGCGGAGATAGCGGAATTCGAAGAGATCGCCTATCTGCTGATCCACGGCAACCTGCCGACAGCGGCGGAGCTCAAGGCCTACAAGACCAAACTGAAATCGATGCGCGGCCTGCCCCTGGCGGTCAAACAAGCGCTGGAGGCGATACCCGCCTCTGCCCATCCGATGGATGTGATGCGCACCGCTTGCTCGGTGATGGGCTGCTGCATGCCGGAGAAAGAGACCCACCCGGCGGCTGAAGCGCGGGAGATCACTGACCGGTTGATGGCCTGCTTCGGCTCCGCCCTGCTCTATTGGCATCACTATGCGATGAACGGCAAACGCATCGAAGTGGAGACCGACGATGACGCTATCGGCGGCCATTTTCTGCATCTGCTGCATGGCGAAAAGCCCAAGGAATCCTGGGTGCGGGCCATGCACACTTCCCTGGTGCTGTATGCCGAACATGAGTTCAATGCCTCCACCTTCACCGCCCGGGTGGTGGCCGGCACCGACTCGGACATGTACTCGGCCATCACGGCGGCCATCGGCGCCCTGCGCGGCCCTAAACACGGCGGCGCCAATGAGGAGGCGTTCCGCATCCAGAGCCGCTACCGCACTGCGGACGAAGCGGAGGCGGACATCCGCGAGCGGGTCGGTCGCAAGGAGATCGTGACCGGTTTCGGCCATCCGGTCTATACCGTGGGCGACCCGCGCAACGAGGTGATCAAGCGCGTCGCCAAGGGGCTCTCGGACGAAGCAGGCAACACCCGCCTGTACGAGGTGGCCGATCGCCTGGAGTCGGTGATGTGG
>JAHXHR010000120.1:0-8164 GCA_025656505.1 Candidatus Thiodiazotropha sp. (ex Epidulcina cf. delphinae) | reverse complement strand
CCCCAACCTCGACTGGTTCTCCGCCGTCTCTTACAACCAGATGGGTGTGCCCACGGCTATGTTCACGCCGCTGTTCGTCATCTCCCGGGTTTCCGGTTGGGGCGCCCATGTCATCGAGCAACGGGAAGACGGCAAGATCATCCGGCCGTCGGCCAACTATACCGGGCCGGAGAACCGCGCCTGGGCGCCGATCGATCGGCGAAGCTGACCGAGCGGGAGCGAACACCATAACGCAAAACTAAAAACTCACAAAAGGGGTATGCATGAGAAAAGCCGCCGTCCCGGACGCCTCGCGTCCTGACTACGACCCGGTGATCCAGGCGATCACCGACTATGTGCTGAATTACGATGTCAGCCAAAGCCGGGAAGCGATGGAGACCGCGCGCTACGACTGGATGGACAGCATGGGCTGCGCCGTCTACGCCCTCAATTACCCGGCCTGCACCAAGCTGCTCGGGCCTGTGGTGCCTGGCGCGGATATGCGGGGGGGCGCGCGGGTGCCCGGCACCCCTTATGAACTCGATCCGCTGCGGGCGGCCTGGAATATCGGCGCCATGGTGCGCTGGCTCGACTACAACGACACCTGGCTGGCCGCTGAGTGGGGCCACCCCTCCGACAACCTGGGCGCGATCATGGCCCTGGCTGATTATCAGTCACGTTTGTCCCTGGCGTGCGGCGGCGCATCGCTGAACATGGGCGAGGTGTTGAAGGCGATGATCAAGGCCCATGAGATCCAGGGCGTGATCGCGCTTGAGAACAGCTTCAACCGGGTCGGACTCGATCATGTGATGCTGGTGCGCATCGCCTCCGCCGCCGTGGCTGCGGAGATGCTCGGCTGTAACCGTGAGGAGATACTCAGCGCCGTCTCCCACGCCTGGCTCGATGGCTGTTCCCTGCGCACCTATCGCCACGCCCCCAACACCGGTCCGCGCAAGTCCTGGGCCGCCGGCGACGCCTCTTCCCGGGGACTGTTTCTGGCCTTCATCGCCGCCAAGGGCGAGACCGGCTACCCTTCGGCCGTCACGGCCAAGGGGTGGGGGTTCCAGGATGTCTCGTTCAAGGGCAACGCGCTGAAATTCACCCAGGGCTTCGGCGCCTATGTGATGGAGAATATCCTCTTCAAGATCGCCTTTCCTGCCGAATTCCACGCCCAGACTGCGGTGGAGGCGGCCGTTATCCTGCATCCTCAGGTAAAAGACCGGCTTGATGGGATTGGCAGGATTCTGATCGAAACCACTGAATCAGGCGACCGCATCATCAACAAGACCGGTCCCCTGGATAACCCGGCCGACCGCGATCACTGCATCCGGTACATGGTGGCGGTGCCGCTGATCAAGGGCAGCCTGACCGCTGAAGATTACGAAAACGATGCCGCCGCCAACCTGCGGATCGATACACTGCGCCATAAGATGGAGGTGATGGAAAACGAACGCTTCACCCGCGAATACCTGGAGCCTGACAAGCGGGCCATCGGCAACGCCGTCCAGGTCTTCTTCAAGGATGGGGGCAGTAGCGACAAGGTCAGCATCGATTATCCGGTGGGTCATCGCCGGCGTCGTTCCGAGGGCATTCCGTTGCTGGAAGAGAAGTTCGAACGTTATCTGCGCGGCCGCATCAGCCACAAGAACGCCGGCGAGATCCTTGCAATCTGTGCCGACCAGTCCGCCTTCGAGGCCTGCACGGTGGATAGGATGATGGGGCTGCTGGCGCTCTGATAAAGCGGCGGACGGCTTTATTATCCCGGCAACCTATTAGGTTGCCGGATTAATAATTCGGTAGGTCAGGTTGCGCTGTAAGCGCTACCTGACAATATCGGCGGGAAGTGTCAGGTAGCTTCGCAACCTGACCTACGCTTCTAAAAACCGCAGTTGACCGCTCCATGCTGATACTAACCTACTGCGCCATAAGATGGAGGTGGTGGAAAACGAACGCTTCACCCGCGAATACCTGGAGCCTGACAAGCGGGCCATCGGCAACGCCGTCCAGGTCTTCTTCAAGGATGGGGGCAGTAGCGACAAGGTCAGCATCGATTATCCGGTGGGTCATCGCCGGCGTCGTTCCGAGGGCATTCCGTTGCTGGAAGAGAAGTTCGAACGTTATCTGCGCGGCCGCATCAGCCACAAGAACGCCGGCGAGATCCTTGCAATCTGTGCCGACCAGTCCGCCTTCGAGGCCTGCACGGTGGATAGGATGATGGGGCTGCTGGCGCTCTGATAAAGCGGCGGACGGCTTTATTATCCCGGCAACCTATTAGGTTGCCGGATTAATAATTCGGTAGGTCAGGTTGCGCTGTAAGCGCTACCTGACAATATCGGCGGGAAGTGTCAGGTAGCTTCGCAACCTGACCTACGCTTCTACGGCTGAATGTCGCCTAATCACCCTTCGGGTTAGTAACGTAAAGCAAACGGAGAAATGCAATGAGCGTAAATGAGGATTTCCTTGAAATGACCAGGCTCATGGTCTATCCATTAGTCTGTTAGACAGGAAGAGGGTATGGAACATCATTTGTGGCATTTGAGCGTAGCTGTGCAAATCAAAGTCGTATAGCGATTTCACCTTTATTGAATCCAAGTCCACGCATCGCTGCTGCCTCAATAAGGATACAGGAGTAGTCTCATGGTAAAGAAGACGGATAAATCCAGCGATAAAAAAAAGCGTGGAAAAAAGGCACCGGCCGATGTAACGACATTAGCCCTGGGAGAAGAGGGACCCACCACCCAAGCCGTTGGCGAGGAGGGACCGACCACTAAGCCCTTGACGGAGGAAGGACCGACCACCCTGATGATCGGGGAAGAGGGTCCGACCACAAAAAAGAAAGGCGAGGAGGGGCCGACGACCCTTGCCGTGGGTGAAGAAGGGCCCACGACCAAAAAGAAGGGCGAAGAAGGCCCGACCACAGAAAAGAAAGGCGAGGAGGGTCCGACAACCTTGCGTGTCGGCGAAGAGGGCCTCACAACCGGCTTACTGGGCGAGGAAGGCCCTACCACTCTGGCGGTGGGTGAAGAGGGTCCGACAACCTGGATCTTCGGCGAGGAAGGCGCACCGACACTCGAAGAAGGCGACGAAGTCACCACCCTGGCCGTCGGTGAAGAGCAGGTCACCACCCTGGCTGTCGGCGAGGAGCAGGTCACCACCCTGGCGGTTGGCGAAGAAGGTCCCGGTGACCCGACCGGCGGTGGCGAAAATCCATTCGGAAATTTTTAATGCCGGTCGCTGCGAATCCGATTATCCTGGTCGCCGGCGGTGACCAGGACCCTAACTTGGTCTGTCTGCTGGATACCCTGGCCCATGCCGGGATCGAGACACTGCCTCTGCTTTGCACCGTTGAACAGAATGCCGCGCTGACCTGGGATCTGTCCAGTGATGAATTGAAACTGGATGGCGAATCCATTCACCCGACAGCCGCGTTCATCCGTCACGATGTGTTTACCTCGGCGATGAGTGACAGCGCAACCGCGAACTATCGCGCATTTGCCTGGTACACGGCCATTGCGGGATGGCTGGCGGCGCACCACGAGGTGCATTGCTTGAACAGGGGTGTGTTACACACCCAGTTGAACAAACCGCAGGTCCTGCATGCAGCCCGTGAAGCGGGCCTGAACATCCCCGACACCCTTGTCAGCAATGAACTCACTGGCGCGGCGATAACCGGACTGGGATCCAGACTGATCGCCAAACCCGTCACCGGCGGGGGCTATTGCCAGACATTGGCCTCGCTGGGAAAGATAACGGAGTTGCGCAACGGCGTGGCCGCCGCGCCCGCGATCATTCAAACCGAGCTTGTCCCGCCTGAAATTCGCGTCTACCGGATCGGTGAAGAGACCATCCCATTCAAAGTCATATCGGACGAACTGGACTATCGCACCAGCCAACAAACCCGGGTCGAACCCTGGGATGAAGCGCTTCCCGGCAATATCGTCCCTGGCTTGGAAAGCTTGATGAACCGCTTCGGCCTCGACTTCGGCGCCGCGGATTTCAAGACCGACCCTGAGACCGGGGAGTTACTGTTCCTCGAAATCAACACTTCACCGATGTTTGCCGCATTCGACAGGGTCAGCGATCGAACCGTCACCCGCGCATTGACTCAAGCGCTTACACGAAAGGCCGGACGAACGGCGTTGCATGACGAGAATATCAACACGAGCTATCTCTCAACCTGAGAACGAGAAGACCGTAGGTCAGGTTGCGCCGCAAGCGCTACCTGACAATATCGGCGGGAAGATGTCAGGTAGCTTCGCAACCTGACCTACGTTCGGGTTAGTAACCCCGCACCCTAATAGGATGCGGCCCTGCCGCGCCGAATGTCAGCCCACGGCATGCACCTTGGGAGGCTGCACCGGCGGAAACCGTTCGTCCAAGGTGACGGAGGGACCGTCGGCGGTGACGATGCGGGCATGATGACGGCGTAATTCACGGGGTGATTTGACGCCGCAGGAGTGGGCGATGACGCCTACTTCATGCACCAGGTGGCCGACATAGTTGGCGACGCGTTCCGCTTTCACTTCAGGCACCAGCCCTTTTTGTAGATTCGGATCATGGGTGGTAATGCCGGTGGGACAGGTGTTTTTATTGCACTGCAAGGCCTGAATGCATCCCAGGGCAAACATAAAACCCCTCGCTGAGGTAACGAAATCCGCACCGACACAGAGCGCCCAGGCGATATCGGCCGGGGTGATCAACTTGCCCGAAGCGACGACCTTGACCCGATCCCGCAGACCGTGTGCGTTGAGTTTGTCCACCAGCAGATACAGACTCTCCCGCAGTGAGAGCCCGACGGCGTCGATCAGCGGCATCGGTGCTGCGCCGGTACCGCCGTCGCTGCCGTCGAGGGTGATGAAATCCGGTGCGCAGGAGGGTCCGCGCTTAGTGATATCGCTGAACAGCTCATCCAACCAGTGGGGTCCGCCGATGACGATCTTGAAGCCCACCGGCTTACCGGTGACCTCCCGCACCCGCTGGATCATATCCAGCAGATCGTTGTTACAACGAACATCGGTATGACGATTAGGACTGACGGCGTCCTTTCCCGCCTCGATCCCCCGTATTGCGGCGATCTCATCGGTGACCTTTTTACCGGGCAGGATGCCGCCTTTACCGGGCTTGGCCCCCTGACTCAATTTGATTTCGAACATCTTTACCTGGGGAAGGGCCGCGACCTCCCGCAATCTATCGTCACTCAGATTCCCGGCCGGGTCACGCACGCCGTTTTTCGCCGTGCCGATCTGAAAGACGATATCCGCACCGCCCTGAAGGTGATAGGACGAAACCCCGCCCTCCCCGGTATTGATCCAGCAACCGGCCTTGTGCGCTCCCATGGAAAGGGCCTGCACGGCCGGTTTAGACAACGCCCCATAGCTCATGCCGGAGATATTGAACAACGAATCGGTGGTATAGGGATGGCGGCATTTCTCGCCGATGGTAATCGGCCCGGGCGGTACGGCATCTTCGCCAAGGGTCGGAAACGGGCAGTTGACGAAGAGTATCGAACCGGGACGACGGATGTCTCTGGTGGAACCGAAGGCCACGGTGTTGGGCAGATCCTTACCAGCCCGGTAGACCCAGGCCCGCTGCGCGCGGTTGAAGGGTAGCTCCTCCCGGTCCATGGCAAAGAAGTATTGACGAAAGAACTCACCGAGATGTTCGAAGAAATAGCGGAAATGGCCGATGACCGGGTAATTTCTGCGAATCGCGGTCTTGGTCTGGGTCACGTCATAGAGGTAAGTGACAATGACCGCGAGCAGTGTGACACCGAACAACAGAAGAAGGACGAAGGAGAAGACCTCCAGCGCGCCGAGCAGAAAGGCCTGTATGCTGAAACCTGAATCACTCATCGGCATCCCTCCTAGGGCCTGTTGCAGGGAATCCACAACAGCAAAAAAAGCGGGAAATGGCTGAAACCACAACCCTTGGGTGTCTCGTCAGACGATTTTCCAGGATATCGAGTACTTCAATACAGGTGAGATGGCTTGCGATCCGGGTTAGCGAGGTCTGACCCAAAGTTTCACTGCCCTTTATCGGCCTGCGTATCGGGAACTTGATCGGATCTTTGGATGATTATTTTCTTCCGCAGCCCTAAAATAACCGCCCGAACCGCATCACAACAGGCAGTAGACGATGAGCGTCAAACAGATCTTGCTCCATTTTATCTCAATCGCTGTTCTATTTTTTTCAGCGCAGGCCGGGTGGGCGGAAGAACCCCGGCAGCACGCAAAGGATGGCGCCGAAGTCGTGCGGGAAACAATCCCGACGGGCCTGAAAAACCCACGCGCCACCATGGAGACATTCCTGCATGCCATGAACGACATCAAGCGCGGCTCCCCGGACAGGATAGAGGCGGCGCTGACCACCCTCGATCTCTCGGCCGTCAATCCGCTGGTGAGAAAAGAGCGAGGCGATGACCTGGCCTGGATGCTGCTGGAAGTGCTGGACCGTACGCGCATCATCAACTTAAAAGCGATTCCCGCCGTTGACGAAGGGACTGCGTATCTGTTCCAGAACTATAAAAACGGTGAAGTGAGGATCAGCCGGAGCGAGTCCGGCCGCTGGCTTTTCGATCGAGACACCATCGCTAAGCTCCCTGCCATCATGGATGAGATGGCAACGGAGGAGCGGGTCAGCGGCAAGGATGATGAGGTGGGCCATGTACCCTGGCATATCCGCTTTCGACAAAAGATACCCGCCTCATTGAAGGAATCGATTTTTCTGTTGCAGAACTGGCAATGGATCGGCCTGTTCCTGACCATTCTGGCAGGTGTGATTGCCGACAAGCTCATCTCCTTTTCCCTCAGAAGCGGTGTGCGCCGCTGGCGCGCCGGGATCCGTCATGATGAGTTCAAGGAGATATCAGAGGATATTCTGCGCCCGCTGGGTTTGATGGCGATGGCGATTATCTGGTTGGGCAGCATCAACCTGATGGGGCTTGCGGAAAGCACAATGCTGGTATTGTTGTTGGCAGTCAAGTTACTGGCAAGCATCTCGGGTGTCTGGGCCGCCTATCGATTGGTCGACCTGGTCTCCGCCTACCTGCACAAACGCGCGCAACTCACCAGTAACAAGCTCGACGATGCGCTGGTTCCCCTGATACCGCGAACCCTGAAGGTATTCGTCACGGTGATCGGTTTTCTGTTCATCGCCGATAACCTGAATATCGATATCTCGAGCCTGCTGGCAGGTCTCGGCCTGGGCGGCCTGGCCTTTGCCTTGGCGGCGAAGGATATGGTGCAGAACCTGTTCGGCTCGGTAACGGTGTTGATGGATCGAACCTTTTCGGTAGGGGATTGGATCATTGTCGAGGGGGTCGAAGGCAGTGTCGAAAGGATAGGTTTTCGCAGCACCCGGGTGCGCACCTTCTACAACTCGATGGTGACGGTTCCCAATTCCAAGTTCATCACCGCCACCGTGGATAACATGGGGGAGCGCCGTTACCGGCGGCTATCGTGCAAGCTGTCGCTTACTTATGACACGCCGCCCGACCGTATCGAGGCATTCTGCGAGGGCGTCAGGGAACTGGTGCGCCAACACCCCTATATGCGCAAAGACTATTACCACGTCTATCTGAACGAATTCGCCGCCTCATCCTTGGATGTGCTGTTGTATGTTTTCTGGGAGACGCCCGAGTGGAATACGGAGTTGCGCGAACGTCATCGTTTCATGCTGGATATCCTGCGTGTGGCGCAAGGGCTTGGGGTCGAATTTGCGTTCCCGACCCAGACCCTATACATGAAACAAGAGACCGGCGAACCGGAGGCGCCCGCCGAGATGGATCAGGAGCAAGCCTTCGAGCTTGGGCGGTCGTTTGCCAAGACAATCGTCTCCGAGACGACCGGGACGGGGGTTAAACCACCGCCTGTTGTTTTTCCGCCGGCAAACTAATGCCTTTAATTGTGAATGTTGAATTATTGGGTGTGGTCTATGATTAATCCGACAATTGTGAACAGAATAGGGTAAGACCCCACCCTATCCAGCAAGAATATAGGGTGGGGATCTCCAGTTACTAACCCGAAGGTTACCCTGAATCCGTGAGTTCATCGGGGCACATCGCACAAGCTCTTGATCCGTCTGGCTATATAAAAACTCTCACCAGACCTAAGGGTATGGCTGCGAATTTTTATTACGCTATCCGAATCAATATCTTGCACGCTGCGCTCCCTCTGAACCCACGGAT
>JAHXHR010000119.1 GCA_025656505.1 Candidatus Thiodiazotropha sp. (ex Epidulcina cf. delphinae) | reverse complement strand
TGGGTTTGTCATTTGATACCATCCAAATGGATAACCTCAATACCTCATCTAAATTCCGGGTTCAAGTCCTTTTAAGCCCGATTGCCCTGGGCAAATAGGTAACTGAAGTTTCACGCTATTGATTTTGTGGTAATATCAAGTGCGTGGACTATCTTTTTGAAAAACAGAGTGCTTTTTTAGCAAACAGCGGCTGCGCCCAGAATTAATTTTATGGGGGTTTGCTATAAACTGGGCAAACCCCATCAAAAATAACCTTAGCCCATATCCACTACGCACCTCGGTGCTCACAGAACCGTGAAACTTTAGATAGGTAATACTGCCTGAGGTCAAAATACACCGTCCTTCTCCAGATGTCTTTGCCCGTCAGAAGCGGTCAACTGCGGTTTTTAGGTTGAAATAGCTATCGGTCTTGAACGGGGGTCTATTTATCAAGTTGAGAAAGATCCCTGACAGCGCCACGCGCCGCGGAGGTGGTCAGGGCGGCATACGCCTTCAATGCAGCGGAAACATCCCTCTCCCTCGCTACCGGTCGCCAGGCCGTCTCGCCGCGCAACATCATTTCGGCGCGTCTGTTATGGAGGGTCTCATCACTGACGGCGACATGAATGGAACGGCCGGGAATGTCGATCTCAATGAGGTCGCCCTCTTTCACCAAACCGATATTTCCACCCTCCGCAGCTTCGGGGGAGCAATGTCCGATGGACAACCCGGATGTCCCTCCTGAAAAACGCCCATCGGTGATCAAGGCGCAGGCCTTGCCCAGCCCCTTCGATTTCAGATAACTGGTCGGATAGAGCATCTCCTGCATACCGGGTCCGCCTTTCGGGCCTTCGTAGCGAATAATCACCACCTCTCCGGCCTGGATCCGATCCTCCAGGATCGCCTCAACGGCTGTATCTTGGCTCTCGAAGATACGCGCCGCTCCGGAAAACGCCAGGATCGATTCATCCACCCCCGCAGTCTTGACGATACAACCCTGCTCCGCCAGGTTACCGTACAATACCGCCAGGCCGCCGTCTTTGGAATAGGCGTGTTCCAGGTCACGAATGCAGCCATTGCTCCTGTCCAGATCCGGTTCAGGCCAACGGGATGACTGGCTGAAAGCGACTTGGGTGGGTATGCCGCCAGGCCCTGCCAGGTAGCGGTTGCGCACCGCGTCTTCTTCAGTGCGGATGATGTCCCAACGATCCAACCCCTCCCCAAGGCTAGTCGCGTAGACAGTTGGCATATCTCGGTGAATCAATCCGGCGCGATCCAGTTCCCCTAGAATACCGATAACCCCGCCCGCCCGGTGCACATCTTCCATGTGATACTGCTGAGTAGCCGGCGCAACCTTGCAAAGATTCGGCACCTTACGACTCAAGCGGTCGATATCGGCCATGGTGAAATCCACCTCCGCCTCGTGGGCGGCGGCCAGCAAGTGTAATACCGTGTTGGTGGAGCCGCCCATGGCAATGTCCAGGCTCATGGCGTTCTCAAATGCCTGGAAGCCGGCGATGTTGCGTGGCAGCGCGGCGGCATCGTCCTGCTCATACCAGCGACGCGCCAGCGCCACGATCTCACGCCCGGCCTCAATAAAGAGCTGTTGACGATCGGCATGGGTCGCCAGTAATGATCCATTCCCCGGTAGCGAGAGTCCCAGGGCCTCCGTCAAACAGTTCATGGAATTGGCGGTGAACATACCGGAGCATGAGCCGCAGGTGGGACAGGCGGAGCGCTCGATTTTCGCTACATCTTCATCACTCTGAAGCGGGTCGGCCGCAGAGACCATGGCATCCACCAGATCGAGATGTTTCTCCTCGCCGTGCAATTGGACCTTACCCGCTTCCATCGGCCCACCGGAAACAAACACGGTGGGAATATTCAACCGCAGGGCGGCCATCAACATCCCCGGGGTGATTTTGTCGCAGTTGGAGATGCAGACAAGGGCGTCAGCGCAGTGCGCGTTGACCATGTATTCAACCGAGTCGGCAATAATATCCCGCGAAGGCAGAGAGTAGAGCATTCCCCCATGCCCCATGGCGATACCATCGTCCACCGCAATGGTATTGAACTCCTTGGCCACACCTCCTGCAGCCTCGATCTCACCGGCCACCAACTGGCCCAGGTCCTTCAAGTGGATATGCCCCGGTACGAATTGGGTAAACGAATTGGCGACGGCAATGATGGGCTTGTCGAAATCACCGTCCTTCATGCCGGTGGCCCGCCAGAGCGCACGAGCGCCGGCCATGTTGCGTCCTTGGGTGGTGGTGCGGGAACGGTATTGCGGCATCGGTCACTCCGGAAAATCAATCGAGATCAATGGGGGGCATTATGCACGGTTTTCCGCACGCTGGACAAACCCATCGGCAATGATCGTCGGCTTGGCTCAGGATTGTCACAACAGACGACGGCAATAGCCGTTACGGTGGTCCACGCGAGCAATGCCATCAAGGGATCAGCCCGATTTCAAAGCAGGCGCTTTCTCCTCACAGGGCAAACTTAGGGAGAATACGGCGCCACCGCTTTCGGCATTTTTCGCCACCACGGAGCCATGGTGTTTTTCGGCAACCACTTTAACGAAACTGAGCCCAAGACCCATCCCCCGGCCTTGCGAGGCATCAATCGATTCCGCCTGGGTAAAGGGTAAAAAAATGGAATTCAGTTGATCTCGTGGAATGCCCGGACCTTGATCCGCAATCTCACAGACCAGTTCGGAACCCTGTAGACGGAGGGTCATGCTGACCTGACCCTGCTCTGGAGAAAATTTGACGGCATTCTCCAACAGGTTGAGCAGCGCCCGTTCTAGCAATCCCGGATCACCTTGCAGCCAGATCTCGTCCTCCTCAAAGCGCCGCTGAAGCGTGATTCGCCGGGACTTCGCCTGTACATAGCTCTCGTCCATGGCATTATGCGCTACGGTGACGAAATCGGTATCCGTAAAAGAGGTCGCTTCAGCCGCTTCCGCCCTGGCAAGTCGCAGAAAGTTCCCCGCCAGTTTGAGTGAGCGGCGGGCCAGCGGCTCAATCTGTTCCGCAAGTTCCTTTGCACTGCCCTCGCGCATTTGCCGTGACTGCGTCAGGGAGAGCAGTGAGGTGATCGGGGAGCGAATATCATGGGAGAGAAAATTGAGCATTTTCGCCCGGGTACGCTCGGAACGCTTGATGGTTCCGATGTAGGAGAGATTGACGATCATGCCGTGCATCCCGGCATCCAAGCCATCAAGGGATTTCAATTGCACGAAGAGTTCCGTATCAGGTGACCTGAAGGCCTCGAATCGAATCGGCTCGCCATGCAACATGACTTTCCTAAACACCTCTCGCCACTGCTCCCCTCCCGGCATTTCCAACGCCTTCAACAAACGATAGGCATCCTCGCCCCACAGCTCCCTGTCAGAACCATGCCCGAGGTAGAAGGACGCCCTGGGGTTGGACATGACCACTTGGCCAAGGCTGTTGATTACCATCAAGCCGTCATCCATTTGTTCCACGGCATTGCCGATCAGATTGCGAAAGCGCTGCAGGTGAGTGTTGGTCTCCCGCATCTGTTGCATGCGCAACTCGACCCGCTCCAGGACACTGCCTCTTTTTTCCTGCGGCTTAAAGGAGAACTGCAAGGCGAAATCGGTCACCACTTGCAGGGAGCGGCCCTGGGGTACGGCATTTCTCGGCCATACCAGTCCCAATTGCCAGCCTGTCTCGGAACGCTGAATCAGGATCCAAATTTCCGCCCCCGATCGTTGCCAAGCGCCCTGCGTCAGGAAATCCAGCGGCGCCCCTAACGGCTCGCCGTCTTGCAATAGCTGCTTTCCGCTGCCGGCATCGTAGAGCACCCACCCTTGCAGCGGCAGCAGTCGTGAAAGAAAAGCCATCGCCGAAGTCATGTCGTCCGGCGGCTGTTGCACGGGCAACAGTCGCTGCTCCAGTTGCATGCTTTCGAGCTGTTCATTCAGATAACGCACGGCCTGATCGAGTCGTCGCCAGCTCCACAGGGGGTAACTCAACATCAAGCCCAACAGCCCGGCTGACGGCGGGAACCAGATCTCCGCTCCACGCAACAGTATCCAGTTTATAAACAAAAAGCCCACCACCAGGGCAAGGGAAACCAGGGGGGCGGACCGGGTAGGGAAGTAGGGGTAGAGGACAAAGGGTAGAACAACAATCAGAGCGCTTGCCGATAAATGGGGGAGATAACCGACCGGCGTAATCGTTTCGTCTCGTCTCAGGCTATCCAGGATATTGGCATTGATCTCGACACCCGGCATCAACACCCCATGTCCTGAAACGGGTGTCGGCAGCGCATCGCCTATTCCGGTCGCGGTTATCCCGACCAACACAATGCGGTCACGAAACAGGTCCGGCGGAAAATCCCCTTCAAGTATCTGACTGTAGCTGTAGCGATGATAATGACCGGCCGGTCCGCTGAAAGGAATCAGTCGATGGGTATGGCGACCGATCAGATGAGTACTCGGGGCTTGCATGCTCACCGGGGTCGATTGCAAGCGACCCTCTTCCGGCTGTAGCCAATTCAGCAGTGTCAACATCAGATGGGGCCAATAGGCTTGCCCAAGCCCTTCATACAGAAAAACGCCACGGGCAATGCCGTCCGCATCCAGATCCATGTGTACATGCCCCAGACCCGCCGCAACGTTGGAAAGCGCGGGCAGCGGCATGGACTCCACCGGCATATCGTCCTGACGATGCTGTTCCGGAATCACCGGCATGAAGACCCGTTCGCTGGCGGCAATGGACTGTATTAGCTGGATATCCGCCTCAGGATCGATACGATCCGATTCAGCGAACAGGATATCAAGCACGATAGCCCTGGCGCCTGCCTGGGTGAGGCGGTCAACCAGTTCAGCATGAACCTGGCGGGACCAGGGCCAACGGCCCAGAGCCTCCAGGCTCTTCTCATCCACCGCGACAATGACGACATCGTCCGCCGGGGGTCTGGTCATGACGCCCATCTGCAAGTCATACAGCAGTAAATCCCAGCGCCACAGCCAGCCGCTTGCCGCCATAAGACAGGTAAACAGCAACAAGATTAAAGCGCTACGGGTCCGCTCGGAGAATCCGCTGGATGATCGGCCTATACGCATCTGTCAATGCAATCCCGGGATTTCGGTTCGGTAGATAGTGGAACGGGAGATCTTATCCATCTCTGTAAACAACGCATCCAGCCTGACATAATAACGTTCAGGGAACAAAGGCGGTAGCAGAAATCCCCGACCGTTTCCAAGGCGTTGAAACAGGATATCCCGCAACTCGGCATCCTTTGCCGGTATCAACCTGTGGCTCCATGCTTTCGTCACCGGCGTCCGGCTGATACCGATCCCATAGCTAAAGAATTGTGGGCGATGAAACGATGGAATAGGCAAAGATCTCTGCGGTGGCTAAAGCGGTTCAGAAAGAGGAGAGGGCATCGAACACCACCTCGCTGTTCCCGCTGGTCAGTAGCAGGGGAGTCGTCGGCAAACTTCAACGTTGATCGGCGTTAACTTACGGATCATTCATCCCCTCACGAATAAAGAAATCGGTTTGCGTAATCAAGCCTGGTCTTCAAGCTGCTCAAGGCGATATCCTTGATGATAGACGGCTTTCAAACGCCACCCGTTTTCCGGCGTCAGCCTGAGTTTGCGACGCAGACGGCTGATATGGGTATCCACGGTGCGCGTCATCAGACCGGGGCCGAATCCCCAGATACTCTCCAGTAAATGATCCCGTGAAAGGAGTCGACCGATATTGGTGAAGAGCATCCAGGCCAACTGGAACTCTTTTTCGGTCATTTCAACCAGTTCTCCGTTGATGGTTACAGTCTTGTTTTCCTTGTGCAGGGAAAAACCATCAATCTCCAAGCGATCGCGGCGGCCGCTATGGCGTCTCACCAGAGCCCTGATGCGCGCCAGCATAATTTCACGGTTGACCGGTTTGGCCAAATAGTCGTCAGCCCCCTTCTCCAGCGCTTCGATGATATCAGCCTCTCCGTCCCGGTGAGTGATGAAGAAGACAGGCAGATCCCACTCCCGCTCGCCACGCAGCCATGAGAGTACATCAACACCGCTCTTACCCGGCAACTCCCAGTCCATGATCAACAGATCATAGGTCTCATGACGCAGTTCGCGCATGAAGGCATCAGCATTCTCGAAGCTCCTGCAGATATACCCTTCCGCTTCCAGCCACTCCTTCATGACGGCTGACTGTACCTTGTCATCTTCCAAACAGGCAATACGCATAAGTCACTAGCCCTTAACCCGGATATTTCACCCGGCCGCTGATACAGTATCACGTAGCCGCATCTTGAATCATATGAACATCCCTCTGCGGATAAGGAATACTGATACCCTCCTTATCGAAGGCGGCCTTGATGGCTTCGAGCAAATCAGCTCGGGTAGTCCAATAGTCGCTGGACTTGACCCAGGGGCGAACCGCGAAGTCGACGCTACTCTCACCCAGCTCCAGCAACATGACGGTTGGCGCCGGCTCCTTCAAAACAGTCTCCTCCCCCTCAAGTATCCCCTTGATCAGGTCGCGCGCCTTTTTGATATTATCGTTATAGCCGATACCGATGACCAAATCGATGCGGCGGGTTTCCCTGGCGGAGTAGTTGATAATCGTGCCACCGTAGATCTGCGCATTGGGCATGGTGATCTCACGATTATCGCCTGTCCTGAGCACACTGTGGAAGATGCGGATATCCTCCACGATACCCGCTACCCCTCCGGCCTCCACGAAATCACCCAACTTGAAAGGACGAAAGATAATCAACATCACACCGGCCGCGAAACTGGCCAGGGAATCCTTCAACGCCAGACCGACAGCCAGGCCCGCCGCGCCCAGGATTGCCAATGCGGAAGTGGTGTTGACGCCCAGTTGCTCCAAAGCGGCAAGGACGACGACCGCCAACAGCGCCGCATAGGCGATATTGCCCAAAAAGCCGACCAGCATATGGTCGATATTGCCCTTGACCATGATTTTTTTGAGCATTCCGATCAGCATTCCGGCGAGCCAGCGCCCGATCATCAACACCAACAGCGCCATCACGATTTTAGCACCCCAGGGAATAACGTAGGTATTCAGAAGGGTGTCGAGCGAAAGTTCCATAGCGTCTCTCCCAATCTATTTGTGTCTGTTCTATCCGTTGTCCGGCTGCAACCGTTCAACCCCACCGTATAAATCCAGTCATATGCAGCGCGGGTATCGCGCCGGCATTGGTCGGGATTATTAAACCTAAAAACCGCAGTTGACCGATCCATTCTGATACGGAATTACTGATAGGCAAACGATTAACTTCGATTTGCCTATTCACCGGTTGGGTGAACCAGGCTACGGGGCGAATTGCACTGTTTAACCCGGATGTTTCACCCGCGAACGTGATGATCGTGCCGAGCCCGTCGTTCAGGGGCGGATTTACGATTGAGTCAATAACCTAACCTATTGATGATTGAGGAAATACCGCTCCCTGAGCGACAAGATCGATACGAGGGCGTGTTCAGCGCTGCCTGGTAACTCTTCGCATTTTGCTAATATTCTATATTGCCTGTTAAATCAAAAGGTTAATTCATAATATCAGCGGCCGGGTGAAATATCCGGGTTAACTGCTAAGGACCAGCTTACCCGGCAAAGCGAAATCACCCTGCATCCTCAATGAAATTCGGCTAAGATCATGGAGTATCAACGAGAAGAAGATGAATCACGTGACCTCGACGGAAGAACTGATCCATGCCGTTCAAAAACTTTGGTCCAACAGCTTTCGCGGCCTGCTGGCAACCCACTCTGTCAAATACCCGGGTTACCCTTTCGGCTCACTGCTGCCGATCTGCCGGGATGCCAAAGGCAACCCGTTGCTGCTGATCTCCCATCTGGCGCAGCACACGCAAAATCTGCAAGCCGATCCTCTCTGCTCCCTCACACTCACCGAACCGGGCAACGGCGATGTGCAGCAGTTGGCCCGGCTCACCTGCCTCGCACAGGCCGAACCGGTCTGTTCGATCTCAACGGCAGAACGCTATTTTCGCTACTATCCGCACACTCGCCGATTTCACAAAGAACTCAACTTTCACTTTTATCGCCTGATAACCAAACAATTCTACTTCATAGGTGGATTTGGTTCAGCTCGCTGGTTTGACACCAGTAGGATCCACACCCCCGTCCCCTTCTCAACGCCGGACGAGGCAGAGGTGCTCTACCAGTTGAATGCCCACGACCATGACCTGCTGAATCGCTTCGCCGACAGTTATGGGATAGCAGAACGCTCTTCCATTGACGCCATCGGCGTGGATCCGTTCGGACTAGACATTCGGCAGGGCTCAAACTTGCATCGTATCAATTTCAACATCCCCTTTAACCGCAAGTGCGATCTCCTAGCGCATTTGTCATCAGTTTCATCTGATGCTCCCAAGGCACAATAACCGGAAATTTCTAAGGGTAGATCCCAAACGGCAATTGAACGTAAACTGCTGCCAGGCAGTAACCTACCATTTAGCCTGGTAATAGGAGCGGGGCAGATGAACATTGATATACCGGAGCGTGATGGAGACGGTTATCTCACCGATATGAGTGCATGGACCCCCGAAATCGCCAGGGCGATGGCGGATGCGGACAACTTCGCTCTCGGTGATGAGAAGTGGGAACAGATTCTCAAGGCCAGGGAGTACTTCGACGAATTCAACGTAGTGCCACCGATCCGAAAGTTTTCCAAATACCTGGGCGCCGACCAAAAAGCGATGTTCAAACTCTGGCTTACCGGCCCGATGAAACCCATTACCAAATATGGCGGGCTACCAAAACCCACCGGCTGTGTCTAATCCGCATGGATAGACGAATGGATTAACCCGTGAGCGAAGCGCACACCGAAATGATATGGCAAGACTTTTCCGGACAAATAATCACGCAACTTTTCGGTATGCTTTGTCATAGCCCAATGGCGTCTGATAGCCGATAGTTGAGTGGCGTCTCCGGCGGTTATAACTCAAGTTTCGGAGTTCAAAATTTGCAAAAAAGTGCTGCTTTCTAAGCATTTCGCACGGTAACCCGTTATTTGGAGCCATATGCAAGTGTTCGTAAATGTGCCGGGAAACCAACACACAAGCAAAATACCTGCAAATTCATTGTTGACATAAAAACACAGTGCTTTTAAAGGAGAGATCGTAATTATTCATATTTATCATACTGTTAGAGGCTATTCGCATGTAAATATGAACTCCGAAACTTGAGTTATAAAACACCTCGATATACTCGAAAATATCTTGCTTAGGAATGGGCACGTAATAACTTCCCGATTTATGTGACTGGATTTACGGAATAATTCAAGTGACCCAGTTTTTCATCAAATAGTATAT
>JAHXHR010000118.1 GCA_025656505.1 Candidatus Thiodiazotropha sp. (ex Epidulcina cf. delphinae) | reverse complement strand
CCCTAACAGCCAACAAAAATATGAACCTAATGAAAACAACAGGTTATGTCATGTCTGTTCCCATATTTCAGACTTATGGGTAATGGGCAGGCCTAGGGTTAACCCGGACATTTCGCCCGGCCGCTGATAATATGAATTAACCTTTTGATTTAACATGTAATATTTAGACTATTAGCAAAGTGCGAAGTGTTACCAGGCAACGCTGAACGACGAGTTCGGCACGATCATCACGCTCCCGGGTGAAACATCCGGGTTAAGTGACGCGAAACACCCTGACGGCGCCGGAAAAGACACTGCTATCTTGCGCCGCAATCAGCCTAAACAGCACTGCCTGGCTAAGGGTCTGTCCCTTGGCGACCAGCAAGACTCCACCCTTGGTACGAATCGGCTGATCCAGGATAAACCCCGGCTCGAGCTGGTCGATGGGTAGGGTGAGGATCTCCACCTTCCGATTCCGCGAGCCCAGGGAGAGGGTCTCGACCAGGATGGGATCGTACCGTTCCGGAGCGGCTTTGAGCTGACTGATCGCCTCCCCCTCGTCCACCCCCCGGTTGACCAACTGATCATAGGCTATCGCCACCCGCAATATCTGCCCGCCGAGGATGGCTTTGTCACCGCTGGAGAGTCTTCCCTGGAACTCGATCTTGCCGATGTTGTCGTTCTGTCGTTCCACCATCGCCGCGACAATCTCCAGCCGGGGAATGTGCTTCAACAGCCGCGCGCTCATGCCCGGATGAGTGTTGTATAGCTCACTCTCCACATGGCTCAGTTCCGTGTCATCGGCAATCTTCTGGATAAGCTCTTCGGGCAGGCTGATGTATCCGAGTTGACAGAGCATCGCCGCCAAGTCGTAGTGCCAACCATCTTCCAGCGACAGACTGTTGACCATGGTTCTGACGTGACGCTTTATGCGTGAGGATTGGCTGAAGGCGGCCGGTTTTACCATGCTGAGGATATCGGCCAACAGGTCTACCGCACCTTTCAATGTCTTGTTGAGCAGCACCTTTTCGGCGGTGATCAGGCGATATTGCAGGATGCCGTCTAAAATGGTCTGGTAGAATTGCTCCCTCTCCACCGGTTTATTCATGAAGCGGAAGATATTGCCGTCGTTCACTGCGTCGATGGCGACATCCAGGTTGGCGTTGCCGGTGAGCATGATACGCACCGTATTGGGAGAAATGGCCCGCACCTGGGAGAGAAATTCCACGCCGTTCATGTTCGGCATCTGCATATCGGAAATGACCACCGCGAAGGGACCGCCGTCCCGCACCGCCTGCACGCCGTCGGCGCCGCTGGTGGCGGTTTCAAGATCCAGACGCTTGCGAAACTGCCGCCTGAAGGCGTCGAGCAGATTGCGGTCGTCATCGACCATCAGAACCTTTTCAGGCGGCTTTTCCATCGAAATACTCTTCGGCGATCCCAGTCCAGCGCTCAAATTCCGTCGGGGATAGCAGGGCCAGGAGCCGTTCCGTGCCGTAATAGGTTTTATGCATCCCGTTGGTGAACCGGTGCGTCAGTAGATTGGCTGCGTAGACCAGCAGGCAATCGACTCGCTCCACTGCCTGTCTCTCCGGCGAATGGTGCAAAGCCACCGCCTCCACTACCGGAAAGGGCAACCCCCACAATCCCATCAGATAGGCACCGATAACCGCATGGTCGCACCATAAGGATTCGGCTTCCACCTCATACAGGGGCGTCCCATCCCGTTTGGCCTGCTGAACGATGCGCCGGTACTCACCGGTATCCTGTGTCGCAAGAACCAGCTTGCCCAGGTCGTGCAGCAGACCCGCCAGCACCGGCATCTCACTTTGTTGGCGGTTCAGCCCAGCGGCCGGCGCCAGGCGTTTCACCAGGCCGGTCGTGATCAGGCTGTGTTGCCAGAGGGCTTCCAACTGAAACTCTTCCACCACGGATTGGTCGAGCTGGGTAAAAATACCGGCGCTAAGGGCCAGGTTGGCAACGGTCTCTATGCCCAGTAAACTGACGGCGTGTTCCGGCGAGGCGATCTGTTGAGGGAGACCGAAGAAGGCCGAATTGACCATTTGCAGCACCTTGGTGGACATACCGATGTCCTGAGCAACGATCCGGCCGATATCGGCCACCGAGGTGGTGTCGGATTGCAGGGCGGTAATCATCTGTTGATAGACGCCGGGCAAACTGGGCAGGGTGCCGAGACTGCCGATCAACGCTTCAAGAGGGGGATTGTTCAACAGGCCGCGCAGATGGAGCACCCGCTCCAGGTTGGCGATCAAGGTCGTCGTGGCGCAGGGTTTAGCGATGAACTGGTGGGCGTGATGCACCACCTCCTGGGCAGGCGTGCGCAATGCCTGGCCGGAGAAGAGTAAGCGCGTGACGCCGGGGTAGTGGAGTTGAAACAGCCTCAGCAGTTCGCTGCCGGGCATGCCGTCAAGCTGGGTTTCACTGACAACGATATCCACAGGCGCCTGCTGCATCATCTCCAGGGCTTGCCGGGCATTTTCAGTGAAACGCATCTGCCAACGATCCCTGTAGTCGTGCAGGGTCCGCTTCAGCGAGTTCAGTTGATTGCCGTCACTATCGACGAACAAGATCACTTTTGATTCCATAGTTTTCATTTCTTTCTGTCGCCTTCATTTACCGCAATCCGACAGCCTGGCGCCTCTTCCTCGCATCGTTGACAGACAAGCAACACCACCCCCCGCACCCCGGTGACCCTGACCTGAGAGCCTGCCGGACAGTCCTCCCCGTGGATTTTCCAAGAGGAATCGTCGACATGAATCTTACCCTCACCGTTAATAATAGGTTCTTTTAAGGTGAAGATGCGATTCAGATACTGTTCACCCCGGCGATTGAGATACGGCTGATCGGTCTCGATCGGCCTGCGCCGCAGGAAGGCGCGCACGGCAACGATAATCCCTACGCTGAAAAGGGCGAAGGCCAGGAACTGCATCTGCCAGCCGAGACCGGGAAGGAGCAGAAGCAGTAGTCCGACCACCCCGGCCGCCAGTCCCATCCACAGCAGAAACGCCCCGGGGGAGAATACCTCTAGGATCATCAGCAGCACGGCGAGGATAAACCAATGCCAGTAATCGAGCTGGGCCACCCACGGCATCAACCTTCTCCACCCGCCTGCCGATTGAGCGCCTGCTTGGCGATCTCGCCGATACCCGCCACGGAGCCGATCAGACTGGATGCCTCCAACGGCATCATAATGATCTTCTGGTTCTCCGCCGAAGCGATCTGCCCCAGGGCATCGGTGTATTTCTGTGCAACGAAATAGTTGATGGCGTTGACATCCCCCTTGGCAATGGCCTCTGACACCAGGGTGATCGCCTTAGCCTCGGCGTCCGCCAGACGTTCGCGGGCCTCGGCTTCACGGAAGGCGGCCTCCTTTTCACCCTCCGCCTCCAATATGGCGGCCTGCTTCTCGCCCTCGGCCTTGAGAATGGCGGACTGTCTTTGCCCTTCCGCCTCCAGGATGGAAGCACGCTTCTCACGCTCCGCCTTCATCTGTCTGGCCATGGCGTCGACCAGGTCTCTGGGGGGGGAGATATCCTTGATCTCGATGCGGGTCACTTTCACCCCCCAGGGGGTGGTGGCGTCATCCACCACCGTCAGTAACTGGGTATTGATCGTGTCACGCTGGGAGAGCAGTTGGTCCAGATCCATGGAACCCATCACGGTGCGGATGTTGGTCATGGTGAGATTGAGGATCGCACTGAAAAGATCGTTGACCTCATAGGCCGCCTGGGAAGCGTCCAGCACCTGAAAGAAGATCACCCCGTCCACCGTCACCATGGCATTGTCCTTGGTAATGACCTCCTGAGACGGGACATCGAGCACCTGCTCCATCATGTTCATCTTTGTGCCGATCCGGTCAATCAGCGGCACGATAAGATTGAGACCGGGGCGCAGGGTCTTGGTGTAGCGTCCGAAACGCTCTACGGTGTACTCGTTTCCCTGGGGTACGCGCTTGGCGCCCGACACGACAATAACGATGGCGAACGCCATCAACACCAGAACGAAAATATCCATGCCATTACTCCTCTATCAACCCGGCAACCTGGTAGGCCGGGTGAATAATCCTAAAAACCGCAGTTGACCGCTCCATTCTGATACTAACCTACTGATAGGCAAATTATTAACTTCGATTTGCCTATTCAGCGGTTGGGTGAATCACGCTACGAAGCGAATTGCACGCTTCACCCCGTCCAACTGCGGTTTTTAGGATAATGATCGATGAAACTGTAACGATGCGTCATCGCCGGTTCGATTGCAATGACTCCTTGGGCGGCATCCGGGCTTCATGCCACAATGCACGTATGACTCACTACAGCAGACCACCTAAATCGTTATTGCGCAAAGTCGGCAAGGCGATTGCCGATTTCGACATGATCCGCGAGGGAGACCGCATCCTGCTCGGGGTTTCCGGCGGCAAGGATTCGCTCTCCCTGTTGCAAATTCTCAGCCATTTACGCAGCTATGCCCCTGTCAGGTTCGATCTGGGGGTGGTCACCGTCGATCCCGGGGTCGAGGGTTTCGATCCCGCCCCCCTCAAGGACTACTACGAGACACTGGGCTTGCCCTGGCACTATGCCGAACAACCGATCATGGCGCAGGCCGAAAAGAACATGCAGGGGGACTCCTTCTGCGCCTATTGCTCGCGCATGAAGCGTGGAATCATGTATACCACCTGCCGCCGGGAGAGCTACAATGTACTGGCGCTTGCGCAACACCTGGATGATCTGGCGGAGAGCCTGCTGATGTCCCTGTTCCATGGCGGGCAACTACGCACCATGAAGGCGCACTATCTCAACGACGCGGAGGATATCCGCATCATCCGGCCGCTGGTCTATTGCCGCGAGACCCAGACCGGCGCCTTTGCCGTTGAAGCGGGCCTGCCGATCATCCCCGACAGTTGTCCGGCCTGTTTTACCGCGCCGACCCGGCGAGCCTATATGAAACGGCTGCTGGCCGGGGAAGAACGCCGAAACCGGCATCTTTTCGCCAATATGCTACACGCCATGAGGCCTTTGATGGACGAGACGCCGCCATGAAGATCAAACACATATCCATCCCCACCAAGGTTGCAAGGCCGGGCATGACCATCGGTGAAGTGATGAGCGAGTGCGTCGAAAAAGATGTACCCGGCATTCCCTACATGGATGCCGAGGGAAATCTCAACGGACGTTTCTCCGTCAGGCATCTGTTCCTGCTGTGTTGCATTCCAGAAGACATCATCCATGGCGCCCATCTCCTCGGAGACGACATCGAGCACCTCGATTTTCCCCACATGAGGGCGGATGAACTGATGGCGAAATCGGTGGACGACTTTATCTTTCCCGACGCCATCCGCTTATCGGCCAATTTTCAGGCGGTCAAGGCGTTGGCGATCATGGAACAGTACAATACCGGGTATCTGTTTGTTACGGAGGGGAACGAATACCAGGGGGTCGTCACCCGAATGAGCATCGCCAAAGCAGTGATCGCCAAAGAGTGCTTTACCGAGTAGATCGAGGCCGCCATGGAACAGATCACGCTGGAGATGTGGACTTCGGCCGCCGTATTGGTGCTGGCCTATGCGCTGATTTTCTCCGAACGGCTGCACCGGACCACCGCCGCCATGTTCGGTGCGGTGTTGATGATCGGCATCGGCATGTGGATGGGATTCTACTCCCAGGAAGCGGCGATCATGGCGGTGGATGGCAACACGATCCTGTTGCTTGCCGCAATGATGATGTTGGTGGCCCTGCTGCGCCCCACCGGCGCCTTTGACTTCGCCGCCGTGCATATCACCCACTGGGCGATGGGCAACCCCAAGCTGCTGCTGATCTATCTCAGTCTGGCGGTAAGCCTGATCAGTATGATCCTCGACAACGTCACTACCGTGATCGTGTTCGCCCCGTTGACGGTGTTGATCTGCCGCCTGCTCAAGATCAACCCCATGCCCTATCTGATGGCGGAGGCTATGCTCTCCAATATCGGCGGCGCCGCCACGCTGGTGGGCGACCCGCCCAATCTGATGATCGGCAGCGCCGCCGGCATCAGTTTCAACGCCTTCCTGATCCATATGGGGTTACCGGTGTTGGTGGTGTGGATCGGCACCGTTGGTCTGATGCTGTTTCTGTTTCGCCACCAACTCACCGAAGGCGGCAGGGACCCGAAAGCCCTGGTGGCGACCCACGCCATCAAGGATGCCGAGGGATTGAAGCGAATCCTGTTCTCTCTCGGCGTGGTGATCGTGCTGTTCTTTATCCATCACACCCTGCACCTGCTGCCCGCCTATGCCTCCTTCATCGGACTGGTCCTGGCCCTGCTGCTGCTGCGTCCCGACATGGAGGAGCTGTTCGGTTCGGTCAACTGGTCGGTACTGTTTTTCTTTGCCGGGCTCTTTATGATTGTCGGTGGCGTGGAATCCTCCGGTCTGCTCGATCTGTTCGGTAATGAACTGGCGAAACTGGCAAAGGATCCGGCGATGCTGCTGCTGACCGGTCTGCTGTTGATGTGGGTTGCGGCGATCCTCAGCGCCGTGGTCGACAATATCCCATTCACCGTCGCCATGATACCGATCATCCTGGGTCTTGAGAGCAGCGGGGTGAATACCGCTCCGCTCTGGTGGGCGTTGGCGCTGGGTGTCGGCTTGGGGGGCAACGGCACCCATCTCGGCGCCACCGCCAACATCATCGCCGTCAGCGAATCCGAAAAGAGCGGCATACCAGAGGCCAGAATCACCCCCATGCAATGGATGCGCACAGGCATGCCGGTGATGTTTTTCGGGTTGCTGCTGGCCAGCGCCGTCTATTGGCTCTTTTTCGATCTCTTTCTGAGCGCCTGACGATGCGGATTGCGCCTCAGCATAAGCCGGCGGGGCAGGTGAACCTAAAAACCGCAGTTGACCGCTCCATCCTGATACTAACCTGCTGATAGGCAAACTATTGACTTCGATTTGCCTATTCACCTGCCGGGTGAACGGCGGTCGAGCCCCTTATTCATTCGACGCCGACGTCTCGATCTTCGCCCCATGGAAATACTTATAACGGAATATTGAATCGAGACCGTGGCAGTCCGCGCAAAGGAACCTCTCTGTCGCCGGCATTCTCAGAAAACTGCTGAAAACATCGCCTTCCTCGTTTTTCCCGCTGCCTTCCTTCGCCTCGCCGGCTCGCCACCGATGCGCATTGTGGCAGGACGGGCAACTGATATATCCAATCTCCGCATGTCGGCCGCTATATGAAAAAACCGGGATCTCCCCACTCTTTTGATCATCCCTATCACGCAGCTCGTTAGCCCAGGCTTTGACGTAACTCGGATGATGCGCCTTCTTAGGCGCCTTTGCCTGTGCGATCTCGCCCTGTATATGACAACTTCGGCATAGCATCTCGGCGGCATCCCCGCCGGGTCCCGGCAGACGAGCCCAGAGCATCAGATCCTGAGGCGCATTGTGAACCGCATGACATTGACCACAGACGCCCGATTGCGCCGGACTCGCGTGTAATAGATTGCTGGTCTCCGGTGCGGTTACCGACATGTCGTGATCTGTCGCGCGGATCGTTGCTTTCGATCTGTGGCAGGTTGCACAGAGCCGGCCATCCGGGGATGCCCCGACACGTAAAAAGCTGTTTCGCGCATCCCCCTCCTCCTCTATGCTCCCGGGGTGAAGGGAATTCTTGGCGCCGGCGGAATCCCAACGATGGGGATCGTGGCAGGTTCCACAGCCGACAAGGCCGCTACCCTTCCGTTTCTTCCCGCCTTTAGCGTCATAGAGCGGCAGAGAGGCAGGCGCTTTTACCGTATCGCCTCCATCTTCACTGACCCAACCGCTCTTAGTCACCCTGATACCCGCATCCTCAATGGGCACGCCGACCGGATGTGAGTGTTCACCTACCGTTTTATCCTCCGCCACCGCCCCCGCTGTGTGACAACTCATACATAAAGACGTGGAGTCCGTTTGCCTCGAAACATTGTCCCGCGCCCACATGCGCGGGCCTAAACCGTTATGCACCAGATGACAATTGCCGCAGACGCCCAAAGAAGTAGACTTTGCATGTACGCCATCCTTACTCTTTTCCATGTCATGTTTGGTATCGGCAATCGACCATTTATCCCGATGGCATGTCTTGCAAAGCGTAAGGCGATCCTGTTCTCCGATGCGCAAATACTTACCTTTACTCTTTTTGCCCTCTCCACGCGAAACAGCGCCGCCTTTCCTTGAGGCCGGACCGTGAACATCATGACAGGTAGGGCATGACACCAGCCCACGCCTTGTCGAATCCGTACTCCCGCCCGCCGCCGTGAACAACGGAAGCCCTTTGGGCTTTTTTACCCCCTTCGGCAACGCCACCCCCACCGGATGGCTGTATTTTCCGACAGTGAGTTCTTCGGCAAAATGGTTCTTCTCATGGCAACTCAGGCATAACCCGGCTATTCGATCACCCTTTGCATCAATCTTTCTCGCCCACATCCTCGGCCCCTGCCCACCATGGATGTTATGGCAGACGCCGCAGACGCCGAGTATCCCGGATATCTCTGTACCGGCCATCTCCTTTTCCCGAACCTTGAACATGTTATGGCCATTGGATAGGAGGCCGCGCTGATTTTCGTGGCAGGTGACACAAATGCCGTCCTTGAGGTTATCCCGATCAAGCACCACCAGTTTCTCCGACGCCGCATGATGCACTCGATGACAGGTTTCACAGATAATCTCTTTGTCCGGACCGAATTTCGAACCGGCCTTACTAAACCTGTCAGGCACCGAGACTGATTTCGGCGCCATATCGACCGGATGAGTAAAATGCCCGGTCTTCTTTTTCGCGCTATCCCCCGACTTATCCGAATGGCAGGTTGCACATAATTGTGATCGGTCGTTTTTCTTTACCAGGAGTTTTTTCTCCTCGGCGGCATGCACCCTGTGACAGCTTTGACAAATGACTTTATTCTCTTGACTGAACTTCGAGCCGGCCTTCAGCAAGCCCTCCGCCTCCTTCGGCACATCTTTCAACAGGGGGTGATTCAGATGGCCGTCCGTTTCCCCATCGCGATCTGTGTGGCACATGACACACAGGGATGAATCGATATTCTTAGCTCTCAAGAAGACCGGTGACAACTCATCGCCCCACTCGATACCGTGCGCACTGTGGCATGTGCCGCAATAGACATTGCCGGCATCGTTGAGCGGAAACATGTTTTTTCCGTCCACGATCGGGATACGCACCTTGTCGGAGGGCTGAACCCCCACGGGATGGCTGTGTCCGCCCTGCCAAAGAAATCGTGAATCCAGCGCAAAACCATCGTGGCAGGAAAAACACATCCGTTCGGTGCTCACCACATCCTGACGACCGGTTTTCTCCATAGGCCGCGGATCATTCGGAACCAGGGTGAACACATCCCCGCGCTTGAAATCCGCCATCCAAGCAATGTGGCAAGTTGCACACTCACGCTTCTCGGCAACGTCACGGGCGGCATCCGACTCGATAGGCATG
>JAHXHR010000117.1 GCA_025656505.1 Candidatus Thiodiazotropha sp. (ex Epidulcina cf. delphinae) | reverse complement strand
AATAGAATGACTATTACGCCTCATCGCGCCTTGCCGGCACGAAAAATGACTCAGAGTCACGCTCACTCAGGTAATTGAGAACACCCCCTAGTACTCCAACAAGGTTATATTGACGGATACAGCGTTACTGTGATGTTCCGCAACAAGGCACAGCACGCAGGCAATGGCCATAGTCCTTGCCAAGTGCTGTAACGCCGTGGCGGGACACCACAGCAACGCCCGAAGGGTTGGCCTGTCAGCGTCCATGGCTGCGTTGCGCCCCTTGCTAAGGACTAAGGCCATTAGCGGCGAGGCGTGTCTTGCCCTGAACGCTGACAGGCCGACTGTACCCGTCAATATAACCTTGTTGGAGTACTAGCCCGAATGGGATTAAGGCGTGTTCTCTCCATTCACCAGCGCTTACTGTTGGCTGCCAGCCTGGTGCTGAGCGCATTTTTCGGCTTAACAGGGCTGGCGCTCGACAAGGCCTTCCGCTCCGCTAGCGAAGAGGCCCTGCAGGCGCGGCTGTTCAGCAGCGTTTATGCCCTGCTGGCTGCGGCGGAGGAGGGGGAGCAAGGGCAGCTCAGGATGCCCGAAGTATTGACCGATCCCCGCTTCAATCGCCCGGATTCAGGACTCTACGCCCAGGTCAGCGGTATTGCCGGGCAATACCTGTGGCGCTCCGGCTCCTCACTGGGCCGTTCCCTCGACTTTTCCCAAAATATGTCTCCCGGTGAATCGAAGCTCGAACGATTCAAGCTGGCCGATGGCTTGGCCATGGGGCTCAGTTTCGGTGTCGTATGGGAGGATTTCAATGGACGAGAGCTGCAATATGTATTGGCGGTGGCAGAGGATCTGAAGCCCCTGCAGGAGCAGATCGCCACCTTCCGCGACACCCTGTTGCTCTGGCTTGGCGGTGCGGGATTGCTGTTGTTGTTGGTTCAGGGTTGGGTGTTGAACTGGGGGTTGCAGCCTTTGCGGCAGGTCGAGCAGGCATTGACGGAGATCGAGTCCGGCCAGGCGGATCAGCTACAGGGCGACTATCCGAAAGAGTTAAACCGACTGACTTCGAATATTAACTCCCTGATCCGGCATGCCCGGGCGAGGCAACAGCGTTACCGGGACAGCCTGGGCGATCTGGCTCACAGTCTCAAGACACCCCTGGCGATTTTACAAGGTGGCGTTGAGCGGGGAGGCGACGATCCCGAGACCGCCCAACGAACGGTGCTTGAGCAGGTCGAGCGTATGAATCAGATCGTCAGCCATCAATTGCAGCGGGCCGCAGCCTCGGGGCGTGCGATCCTAACCCACAGTCTACCGGTCACCCCCCTGGTCGAGCGTCTCGCCAAATCCCTCGGCAAGGTCTATATCGAGAAGGGGATTCGATGGCAATTGTCGATTCCACCAGAGAGCCGCTTTCGCGGCGATGAAGGGGATTTGATGGAGCTGCTGGGAAATCTGCTGGAGAATGCCTGCAAATACGGGGCAGGCCAGGTGCGGGTTAGCGCAAGCATGGAAGAGTATCTGCATCTGTGTGTGGAGGATGACGGCCAGGGTATCCCCGAAGGTGAGGCCGACGCCGTATTGCAAAGAGGCCACCGCGCCGATCAGCACCATTCCGGGCAGGGTATCGGTCTGGCGGTCGCCGCGGATATCGTCGGCGCCTACGGCGGCGCACTGAAGATCAGTCGCTCAGACAGGCTGGGTGGGGCGGCCGTCCAGGTTCGGTTGCCGATTGGATGAGCCTCGATTTCTCGTGCCCGGGTGAAACATCCGGGCTGGAAAAAAGCACAAATGGAACATCTTTCAGTCGTTGCTAATGAAATTATGATCCATAAAATAAATTAATGGCGCATTAATAAAACTAATTTGTGATGCGCCCCCCCAAATGTCTTACTTATATTGTGTGAATACAGAATCGATGTGCATATAAAAATTTTCTATTGGTGTGGGTTTATGACAAGAAACGGAACCGGCGTAGATCGGGAAGAGGAGGTGGATATCAGGCGTACCGGATGAGGTATCCCGGCCAGGGAGGCGGCCCTGGGATGCCGATTGTTGAGCGCCGCACGGGTTCGTGTGCGGCGTAAATTCTTTGTTTTGGGGTCTTTTGATGTATAAGAAAACACCGTTTTTCCTTGGCATTCTCTTTGTAATATTTATTATTTCACTTCCGCATGCCTATGCCGCCGGCGATCCATTTCATAACGGCGCCAACTGCGTGGATTGTCATGACGTGACCGGCACTAACTATTGCGGCAATACGGCGTTTATCGCCTGTGATCTGAATACCCCGAATAGCGGAGTAAGACCAGTCCGCTTTTTCAATGATACCGGCCCTAATTCTTTAGCCGATGGAGATACAAATTACGACGGCCCATGCGAAGTCTGCCATACCAATACGAAGCATCATAGAAATGACGGCGCCGGCCTGTCACCACATTTTGAAGGGCAAGTTTGCACCACATGCCATTTGCATAGTAAAAGATTCGAAGCACCCTTCAAACAACTGCACAAAACACACCTGTATGATCCCAAAGGGAGTGTGATCGAAGATATAGAGAATAAAACTGAACAACAGATATGTATGGAGTGCCACGAGCGTTTTCCGGTAGGCGGAAATTTTGCTGATGGGCTGCCCATAGCGACGACAACGGCCTGTGATACCTGCCATAGCCCGGAAGGTTTGGTAAACGGGTCGGCGATGGCCAAGGCAAATACTTTTGCAGGCATCTATGAAGCGGATGGCTTGGCCCTCAAACCGGGAAATGAGAAATGGTGCGTATCCTGCCATGATGAAGACAATGCCGTGATCAAAGCAACCCCGGCTCCGAACATTGCAGGGAAGGATCTCGATAGCGATGGTGTGTACGATTATGGCTACTATGTCACGGGGCACAAGATAGATTGTCTTGAATGTCATGATCCCTTGAAGAATCACATCGACGGAGAGCACAGGACATATGACAGTTCCCTTGGCAACCATCAGGAAGGATATCGCCTAAGATCGAAAAACGGCAGGGCATTGATCATGCCAAGGCCGCTTAAAGGGTATACCCTCAATGATGCCCCCTTATGTACTGCCTGCCATCCTAGCGATGAAGTTCTGGGAGCAGGCGCTACCAATAACGAAAGAAAGGCGGATATGAGTCACACGAACTTCATAAGCCGAGGCACCAGCCAAGGAGTCTATTCCGGCGAATACGGACTGCATGCTCGTCATTATGTAATGGATTTTCCCAGCTACCTACCGGAAGCGGATTCCGATTATGACGGGGCCAGGGATTCCAATATCAATTGCACTACATGCCACAACGTGCATGGCGCGAGAAATTCAAGGATGATAAGAAGCGGTGAATTGATGAATCATCCCCATGTAAGCAATCCCGATCCAGGGTTCGATTTTATCTACTACACAAAGTCCCCGGATACGTTTACCGCTGAATACCCGGCGCCACAGGGAACGTATAAGGTCTATGCGTGGATTACGGAGGCATATAACAGGGCGATAAAAGTGCCGTATATCATAAACACGTCCGCCGGTCCCGTAACGCTATACCTGAACCAGAAGGTGAATGAGATGATCTCCCTAAACAAACCGGCGGTCCTGGCCAATGACGGCAGATGGAATATGCTCGGCACATACACCTTTGGCCAAACCGGATCTATAGTGATATCAACCCAGGACGCAAGTGGCGTTGTTGTCGCAGACGCCGTCTTCTTTGAAGATACGGTCGGACAGAACGATCTCGTCGTCGAACATGCGGAAGCGGTATTGGATGCACCGCAGGCCTGGAAGACTTTTACTGATCCTCAGCCCGGATATGGTTCGACCGTATACAACGGTAGTCTTCGCTATGTCTATGAGGTGCTGGTCGACCCCTACGCCGATATTCAGGACACTATCGGCCTACAATTTCAGAGGGGTGTCGGTGGATTCATGAATCCAGAGTATTGCGGGGGCTGTCATTCCCAAATTTCCAATTACGGCAGGGTCGTTAAAACCTACCCGATGGTTCTGGGTGCGTATGCGGTTCCGAATATCGTAACGCCTTCCACCAGGCGGATAGAATTGATCGCCAGGGTTATGCACCACAATAATTCAATTCAGTCTGTCACCATCGACCTTTCGCCAATAGGAATTAACGACTCCTCAGCGGCGATGGCTTATTCCGGTCAAGAGCAACTGGCAACCCTGGATGGGGGAAGCACTGTTCAAGGGCGTGATCTTTACAACCTGTTTGTTACAGTGCCCAACACGATCAGTGACAATCTGTACCGGTTAGAGGTTACGGCGATAGATACTGACGGTGTTTCAAGCAAAAACCATATTCTGCTCTATGCGGCGCAGGATGGTGAAATAGTGATAGACGATAGCGAATCGGAATTTATCGGAAACTGGTATTTGTATGATACTTCGGTTGACCAGTTCGGACCCGGCTTACATTACAAGGATATCTCGGACGGTTCCGCTAAAGCCGTTTACAGGCCTAATATTCCAGAGAATGGCGAATATTACGTTTTTGCCTGGTGGTCTGAAGCCAGTGCGCAATGGAGGCCGACAAATGCGCCTTTTGTAGTCAATCACGCCCGTGGCAGTGAAACCCTGTTAGTCGATCAAACGACCAATGGTCCGGGCGGCGGCAAATGGAATTGTCTTGGCGGGCCTTACCAATTCAATAAGGGCACGGACGGATATATAGAAATCAATGACAATGCAAACCACAAATGGATTGTTGCCGATGCAATGAAATTTGTTCCTGCCGGGTCGGTTGCTTCCTGTCAATAGTTGTTGAGCACCTGATTGGGTGAGGTGAGATAGTTATGCTCACCTCGCCTTTCGCTTAAACCATCATATTTGCTGCGAAAGCAATCATATATCAGAGGTCTGCTCCTCTGCATTGCCGGTATAGCTCATGGGCGTCATTCGCTTCAGCGATGCCTTGGCGGCTTCGGGGATATCCAATTGATCCACAAAGGCCTGAAGCTGTTCCTGTGTTATGCGTTGTCCCCGGGTCAGCGCCTTGAGCTTTTCGTAGGGCTTTTCGATACCGTACCTGCGCATCACGGTTTGAATCGGTTCGGCAAGCACTTCCCAGTTTTCGTTGAGATCGTCGAGCATGGCTTGGCGATTGGCTTCAAGTTTATCCAAACCACGTAGGATGGATTGCAGTGCGATGCTGGTATGAGCCAAGCCTACTCCGAGGTTGCGCAGCACGGTGGAATCGGTCAGGTCGCGTTGCCAACGGGAGATGGGGAGCTTGCCTGCCAGATGATCGAACAAGGCGTTGGCGATGCCCAGGTTTCCTTCGCCGTTTTCAAAATCGATCGGATTGACCTTGTGCGGCATGGTGGATGAGCCCACTTCGCCCGCCACGGTTTTTTGTTTGAAATACCCCAGGGAGATATAGCTCCACACGTCACGGCAGAAGTCGATCAAGATAGTATTGAGTCTGGCGACGGCATCGAAGAGTTCGGCGATATAGTCATGGGGCTCGATCTGGATAGTGTAGGGGTTCCATCCGATACCCAGACTCTCGACGAACTGTTTGGCGAAGCCCTGCCAATCGATTTCAGGATAGGCGGCAAGGTGGGCGTTGTAGTTACCGACGGCGCCGTTTATCTTGCCCAGCAACTGGGTTGCGGCGATCTGTTCACGCTGGCGGTGCAGACGATAGACTACGTTGGCCAGTTCTTTTCCCATGGTGGTCGGAGAGGCGGTTTGCCCATGGGTGCGGCTCAGCATGGGTTGATCGGCCAGTTGATGCGCCAGTTGTTTAATGCCGCTGATCACTTCGTCGATCTGAGGCAACAGCACCTGGCCGCGACCTTCACGCAGCATCAGGGCGTGGGAGAGGTTGTTGATATCCTCGGAGGTGCAGGCGAAGTGGATAAACTCGCTGATTGACTCCAACTCTTCATTTCCCGCGATTTTCTCTTTGAGAAAATACTCCACCGCCTTGACGTCATGGTTAGTGGTGCTTTCAATGTTTTTCACCCGCCGGGCATCCTCTTCGCTGAAGTTATCGACAATGGCGTTGAGGATATGATCGGCGTGCTCGCTCAGGGTGGGGATTTCCAGGATATCGTTATGCGCCGCCAGGGCCTGTAGCCAGCGGACCTCGACCGACACCCGATGACGGATCAGGCCGAATTCACTGAAGATAGGGCGCAGGTCTGCGCTCTTGCTGCCATAACGGCCGTCGATGGGGGAAACGGCGGTAAGCGGGGAGAGTTCCATAGTGTCAGTCCGCAAGGTTGCTGAAAAAAGCGTGGAGTATACCTGTCTCGTTAACCGCCTTTCACCATTTTTCTGAGGACGTAGTGGAGAATGCCTCCGTGCTTGAAATAATCGACCTCATTGGGTGTGTCGATGCGCACCTTTACAGAGAATTGCCGCTCACTGCCGTCGTCGGAGCGGGCGGTAACTTGTAGTTGATGGCCGGTCTTATCACCTGGATTGGGGATTTCATAGCGCTCTTCCCCGGTCAAACCGAGCGATTCGGCATTATCGCCCGGCAGGAATTGCAGTGGCAGTATGCCCATGCAGACCAGGTTGGTGCGATGGATGCGCTCGTAGCTTTCGGCAATGACGGCGCGCACCCCTTGCAGGGCGGGTCCCTTGGCCGCCCAGTCGCGGGATGAGCCGGATCCGTACTCTTTTCCGGCAATCACGATAGCCGGCACGGACGCCTCGCGGTAGCGCATGGCCGCATCAAAGATAGTCGTCTCATCACCTGACGGTAGATGGCGGGTCACACCACCCTCGCTACCCGGCAACAGCTTATTGCGTAGCCGGATATTGGCGAAAGCGCCGCGCATCATCACCTCATGATTACCGCGACGGGAACCGTAAGAGTTGAACGCTTCGGGTTTTATGCCTTGCTCGGTCAGATAGCGTCCGGCCGGGCTGTCAGCCTTGATGGCGCCGGCCGGTGAGATATGGTCGGTGGTTACCGAGTCACCCAGCCAGGCGAGGCAGCGCGCCCCCGAGATATCAGAAACCGGTGTCGGCTCCAGGGTCATATTTTCGAAATAGGGCGGGTGTCGGATATAGGTTGAATCCGCATCCCAGTCAAAACGCTCCCCGTTCGGTGCATCCAGAGACTGCCAGCGCTCGTCACCATCAAACAGCGTCGCGTAGCTGTAGTGGAAGGCTTTGCGGGTCAGATTGGCGCTGACACTGTCGGCGATCTCTTTGCCGGAGGGCCAGATATCTCTCAGAAAGACCGATTTACCCTCTGTGTTGGCGCCCAGGGGCTCGTTGATCAGGTCGATATTCATGGTGCCGGCGATCGCATAGGCCACCACCAGCGGAGGCGAGGCCAGATAGTTCATGCGTACTTCGGCATGCACGCGCCCTTCAAAATTGCGATTGCCCGAGAGGACTGATACCACGGTCAGATCGCCGTCACTGATCGCCTTGGAAACTTCGGCCGGCAGCGGGCCTGAATTGCCGATACAGGTCGTGCAGCCGTAACCGACCAGATCAAATCCCAAGTTTTCCAAAGGCTTATCCAATCCGGCCTGCTTTAAATATTGCATCACCACACGTGATCCGGGACCGAGTGATGTCTTAACCCAGGGTTTGACGGTAAGGCCCAGGTCAACGGCCTTCCGGGCCAATAATCCGGCGCCTAGCATGACCGCTGGGTTGGAGGTGTTGGTGCAGGACGTAATCGCAGCGATGACGACCGCGCCATCGGTGATTTCCGCAGATGCACCATCAATGTTGGTGGAAACGGTCTGACTCTCTCCGCCATTGAAGACCTTGACGGCTTCGATGAATGCCGGTTTGGCGTTCTTGAGTGTGACACGGTCTTGAGGTCGCCTGGGGCCGGCAAGACTCGGTTCAATGGTCGACAGGTCGATCTCCAAGGTTTCGCTATAGGCAGCTTCAGGACTGTCCGCTGTGTGGAAGATGCCCTGGGCCTTGGCGTAGGCCTCAACCAAGGCAACCTGATCTTCGCTGCGATTGGTCAAGCGCAGATAATCGAGGGTCTCCTGATCGATCGGGAACAGTCCGCAGGTCGCACCATACTCCGGCGCCATATTGGCAATGGTGGAACGGTCACCCATCGGCATAGAGACAATGGCGGGGCCGTAGAACTCCACAAACTTACCCACCACGCCGTGCTTGCGCAGCCGCTCCACGATGGTCAATACCAAATCCGTAGCCAGACAGCCTTCGGGGAGTTTGCCGGTCAGCTTGACGCCCACGACTTTAGGGATCAGCATCGAGACAGGTTGTCCAAGCATGGAAGCTTCGGCTTCGATGCCTCCCACACCCCAGCCAAGAACGCCTATGGCATTGACCATGGTGGTGTGTGAGTCAGTGCCGACCAGGGTGTCGGGGAAGGCCTGAAGTTTACCGTTATGCTCTTCGGCGCAGATGACGCGAGCCAGGTACTCCACATTTACCTGATGTACGATACCGGTATCGGGTGGTACGACCTTGAGGTTGGAGAAACCGCCCTGGCCCCACTTCAGGAACTGATAGCGCTCCCTGTTGCGCTGAAATTCCATTTTGGCATTCAGTTCGAAGGCGTTGGCGTCGCCGTAGTGGTCGACTTGCACGGAGTGATCGATGACCAGTTCGGCGGCCTGTAGCGGATTGATTTTCGATGCATTACCGCCCAGGGTCACGACGGCATCACGCATGGCGGCAAGATCGACCACCGCAGGCACGCCGGTAAAGTCCTGCATGAGTACGCGAGCCGGGCGGTATTGAATCTCTTTGCTCGGCTCAGCCTGAGGGTTCCAATCCGCAACCGCTCGTATGTCATCAGCGGTTACTGTGAGGTTATCCTCATGCCTGAGAAGGTTTTCCAACAGGATACGAATCGAAAAGGGCAGACGATTCGAGTTTTTCAAAGCATCCAGGCAAAAAATCCGGTAAGTGCTTCCGTTGACCGTCAGTTCACTCTCCGCACCAAAGCTGCTACTCATTAAACTCTCCAATCACTTATTAAAACAGTAAGTTACTAGCTATTCTTCATGCTGTCTATTGCTTTTTCCCCTCTCTTTTGCTGCATCATAAACCTCATCACTGGTTTCACCAACAATAGAGCCGATCTGTTTGACCTGTTGTTTCACCCTAAAAACTGAAGTCGGGTGGGGTGAAGTGTGCGCTTGCGGGGGTGCAGGGCAAGGCGCATGATAGATTCCCCGGCTTTTGTCCGTAACTGCGCCGGCGGCATCGGAACGGATCTCCTTGGTCTTCTCTCAAACACCTTTGCCCGCCTCGGCGACCTTGTCGAGCAGGCCGGCTGAAGTGGCATTCCGGTCCTGCGCCGTAATGCTGCAATCCTCGTCGTCGGATTGGATGCAGGCAGACAGGGCCAGGAAGCTGCTCAATGTGATAACGAGTCTTAACTTGTTCATGGTTCGATCCTTTCAATTGAATAATCAATGGGTGGGTTGCTTCAATCTAGAATCCTCAGTTGAACACCGCGAAGGGTGCGCTTGTGGCGGTGCAGGGCAAGGGTCGCTCCTGCACATCCCTGTGCTTGCGACACTTGTGCATCCCTGCACGGCGCACAAC
>JAHXHR010000116.1 GCA_025656505.1 Candidatus Thiodiazotropha sp. (ex Epidulcina cf. delphinae) | reverse complement strand
CGACAACGGTCTTCAACCAATGCCGCTTGAGGATGGTTTGGAGCCCACCCCTGCAGGCAGACTCCCGAGGGTCGGCTCCTCCATCACTTCATCTGCTTCTCATGCTGCACGGTTAGCTCCCTGCTAACCGATCCGCATTGCTGCGGCACACACAACTATCTTGACAACTACCGCAGTGGAAAAACTACCAAACTCGATATGAGGCACAACAGGGCATACTGGAATATATTTCTATGTTTTACAACAGCCGGCGACTACATTCATATCTGGACTATGTGAGTCCAAGCGACTTTGAGCAACAATGGCTAGCGTGGAAAAAAGTAGCTTAACCGGGGTGTAACAAAACCCTTGACCAGGTCAGTTCAACCCAGGATCAATTCGATGACCACCTTGCTGCCGAAATAGGCCAGCATCAATACCACGAAGCCGCTGAGGGTCCAGATCAGCGCCTTCTGCCCCCGCCAGCCGAAGCGGTAACGTCCCCACAACAGCATGCCGAAGACGAACCAGGCGATGATCGAGAGCACCGTCTTATGCGCCAGGCGTTGTTCGAACATATTCTCCAAGAAGGCGAAACCGGAGAGAAGCGCCAGACTCAGGAGTATGAAACCCACCCCGATCATCTCGAACAGCAGGCTCTCCATGGTCTGCAAGGGGGGCAGGGCGCGAATGAAACCGCCCGGATGGCGTTGCCGCAGGTGGTGGTCCTGGATCGCCAGCAACACGGCTTGCACGCTGGCCAGGGTGAAGAGGCTGTAGGCCAGCATGGAAACCAGGATATGGATGGTCAGCCCGGTGGAGACCTGGTCGGTGAGAAAATGCACGGTCTGATACCGACTGTCGAGGAATATGGCGGCCGCAGCGATCGGCATGATAGCGATACCCAGATTCTCCACCGGTTTGCTCAGGCTGGAGATCAGCAGCAGCAGGGTGATGGTCCAGGCGATCAGTGACGAGGCGTTGAAGACCCCGATATTGATACCGGAAGAGTCGATCAGATTCCGATAGTGCGGAATCGCGTGCAGCACCACCCCCAGGAACCCCAGGCCCAGCCCCAGAGAACGCGGCAGAGCGGCAGCGATCCGGTTGCGGAACAGGCGCAGGGTAATGACCAGTCCGGCTGTCAGATAGGCGATTATGGCGAGAATGGCGGTCAAGGCGTTGTGAATCCTAGCCCGGATATTTCACTCGGTCGCTGATAATGTGAATTAACCTTTTGATTTAACATGTAATATCTATTTAGACACGAAGTGTTACCAGGAAACGCTGAACGCGCCCTCGTACCAATCATCTCGCTCCCGGATGAAACATCCAGGCTAGGCGATGATTGAGAACCAGCCGCGATGTTCGCATATTTCGTGGGGGCAGTGAAAGGGATTAACAGCGATTTATCCCCTGGCTGGTATATAATCACCCCCCTCATCACGCCACGACATTAAACCGCAAACGATCAGGTACGCCATGTTTGACAATCTGACACAAAGACTGGGCAAGGTGCTCACCGGCCTACGAGGCCAAGGCCGCTTGACGGACGAGCATATCAAGGAGACCATGCGCGAAGTGCGGATGGCTATGCTGGAGGCCGATGTAGCCCTCTCCGTGGTGCGCGATTTTGTCGAACAAGTGAAGCAGAAGGCGATGGGCGAGGCAGTCATGAAGAGCCTCACGCCGGGCCAAACCCTGATCAAAATCGTCAATGACGAGTTGGTCCGGTTGATGGGTGAGGCTAACGAGTCTCTGGACATGGCCGCCCAGCCGCCGGCGGTGATCCTGATGGCCGGCCTGCAGGGTTCGGGTAAGACCACCAGTGCGGCCAAGCTGTCACGCTGGTTGCAACAGAACGGTAAAAAGAAGATCAGCCTGGTCAGTTGCGACGTCTACCGTCCGGCCGCCATTGAGCAGTTGCAGACCCTGGCCAAAGAGGTGGACGCCCGTTTCATCCCCAGCCGAGAGGATGAGAAACCGGTGGCGATTGCGAAACGGGCCTTGAGCGAGGCAAAGAGAGAGTTCTCTGATGTGCTGATCGTTGATACCGCCGGTCGCTTGCATGTGGATGCGAGGATGATGGAGGAGATCAAGCAACTCCATCAGACCCTCGATCCGGTGGAGACCCTGTTCGTGGTCGATAGCATGACCGGCCAGGACGCAGCGAACAGCGCCAAGGCCTTTAATGACGCCCTGCCGCTGACCGGTGTGATCCTGACCAAGGCCGATGGTGACGCCCGTGGCGGCGCGGCCCTTTCCATACGCCGGATCACCGGCAAGCCGATTAAATTTATCGGTGTCGGTGAAAAGGTCGATGCCATGGAGCCCTTCCATCCCGAGCGTATCGCTTCGCGTATCCTCGGTATGGGGGATGTCCTCACCCTGGTAGAGGAGGTGAGCCGCAAGGTCGATCAGGAGAAGGCGGCCAAGTTGGCGAAAAAGCTGCAAAAGGGCAAAGGCTTCAACCTGGAGGATTTCAGGGAGCAGATGTTGCAGATGGCGAATATGGGAGGGATGAGCGGTCTGCTGGACAAGCTGCCCGGCATGGGCGAGATCCCCGAGCAGGTAAAAAACCGAGTCAATGACAAAGAGATCGGGCGTCTGGTTGCGATTATCAACTCCATGACCCCCCACGAACGGGTCTTTCCTGCAGTCATCAAGGGCTCCCGCAAGCGGCGCATCGCCAATGGCTCGGGGACCCAGGTGCAGGATGTGAACAAACTGCTCAAACAGTTCATGCAAATGCAGAAAATGATGAAGAAGATGAAAGGCGGTGGGATGAAGAAGATGATGCGTGGGTTGGGGGGGCGGCTTCCGGGGGGCGGGTTGCCGTTCTGAGTGTTGAGTTGAATGAGTGCGCTTTGCGCACGCCTTTTTCTAGAAAAATTGTGAGCAACGCTAGGGGGTGTTCTCAATCATCGTTCGCGGCGTGATTCCGGCCCTTTTCCGCGCTGGCGGCGTTGCGATTCGTTGCAATAGAATGACTATTGCGCCTCATCGCGCCTTGCCGGCACGAAAAATGACTCAGAATCACGCTCACTCAGGTAATTGAGAACGCCCCCTAACACTTCAACTCAAAAACTCAACACTCAAAACCAACGTCACTCCAGCGCCAAATAGGGCTTCACATTAGCCGCAACTCAGCTATAATGTGCCGTTCCCTGCCGGAACTTAAGGTTCCGGTGTGTCAGCGAAATCTCCGAAGGATACATTAATGGTAAGCATCCGCCTTTCAAGAACCGGCGCCAAAAAGCGGCCTTTCTACCACATTGTGGTCACTGACAGCCGCAACGCGCGCGACGGCCGCTGTATTGAACGACTTGGTTTCTTCAATCCCGTCGCCGTCGGCGGTGAAGAGGAGCTGCGTGTCGATCAAGCGCGCGTGCAGCACTGGATCTCGCAGGGCGCTCAGCCGAGCGAGCGCGTGACGTCGCTGCTGAAACAAGCGGCTAAGCAGGCAGCCTGATTCGGGCAATCCTTTCGTCGGCGGGAAAGCCTGGTCGGCGGGCCGGGGCGTGTCTAACATGATCATAATGGGCCGGGTTTCCGGTCTGTTTGGTGTCGGGGGTTGGCTCAAGGTCCATTCCCATACCTCGCCGCGAGAGGGGATACTCAGCTATAGAACCTGGTACCTTAAGCGGGAAGACGGCTGGCGGAAGCACGAGCTGTCGGACGGTCATCGTCAGGGCAAAGGGATAGTCGCCCGATTGGCCGGTTGCAGTGACAGAGACCGAGCGGCTGAACTGGTCGGTTGCGATATAGCGGTTCCCCGTGAGCAGCTACCCTCGCTCAAGCCGGGCGAATATTACTGGACCGATCTGCAGGGACTGCGGGTCAATACCATCGAAGGCGTCGATCTGGGGGTGATATCCCACCTCTTCGAGACCGGAGCCAACGACGTGCTGGCGGTCAAGGGTGAGCGCGAACGACTGATTCCATACACCATGGGAGAGGCGGTTAAGGAGGTGGATCTCGATGCCGGGCGTGTGATTGTCGACTGGGATCCGGATTTCTGAAAGCGATGCGTTTTGATGTCATCACCCTGATGCCCTCCATGTTCGACGCCCTGACCGGCGAGGGCGTCGTAGGGAGGGCGATAGGTCGGGGAGTGGCGGAACTCAGACTCTGGAACCCTCGGGACTACACCACGGATGTGCATCGCACGGTAGACGATCGCCCCTATGGCGGCGGCCCGGGCATGGTGATGAAATACCGGCCGTTGCAGCAGGCCGTCGAGTCGGCGCTTGCGCAAGCGGGAACCGCCAAGGTGATCTGCCTGAGTCCGCAAGGTACGGCGTTCGATCAGCATCGGGCGAGGGCAATTGCCGAGAGTCGCCTGCCTCTGTTGCTGATCGCCGGCCGATATGAAGGAATCGACGAGCGCATTATCGAGCGCTATGTGGATGAAGAGTGGTCCATCGGCGACTACGTACTCAGTGGCGGTGAACTGGCCGCCATGGTGGTGTTGGATGCGGTGATACGGTTGTTGCCCGGTGCGCTGGGCGATGCGGATTCCGCACGACAGGATTCTTTCGCGGATGGGTTGCTGGATTGTCCCCACTATACCCGCCCGGATGAGATCGACGGCATGCCGGTGCCGGCCGTGCTACGGAGCGGCAATCATCAGGCGATCAGACGCTGGCGTCTGCAACAGGCCTTGAGGCGCACCGGGGAGAGGCGTCCCGATCTGTTACAGGGTCGGCGGATGACAGCCGAAGAAGAGACATTATTAGCAGAAATCATTGCTGCGTCGGGAGACGCGGAGCAGACACAGGAGCAATAGACCATGAGCAATATCATCGCAGAACTTGAAGCCGAACAGATGGGCCGCGAGGTTCCCGACTTTGGCCCGGGTGATACCGTAGTTGTTCAGGTTAGGGTCAGAGAAGGCGAGCGTGAGCGTTTACAGGCCTTCGAGGGCATCGTTATCGCCAAGCGTAACCGGGGCCTCAACTCCGCCTTTACCGTGCGCAAGATCTCTCACGGCGAGGGTGTCGAGCGTGTCTTTCAGACCTATAGCCCGACCGTCGCCTCGATCAAGGTGACCCGTCTCGGTGATGTGCGTCGCGCCAAGCTCTACTACCTGCGCGGCCGCACCGGCAAGGCGGCGCGTATCAAAGAGAAGATCTGACCTCTCTTCGCCTTTGCTCTGATGCGGGATCAAAGCGAATTTCCCCCGACGACTGAAGAGTAGCTTGAAAACTACCATAGAATCTCGAATGCTGTAAAAGCCGCCCTGCCGAAAGGCAGGACGGCTTTTTTGTGTTACAGATCGATCACCACCGGTTTGATGCTGTTGTCTTCCGGAAGCGAGTATTTGAGGGCTTAACAAATCACCTGCGATTGAGAGGACTGGAGAGTGAAAACCGCCTATATCACCCACCCCGACTGCCTGTTGCATGACACGGGTGTGGGGCACCCGGAGAACGCATCCCGACTCCAGGCGATCAATAACCGTTTGATAGCGGCACAGCTCTACGACTTCCTGTGCCATTACCAAGCACCCGAGGTGACAAGGGAGCAGTTGCTGCGTTGTCACGATGCCGCCTATCTCGATCAGGTGGAAAAGATGATGCCGCTGACAGGGCATGCCTATCTCGATCCCGATACGGTGCTCAGCCCGGAGAGTCTGCGGGCCGCGAAAAGGGCTGCCGGCGCGGTCGTCAAGGCCGTGGATCTGATCATGCAGGAGGGGTTGTCGAATGCGTTTTGTTCAGTGCGCCCGCCGGGGCATCACGCTGAGCGAATGAGGGCCATGGGTTTTTGTATTTACGGCAATGCCTCGATCGGCGCCGCCCATGCGATAGAACGCTATGGATTGGAACGGATGGCGATTCTCGATTTTGATGTCCACCATGGCAATGGCAGCGAGGATATCTTCCGAGACGACAAACGGGTGATGGTCTGTTCCACCTTCCAACACCCCTTCTATCCTTATACAGCCATTGAAGAGAGCCCGGACCACATCATCTATGCGCCTCTCGAGGCCACGGCAAAGAGCGCCGAGTTCAGAGAAGCGGTAACCTCGCTCTGGCTACCGGCGCTGGATCACTTCAAGCCGCAGATGGTCTTTGTCTCCGCCGGCTTCGATGCCCATAGAGAGGATGACATGTCCGGCGTCAGCCTGACCGAAGCGGATTACCGTTGGGTTACGGAACAGATTCGAGAAGTGGCCGATCGTTATGCCGAGGGAAGGATCGTTTCGGTGTTGGAAGGGGGGTACGAACTGCATGCCCTGGCGCGCAGCGCCGAGGCCCATCTACGGGTGTTGATGGATCTCTAGTGATATTGATTGCCGCCAATGGACGCCAATCACCACAAAGACTCGCCGACGTCTGCTGTGACAAAACTTTATGCGCCCATCACGATGCGATAGCATGGTATCCGCGATATCGTTAGTTTATGATTGTTTCGTTTAAAGATAAAGCAACAGAGGATTTTTTCAATGGTAATGCATCTGGAATAGCTCGGAAAGCATGCCCTCAAGCTATTTGGGGGGTTGCCGCACGAAAGCTCGATCAACTGGACTCCGGTTGAATCCTTGGATGAATTGAAGGTTCCCCCCGGTAATCGCCTGGAATCTCTGTCAGGGGATAGAAAGGGACAATATAGCACCCGAATTAACGAACAATTTCGAATCTGCTTCAAATGGGTTGAGTTCGGCCCAAATGAAGTGGAATCGGTGTTCGTTTGCGGAAAAACAGACTATGGCATTCAGCTTCTATTGGCACGACTACGAAACTTGGGGAACCGATCCGCGCAGGGATAGGCCATCACAATTCGCCGGTGTGCGCACCGATGAGGCATTGAATCCGGTTGGTGATCCATTGGTCATCTATTGTAAGCCCGGTGATGATATGCTGCCCCAGCCGGAGGCATGCATGGTCACCGGCATCACCCCGCAGAAGGCGATGGATGAAGGCCTGATCGAAGCGGAATTCATCAAACGAATCCATCATGAATTATCGATCCCGGAGACTTGCGGGGTCGGCTACAACAGCGTCCGTTTCGATGACGAGGTCACTCGCAATACCCTCTATCGGAATTTTTACGACCCCTATGCGAGAGAGTGGCAAAACGGCTCGTCCCGCTGGGATATCATCGATATGGTTCGTCTGACCCATGCCCTCAGACCGGAAGGTATCGAGTGGCCGTTGCATGACGACGGCGTCACCAGCTTTCGTCTGGAAGCCTTGAGCGCCGCCAACGGCATTGCACATGAGTCCGCTCACGACGCTCTGTCGGATGTACATGCCACCATCGGGCTGGCGCGGCTGGTAAAACAGCGCCAGCCGAGACTCTACGACTATCTGTTTCAGAACCGAAACAAGAAGCTCGTAGCAGAGCGCCTCAATCTGCAACAACGCCAGGCGGTGTTGCATGTCTCGTCCATGTATCCCGCGGCACAGGGTTGCATCGCTATGGTGATGCCGTTGGCCCGGCATCCGACAAACCCCAACGGCGTGATTGTCTACGATCTTCGCCACGATCCTTCACCCTTGTTGGCGTTGGGTGTCGATGAGATTCACGCAAGACTGTTTACGCCCACGGCGGAGTTGCCGGAGGGCGTGGAGCGGATACCTCTGAAAACGGTACACATCAACAAGTGTCCGGTGGTCGTGCCAATGAATACCCTAACGGGCGAGGCAGCCGAGCGATGGGCCATTGACGTGCAGCAGGGTGAGGGCTATCGTTGCCGACTGCTTGCCGATAGCGCCGTTACCCAAAAGATTGAACAGGCGCATCAAATGAGCGCCTTCGACCCCGTCAGCGACCCGGATCAGGCCCTCTACAGCGGTGGTTTCTTCTCCCGGAAAGACCGGTGCCGCATGGACGGGATCATAGCCAGCGATCCTCCGGTTTTGGCGGATTTTCCCTTAGTGTTCGATGATGCGAGATTGCCGGAGATGCTGTTCCGCTACCGGGCGAGGAACTGGCCCGACTCGCTATCGCCCGAGGAACGGGAGCGATGGCATGAATTTCGACAATCACGCCTGTTGGATGCCGACGGCGGCGGTAGTATTACCCTAGATGCCTACTTGACTGCCCTGGACCGGCTGGAAGCCGATCCGCAATTGCCGCCGGAGAAACGGGCGCTGATACCCCGTCTGCTCGCCTGGGCCGAACAGATCGCGCCTGAGTGAGAGCAGGGGCGGAAGACGCCCAACGGTCCCTCCTTGAAACTGTGAACCTGGTGGATCAAAAGGGTCTGGAGGCGCAGGCCTGAGCGCTTGCAAAATAGATCGAGTTAAGCGAGAAAGAATTTGGGTGGGTGTCCGGTCTAGTACCTCTGTTATTCAAGCAAATTCAGCAAAAAGGGTAAGTAAGCCACATGGAAAGATTGGTTCGTTTACTGCAAAAGTATGCAACAGGCAGAGTGGTATCGGTGTTATTTACACTGACCATGGTTGTTTATCTGACAATGTTGTTTTATTCAATTCCGGCAGTTGTTTCCTTTGCGCCTGATATGACGTTGTTTGATCTATCTCCTAGTGGTTATACGTTTGATTATGCAGTTGCATTGCTTGAAGCGTTAGGTCCAGAGGGCAGGACTACTTACCTAACTCTCCAGTTACCATTGGATTTTCTTTATCCTGGATTGTTTGCCGTCACATACGCACTGTTACTTATTTGGCTGTTTCGTAAAGGGACAAAAGCAGGGTCTAAAATTCTTTACTTTGCACTTCTTCCCATATTTGCTGGACTTTTTGATTATATTGAAAATGTATATATAATAATAATGCTTAAGTCATTTCCTGACATTCCGTCGAGAATTGTTGAATCGGCAAGTCTATTTACCATACTGAAAAGTAGTTTTACCACCATTTCCTTTGTGCTGTTTTTCTGGGCGTTAATTCGTTTCGTTAAACAAAAACGAAGCGTTGTTAGGGCAGAAGGTTAGCTTTTGTGGAACGGAGACAGGCGGAGTCGAAAATGATTCACAATTTTCTCGACCTTTGTTTTTGAACGGCATACTTCCCATGTTCTATCGTGTCCTCGCTGACCTCGTCACCCTCGCTCATTTCGTATTCATTGTCTTCGCGCTCCTCGGTGGTCTGCTCGCTCTGCGTTGGCGTTGGGCGCCATGGGTGCATATACCTGCGGCGGCTTGGGGCGCGGCGGTGGAGTTGTTCGGATTTTTCTGCCCGCTTACTCCGCTTGAGAATTTGCTTCGTCATGCCGGCGGTTCAGCCGGGTACTCAGGTGGATTTATGGAGCATTACCTCCTCCCCCTCATCTACCCGGAAGAGATCACGCGGGAGATGCAGCTTCTCCTCGGCTGTGTTTTAGTCGCGCTTAACTTGGTTATCTACCTCATGATATGGCGGCGGTTTCGCATCAACTGTTCCTGATTCAGCATTTGGCTTTTGCTTGAGGTGATGGGGCGTGGTATCTTAATTCCTAAGGGATGGGCACGTAATAACTTCCCGATTTATGTGACTGGATTTACGGAATAATGCAAGTGGCCCGGTTTTTCATCAAATAGTATATTAGCCCACCCATAAAAATTGTCGGCGACTTTCTTTCCTTTTTCATACACTTTCTTTGATGTTTTCGCAAAAACTTTAAGCCCCGATTTTGTCGTTGTTTGCTCAATTAATGTTTTAGCAAGATCAATACTTTTCAACACAACACCAGACATGGCGTGCGTGATATGTGGAAAAACTCGGTGCTCAACAGGGGGGTGTAGCTATAGCATGATGTAGTGTATTAGTACCCCACGCCAAATTGGCTAACTTTCCCCCAGAACTGTTCCCAACGATTTGATCGC
>JAHXHR010000115.1 GCA_025656505.1 Candidatus Thiodiazotropha sp. (ex Epidulcina cf. delphinae) | reverse complement strand
TTTTTAGTTTAGCGTAAAAACCCACGTCCTAAGGACGTGGTCATGAGTGATAGGCTCAGCCTGTCACGAATAACGGCCCATGTTTACACTCGAAGCCGAGTTGTCCCCACAACGAAGCTTCGGAGAGATAAAACATGAGCCGTTTTGAAAAGTTAACGCATGTATTGTGGCATTGCCAGTATCACATAGTTTGGGTCCCGAAATATCGATATCGGGTATTGAAAGGGGCGATAGCGCAAGAAGTCGTCAATTGTATCCAGGTCTATTGCGCCCGGAACCGGTGTGAAGTCGTCGAATTAAATGTTCAGGCGGATCACGTTCACCTATTGATGAAGGTGCCACCAAAAGTTTCGATCAGTCAATTACTTGGGATCGTAAAAGGGAAGACGGCGTTAAGGGTATTTAGCCGATTCCCCTATTTGAGGCAGAAACCCTATTGGGGTAATCATTTCTGGGCCAAAGGCTATTGCGTAGATACGGTAGGCGTAGACGCGGACATGATCCGGAAGTATGTCAGATACCAGGAAAAGCAGGAGCAAAAACAGATTCAGATGAATCTGAGCAGGTAAAAAGAATCGGGACGACTCAGGCCAGCCTTCTTAGAGGGCTGGCTTATAGGCCCCCTTCTAGGGGGCACTAGGCAAGTCTGCGTTCTTAGAACGCAGATTTTTAGATATTGTTTCCCCAGACGTATAATGATCACCGATACGGCACAAACAACCATTCTGCCTGGATTGCCTGGTTACTCGGGATGGAAATTATCTGGTTTTTTAGCTGGATAATGCTGCTGGGTTTGATATACTGCGCGCATTCTCGATGGTTAAGCTGCTGCTTTTTGGGGAGTTTTCTCGGATTTCGAGGCAACATTTGGTGTGTGTCTTTGATACGCCACAAAAACAGGCCATCTATCGTCTCCCCTTGGGGACGCCAACAATAACAAAGAGTTAGCTTAGAAATAGGCTAACCTTTTTTTGTTTTTCCATACTTTGGGCTTTCCGGAAAAAATTGTGGCTAAAAACCGGGAAGACTAGCCCGGATGCTTCACCCGATAGCCGCGCTGACGAATTTTCCAACCGAAGCGTACGAATCGGCGCGGAATAGGAATAATAATCCTATTTGAGGTGATTCGCTGAATGTCAGACATACACCCCCTTACCCCCATTGTTTATCATCGTGCCGGGGCAGGCACTCCCCAGGCATTATACGGGTTTCAAACGGGCAACCACCACCGCGAATAGATCCTGATAAGGATAAGCACTGGCAAGCAGAAGCCGGCGTCACCCCGGAAGATGATGGGGACATCCGGCCATGCCCGGCGCAGTCGTTTGGTCAGTAAAGCCAGCATAGCCCAGGCCTGTTTTGCTCCATCGATAGTACTGGGCCTCAGGTAGCTGACCAGCAACTGATCGCCACAAAAGACATAGAGGGGGAGAAAGCAGTAGTAGCCATGAAAAAAGCGGCCCTCCTGCGCACCATGAATCAGATCATCGGCGGCATCGAAATCCAGAATCAGTTCATCCATCCGACGTGATGTCACCGCCGGTGAATTCCGCCTGGACTTTGCGGCGTTTAAGGACTGGAAAATCAAAAACAGCTTGGACCCGCTTCGTCGCGGGCAAAACCTTTTTGGTATTAGCACAACTAACTGAATTATATCAGATTACAGAGGTCTCGCCCTTTTGTTGGTGAAATATTGGGGTTAGCAGTGCCCTGTCACCCTAAAAACCGCAGTTGATCGCTCCATCCTGATACTAGGGGGCGTTCTCAATTACCTGAGTGAGCGTGATTCTGAGTCATTTTTCGTGCCGGCAAGGCGCGATGAGGCGCAATAGTCATTCTATTGCAACGAATCGCAACGCCGCCAGCGCGGAAAAGGGCCGGAATCACGCCGCGAACGATGATTGAGAACACCCCCTAAGCTACTGATAGGCAAACTATTGACTTCGATTTGCCTATTCACCTGCCGGGTGAACCACGCTACGGGGTGAATGGCACGCTTGCGGCGGCGCATGGCTGCGTTGCGCGCCATGCAGGGATGCACAAGTGTCGCAAGCACAGGGATGTGCAGGAGCGACCCTTGCCCTGCACCCCCGCAAGCGCACACTTCACTCCGCCCAACTGCGATTTTTAGGATTATACATGGGAATATTATGAAGCTGACACATGAAGGAATTACTAGGTAATTCAGTGGATTATTCGAGTTTTAGGCCGATTTATCGGGGGGCTTCGGTTTAAAAAATGCAACACCGCGGATGATGGTTTCTCGTCACGCCCTCCTTCCCGGCAGACAAACCGGGAACCTAGTTCGCCAATTGTGCGACAAACACCACATCCGTGAATGAATCAACTAAAGAATCAGGTGCAACTGCCACCAAACCGGTTAGAGAACTTGCAGGTAAAGGAAATTCAGTTTCGCATGGGAATCAACTCAATCACAGGATCGGCACTGCAAGGGATCCAAAAAGGATTCCAGGGCATGCGCCGATTGGCGTCGGAGGTCGCCGGCACCCAACAGACCAACCGGGCTAAACCGACGGATCTCTCTCGAGCTATGGTCGAGCTAAAGCAACATGCCAATCAGACCAAGGCGCAGGTCAAGACCCTGAAAACCGCCAATGATATGCTCGGCACGCTGTTCGATGAGCGGGTCTAGACAAACAGCATCGAGAGATCCACAGCTCTGACATTCTTGGTCAAGGCCCCCACGGAGATATCGTCCACGCCCGTCTCGGCAATGACACGGATGGTCTGAAGATCAACACCGCCTGATGCCTCGAGCCTGGCCTGTCCGGCATTCAATTTCACCGCCTCGCTCAGCATCCGCAGATCGAAGTTATCCAGCAGCACCCGTCGGGCATCAGCTACGAGCGCCTCCTTAAGCTCACTCATGGATTCGACCTCGATCTCTATACTCACACCTGCCGGGACGGTCTCTCTGGCCTTCTTCAGGGCGGCAGCAATCGACCCCGCCACCTGAACATGATTCTCCTTGATCAAAATGGCATCATACAAACCAACCCGGTGATTATGACAACCGCCACAGCGTACTGCATATTTCTGTTGCAGCCTGAGTCCGGGAATGGTTTTACGAGTATCCAGAATCTTGACGCCGGTTCCGCTCACTGCCTCGGCATATCGATGTGCGATTGTCGCGGTACCGGAAAGGGTTTGCAGATAGTTCAGCACCGTGCGTTCGCCGCTCAACAGCGAACGACTATTGCCGCACAGCCGGCAAATGATCTGACCCGGAACGATCGAGTCACCATCCGCAGCCTGCCAATCGATTACAATCGCCGGGTCCAACTGACGATAGACCTCACCGGCCCAGGCGACACCGCAGAGCACGGCGCTCTCCCGGCAGAGAATCCGTGCTTCAGCCTCGACATGCTCATCCAGCAGCCTAGCGGTAAGGTCACCGCTCCCCAGATCCTCAGCCAGTACTTGTTTGACCTGGCCGATGATCAGCGATCTCTCCGGCAACCCACTCATTCAGAGACGCCAAGCAATTCCACATCGAACACCAGGGTAGCGTTAGGTGGGATCACGCCTCCCGCCCCCCTGGAGCCGTACCCCAATTGCGGAGGGATGGTGAGCCTGCGTTTGCCGCCAACCTTCATTCCTGCAACCCCCTCATCCCAGCCACGGATCACCATACCCTTACCGAGAGTGAAATCGAAGGGTTGGTTGCGATCCAGGGATGAGTCGAATTTATCCCCATCCTTCAGCCAGCCGGTGTAATGTACGGTAACCCTCTGACCCGCTGTCGCCAAGCTACCGCTGCCCTCACTCAAATCTTCGTATTGCAATCCGGAATCCGTGATCTTTTCACTCACCACTGCCTGATACCTTTTTGTTTGTTGGATGTCGTGGACAGGCAGTTTAATGGTGATTCAAAGAGAGTCAACGACTGCCCAACGGCTATTGTGTCATCTCACAGCAGAAGCCGGTCAATTGAAGCCCTATCAGCGATTGACGAAAAGCCTGAACACGGCATTCTTGAAGATTGATTTGAAGACAAAAATCATCTTCGTCCGGCAAGATTCAGGTAGTGATGGTGCAGGCGCTCCGTAGCCTCGATCAGCATTTCCAGGCTGCCGTTATTCTCTATCACCTCGTCCGCGCCAAGCAGGCGGGTCTGTCGGTCGACTTGGCTGGCCATGATCTGTTGAATCTGCTTTCTTGGTAGCCGATCACGGTTCGCTCCCCGCTTGATCTGCTGTGATTCATCGCAATCCACCACCAGCACCCGGTCGGCGAGTGTGGTCTGGCCGGTCTCGAAGAGCAATGGGATGACCAGTACGGCGTAGGGTGCGGATTGGCGCCCCAGCCATTTCTCCATCGCCTGCCTGATGCGGGGATGGAGAATGCCTTCGAGGCGTTTACGCTGTTCCTGGTCGTCGAAGACAATGCCCCGCAGGGCCGCCCTGTCCAACTGACCATGAGAATCCATCACCTGATCGCTAAAGGCGGCTTGAATCTCCAGCAAGGCAGGTGATCCAGGCTTGACCAACTGATGCGCCAGAGCATCTGCATCGATAACCGGCACACCCAGGGATTCAAGATGGGAGGAGACGGCGCTCTTACCACTGCCGATTCCTCCCGTAAGGGCAATGACCAGCACTATTCTGGAACCGGTGGTTGAATGGTGGTGAGGGGAGGGCGGTTATGGCAGAGCAAGACAGGGTGCTGCGGCTCGAAGTTGTCATGCCCCCATGCGCTGTCATAATTGTGCCGCCTGTCCTGCAATGGTTTGACCTTATCAATGCGTTTTAAAATGATACGGTGTTCATTTGAATTCAGCAACTTGCACTCCTTGGATAAGCATCTGGTTACCCGGTTGTGTTCTTGAACCTAAAAACCGCAGTTGACCGCTCCATTCTGATACTAAACTACTGATAGGAAAGCTAACTCATTGACTGGAAAGTAGATTACGGCATGCGCCGGAATGACGAGGGTGATCGATTACGATGCCAAGTCAATAGTACGCGGGTCACAATCTGCCGTCATGGGGTGCTGTATGAATTGCACGTAATTCACGTGCTACGCTAAATGCCGTGGGCTGACAGGATTTGCAACGTCATTGCATATAGAGGCAGCCCGTCTGTAACCGACATTAGATCAAGCCGGACCAGCGCAGATAGGCCTGATTGATCTGTTCGCCCCACATCAGGCTGGTCCAGCCTGCGGCAGCGAGATAGGGGCCGAAGGGGATGGGGATATTGCGATCCCGCCCGCGCAGCACGATCAGCAGGATGCCGACAACCGCGCCGACCATGGCGGAGAGCATGATGATCTGGGGCAGATAGTGCCAGCCGAGCCAGGCGCCGAGCATCGCCAGCAGCTTGAAGTCGCCGTACCCCATACCCTCCTTGCCGGTCAGTCGCTTGAAGAGTTGGTAGACGCTCCAAAGGGAGAGATAGCCCGCTGCCGCGCCGATAATGGCTGAACGGGGATCGGTGAACAGGGTGGTCAGGCTCAGCAGCAGCCCCAGCCAGAGAAAGGGCAGGGTGATGTTGTCGGGCAGCAACTGGACATCGAAATCGATCATGCTCAGGGCGATCAATGCCCAGGTCAGAGAGAGTGCGGCCAGGGTCGCCCAGGTCAAGCCGAAGTGGAGCGCAACCGCTAGGGACATGCCCCCGGTGACGGCTTCGATGATCGGGTATCTTGGGCTGATCCGGGTATGGCAGTGAGAGCAACGGCCCTTCAGCAGCAACCAACTCACAACCGGTATGTTCTCCCAAGCGCGGATTTTGTGGTTGCATTTAGGACAGTGAGAGGCGGGTTGACTAAGGTTATATGGTTGGGATTCCGCTGTTTCATTGACCGCCCCACGCAGCTCATCACAGTCTTTGCGCCACTGATTCTCCATCATCTTCGGCAGGCGAAGGATTACGACATTGAGAAAGCTCCCGACCGTCAGGCCGAAAAGGGTTGTGAACAGCAGGAAGGCCCCGTTGCTTTGCTGGAGAAAATCAATAAGAAACACGGCTTCTTTATTGTTGTCCGGTCCGAATATGGCGGATCTGTACGATTAAATCGCAGAACCCATTTTAAAGATCGGCAGATACATGGCCACTACCAGTCCACCTACCAAGGTGCCCAGAACCACCATGATAAGCGGCTCCATTAGGCTGCTCATGGCGTCGACGGCGTTATCCACCTGCTCCTCGTAGAAGTCGGCAACCTTGTTCAGCATGTCATCCAATGCGCCTGACTCCTCACCGATGGAAACCATCTGTACAACCATGTTAGGAAAAAGGTTGCGTTGCTTCATGGCAAGCTGCAGCGACTGGCCGGTCGCCACATCTTCCCGCATGCGCAGCACGGCGTCGCTGTAGACCACGTTGCCGGTGGCGCCGGCAACGGAATCGAGCGCCTCTACCAGGGGCACGCCGGCGGCCGACATGGTTGCAAGGGTTCTGGAGAAACGGGCGATGGCCGACTTGTTGAGGATCATGCCGATGACAGGAACCTTGAGCAGAGAACGGTCAATGGCGTGACGGAGTTTTCTTGAACGTTTCCATGTGTTGGAGAATACGTAACCCAACGCAATGAAGCCGCCTAGTATCGCCCACCACCAATCACGGGCGAAATGAGAGAGGTTGACCACTAGCTGTGTGAAGGCCGGCAGGTCGGCGCCAAAGTTGGAAAATAGTGACTCGAACTGTGGGATGACGAAGATCAGCAGGATTGTGGTCACACCAATCGCGGCGGCCACGATGGCAGCAGGATAGAACATGGCCTTTTTGATCTTGCCTTTGATCGACTCCGTCTTCTCCTTGTAGTTGGCGATCTTGTGTAACAGTGTTTCCAGCACACCGGCATGTTCGCCGGCGCGAACCAGGTTCACAAACAGGTCTTCGAAATGCAATGGGTGCTTTTTCAAGGCATCCGCCAGGGCTGTACCCCCTTCCACATCGGCTTTGATAGTGAGAATCAGCTCCTGCATGGAGGGGTTTTCATGTCCCCGCCCGACGATGTCGAAGGCTTGCACCATGGGGACGCCTGCCGACATCATGGTGGCCAGTTGCCGACTGAAGACCGTGACGTCGGCGCTGGTGATCTTCTTTTTGGTACTGAAGATGGAAGTGGCTTTTTTTCTGACTTTGAGGGGGGTAACGCCTTGGCGGCGCAGATCCGCCTTGACCATGTTCACATCGGTCGCGCGACTTTCACCGGTGAGGCGGGAACCTTTTTTGTCTGTACCCTCCCAGGTGAAGAGGTGGGATTTGACCTGGGCTTTCTTTCTTGGAGGTGCCATGGGTTAGTCCTTGGTTACCCGGTTGAGTTCTTGAAGGCTGGTGATTCCCTGCATCACCTTGCGCAGGCCTGATCGGCGGAGGTTGTAGACCCTCTCCTTATCCGCCTCCGCTTCCAGTTGCAGAGAGGTTCCACCCTCCATAATGATCTTACCCATCGCTTCTGAGACAGGCATCACCTGAAATATACCAACCCGGCCCTTGTAGCCGTTGGTACACAGGTCACAACCTACCGGTTTGTAGGTGGTGAAGCCGGTGTCGATATTCGCTTCGGTGAATCCCTCTTCAAGCAGCGCCTCTCTGGGAACATCGTCAGGCGCTTTGCAATGCTCACAAAGCCGCCTGGCGAGACGCTGAGCCATGATAAGCAGGACTGAGGAAGCGATGTTGAAGGGTGGTATGCCCATGTTGGCCAGGCGGGTGAGGGTCTGTGGGGCATCATTGGTATGCAGGGTGGAGAGGACCAAATGGCCGGTTTGTGCGGCTTTTACGGCGATCTCGGCCGTCTCCAGGTCGCGGATTTCGCCCACCATCACGATATCGGGGTCTTGGCGCAGGAAGGCCCTCAGGGCCTCGGCGAAGGTCAGGCCTGTCTTGACGTTGGTGTTGACCTGATTGATGCCTGCAACCTGTATTTCCACCGGGTCTTCCGCCGTGGAGATATTGACATCCGGCTTGTTGAGCAGGTTCAAGGCGGTGTAGAGACTGACCGTCTTACCGCTGCCGGTGGGTCCGGTCACCAGAACCATGCCGTAGGGTTTGCTGATAGCATCCAAAAAGGCTTCGCGTTGCTCCTTTTCGAATCCGAGCGCCTCAATGCCTAGTTGAGCGCTGGCGGGATCGAGGATACGCAACACGATCTTCTCACCATAGAGGGTCGGGCAGGTATTCACCCGGAAGTCGATGGCGCGGGACTTGGAGAGCCTCATCTTGATGCGTCCATCCTGGGGAACACGGCGCTCGGCGATATTCATCCGCGACATGACCTTGATACGGCTGGAGAGGCGGTTGGCCAGGTTGGAGGGCGGATTGGCGACTTCATGCAGCATGCCGTCCTGCCGATAACGAATCCGGTAGGTGTACTCGTAGGGCTCGAAATGCACATCCGAGACGCCCTGGTTGATGGCATCCAGGAGGATCTTGTTGATGTAGCGGACCACGGGGGCCTCGTCCACGTCCAGGCTGGATTCATCGCCACCCTTGTCTTCATCACCGGTGGAGATATCCAGGTTGTCCAGGTCGGCATCCAACAGTTCGTCCATGCCGGTTTCCTGGGCCTCCATGGCCTTCTCGATCATCCGGATGAGCTTGTCTTCCTCGACCAGGATAGCCTCGGATGCGAGCCCCGTGTTGAACCGGATCTCATCCAGTCCCTGGTGGTTGGTCGGGTCGGAAACGGCAAGAAACAGCCGGTTGCCTCGTCTGAAGATCGGCAGGGCATGGTGGTTGCGGACCAGCTTTTCGGCAACCGCATCAATGGGTATGACCCCTGGGTCAAGCACATCAAGATCGAAAATGGGTACGCCGAATCCCCGCGAGGCGGAAACAGCGATATCGATGCTCTTGAGGATCTTGTTTTCGACTAGGTAAGAGACGTAGGGCACCTTCTTTTTCAGGGCCTCCACGAAAGCCGACTCCGCTTTCTTCTCGCTGATCAGGCCATCCTGGATCAGACAGCGCCCAAGCCCGCTGAGGTTTATTTGTGGTTTGGTGGTAGCCATCCTTATAGTCGTCGGTATGATCTCACATGTATCTTGCTATGGCGGCAGGTTGTTCAGATTGTTTAGAGTCGCTCCGGGAGCAAGCGCTTGAATCATTTATCAACGGTATTCTACTTATTGTTTATCGGATACCGGTATTTGCAATCTCAAATTGTGAGCTAGTGCAAACAATCCATTGATAGCAAAGCAATATAGCCGTGTATTCGCGCGGAATCAATAAAGTGGACCCCGAACCTGGAAGAAGCGGGCGCTGGAACGTTGCCGGAAACGTTCAGCCGGGGCTGGGACCGCGATACGGCGAGGCGTGAGGCCGAAAAGGACCGGTTGTACCGCCGGATCGGCAAGCAGCAGGTAGAGATGGACTGGTTGAAAAAAAAGACCGGACATCTCGACTGAGCCTGGAGGAGAAATGCCAGTGCATACAGCCGTCTCATCCAAAGCTAAGCATCAAGCGCCAGTGCGAACTGACCGGCCTGCTGCGGGGCCTGGCGATCAAGCGTGCGGACCAGGTGTGGTGCGCGGACATCATCTATATCCGGCCGGCCAACGGGTTTGTGTACGTCACGGCCGTGATGGACCGCTACAGCCGCTACGTGCGTGCTCGCCTGGGAAGTGTCGGTGACCATGAAGAGGGTTTCTGCGTCAGCGCCCTGGAGAGCGCCCTGCGCCGCCATGGTCGCCCGGAGATCTTCAACACCGACCAAGGGTCGCAGTACACCGGCGAGGCATTCACCGGTGTACGCAAGGATGCGGCGGAAGTGTATTATGGCAATGCACTCCTGGCGCTGTCGGTGTGATTGCGGTGACAGCGCTAAGCGATTGATCGGCGAAAAAATGTGTTGTGGATTTCAATAACAGGTTTTTGGCTCGTCAGCAAAATTTGTGGGTAGTCTTGGGTTCAGGCAAGGTTCCAAGTGTATGATATAAAGTAATTAATCTCAGGTAAACCCCCGGCTATGCCAGGGCAATCGGGCTTAAAAGGACTTGAACCCGGAATTTAGATGAGGTATTGAGGTTATCCATTTGGATGGTATCAAATGACAAACCCAC